>NZ_JAAOYS010000005.1:0-388367 GCF_011759495.1 Dyella sp. SG562
TCCGCGTTCAGCCGCCTTGCGGTCGATCCTGCCTTGCTCATCGCCTCTCCCGGTCATCAACACTATGGGTGTTGCATTGACCCGTTGAAACCGCCCCAGCAAAGAGAAAGTGACTCGGGCGCCGGCAGGCGTCCGAAATGCCCGCTGCATAAGCGGCCAGTTCGCGACCACGCGAAAACCAGGCGATACAGAAACCGGATCCCGGCCTACGCCGGGATGACGAGCAGGTCAGGATGACGCGCAGCAAATAACAAACCCCCAAATTCCATATAACCAAACCCACCCCATCTCACACCTTTTAAACGAGAACGAGCGCATCCTGCCCGGCCATCCCCCCGATGGAACGCGAATGCATGAAAGCAGCAGCGTTATTCGTAAAAGCCCTCGAAGCCGAAGGCGTAAGACGCATCTTCGGCGTCCCCGGCGAAGAAAACCTCGACCTCGTCGAAGCCCTCCGCGACTCCAAGATCGAACTGATCGTCACCCGCCACGAACAAGCCGCCGGCTTCATGGCCGCCACCTGGGGCCGCCTCACCGGCGAAGCCGGCGTCGCGCTGTCCACCCTCGGCCCCGGCGCCACCAACCTGGTCACCGCCGCGGCCTATGCGCAGCTCGGCGCCATGCCGATGATGATGATCACCGGCCAGAAACCCATCCGCACGCACAAGCAGGGCCTGTTCCAGCTGGTCGACGTGGTCGACATGATGCAGCCGCTGACCAAGTACACGCGGCAGATCGTCTCCGCGCCCACCATCCCCGCACGCGTGCGCGAAGCCTTTCGCCGCGCCGAAGAGGAACGCCCCGGCGCCGTGCATCTGGAACTGCCTGAAGACATCGCCCGCGACGAAGTGGACGAAGCCATCCTGCTGCCCACCGAATACGCGCGCCGCCCCTCGCCCGACGACGCCGCCCTGGTGCAGGCCGGCGAGGCCATCACGTCCGCGAAGCACCCGATCCTGATGATCGGCGCCGCCGCCAACCGCCAGCGCACCGCGGTGGCGCTGCGCACCTTCATCGACAAGCTCGGCATCCCGTTCTTCACCACCCAGATGGGCAAGGGCGTGGTCGACGAGGACCACCCGCTGTGGCTGGGCAATGCCGCGCTCTCCGATGGCGACTTCGTGCATCGCGCGATCGACGCCGCCGACGTGATCGTCAACGTCGGCCACGACGTGGTGGAGAAGCCGCCGTTCTTCATGCACAAGGGCCGGCGCACCGTCATCCACATCAACTTCTCCTCGGCGGAAGTGGACACGGTCTATTTCCCGCAGATCGAAGTGGTGGGCGACATCGCGCATACGGTGGAACGCCTGACCGACGCGCTGACCCCGCAGGCGCACTGGAACTTCAAGTACTTCGACAAGGTGCGCGAGGCTTTCCACCGCCAGCTGGCCGAGCACGAGAACGACCCGCGCTTCCCCATCCACCCGGTGCGGCTGGTCGCCGACACGCGCCGCTACATGCCCGACGACGGCGTGCTGTGCCTGGACAACGGCATGTACAAGATCTGGTATGCGCGCTACTACCGCGCCCGCCAGCCCAACACCGTGCTGCTGGATAACGCGCTCGCCACCATGGGCGCCGGCCTGCCCTCGGCCATGGCGGCCAAGCTGGTGTATCCGGAGCGCAAGGTGCTGGCGATCTGCGGCGACGGCGGCTTCATGATGAATGCGCAGGAGCTGGAAACCGCCGTGCGCCTGAAGATGGACCTGGTGATCCTGCTGCTGCGCGACGACGCCTACGGCATGATCCGCTGGAAGCAGGCGGAGATGGGCTACCAGGATTTCGGCATGCAGTTCAGCAACCCGGACTTCGTCAAGTTCGCCGAAGCGCACGGCGCGCATGGCCACCGTCCGCAGAATGCGGACGAGTTCCTGCCCACGCTCAAGCGCGCCTTCGACCAGGGCGGCGTGCACCTGATCGACCTGGCCATCGACTACAGCGACAACCACCGCATCCTCAACGAAGAGATCCGCCGCCTCAGCGCGGCGGTGTGACCGGAGCGCCTGCATGCTTGAGAAAAAATATCCCTACTACCTGGCCAACAAGGCGCAGACCTCCAAGGAATGGATGGACGTGCTGGACAAGTACAGCGGCAAGGTCGCCACGCGCGTGGCGGTGCCGGATGCCAAGGCCACCGAGCAGGCGATCGCCGCCGCGGTGAAGGCCGCCGAGCCGATGCGGCAGTTCAAGCCCTGGGCGCGCCAGGCCGTGCTGCAGCATTGCGTGCAGCGCTTTACCGAGCGGCGCGACGAACTGGCCTATGCGCTGTGCGTGGAAGCGGGCAAGCCGATCAAGGATTCGGCCGGCGAAGTCACCCGCCTGATCGAAACCTTCGGCATCGCCGCCGAGGAAGCGGTGCGCACCAACGGCGAAACCATCAACCTGGAAATCGCCAGGCGGCTCGATGGCTACCATGGCTATACGAAGCGCGTGCCGCTGGGGCCAGTGTCCTTCATCACGCCGTTCAACTTTCCGCTCAACCTGGTGGCGCACAAGGTGGCGCCGGCCATCGCGGCCGGTTGTCCGTTCGTGCTGAAGCCGGCCGAGCGCACGCCGATCGGCGCGCTGATCATCGGCGAGGTGCTGGCGGAAACCGATCTTCCCAAAGGTGCGTTCTCCATCCTTAACCTCGACGGCAAGCACGCCTCGCCGCTGGTGGAAGACCCCCGCTTCAAGCTGCTGTCCTTCACCGGCAGCCAGATCGGCTGGGACCTGAAGACCCGCGCCGGCCACAAGAAGGTGACGCTGGAACTGGGCGGCAATGCGGCCTGCATCGTCGATGCGGATCAGAAGCCGCGGCTGGACCACGTGATCGAGCGCCTGGTATTCGGTGCGTTCTATCAGTCGGGCCAGAGCTGCATCAGCGTGCAGCGCATCTACGTGCACGAAAGCCTGTACGACGAGCTGAAGAAACGCCTGGTCGCGGCGGTGAAAAACCTGAAGTCCGGCGATCCGAAGAAGAAGGAAACCTTCCTCGGCCCGATGATCGACGAAGCCGCGGCCGAGCGGCTGCATGGCTGGATCGAGGAAGCGCGCAAGGCCGGCGGCAAGGTCCTGTGCGGCGGCAAGCGCAAGGGACCGATGCTTGAGGCCACCTTGATGGAGGGCGTGCCGCGCGACGCGAAGGTCAACCGGCAGGAAGTGTTCGGGCCGTTCGCGCTGCTGGCGCCGTTCAAGACGCTCGACGAAGCGATCGCGATGACCAACGATTCCGACTACGGCCTGCAGGCGGGCATCTTCACCGACAGCCTGGCTCATGCGATGCGCGCGTGGAACGAGCTGGAACAAGGCGGCGTGATCGTCAACGACGTGCCGAGCTTCCGCGTGGACAATATGCCGTATGGCGGCGTGAAGCTGTCCGGCGCAGGGCGCGAAGGCGTGCGCTATGCGATCGAGGATATGACTGAGATTCGGTTGATGGTGATGAGAGAGAGCTGAAAGACAGAACTCTTCTCCCCTCCGGGGAGAAGATGCCGGCAGGCAGATGAGGGGCGGGGCTTGCCATGTAGGATCGACAGGGCGCTGCTCGCGCTCTCTTCCCGCATCTACGCTCCGCCCGGCCCCTCACCCCAACCCTCTCCCCGGAGGGGAGAGGGAGCAGAAGCGGGTCACGCCACGCTTGCTTCCACCCTCAACCGCACCACATCCCGCAGCGGCGGCGCGCCGAAATGCCGGCTGTATTCGCGGCTGAACTGCGACGGGCTTTCATAGCCCACGCGATGCGCCGCGGTCGCCACGTCGCAGCGCTCCGACAGCAACAGCCGCCGCGCCTCCTGCAGCCGCAGCTGCTTCTGGTACTGCAAGGGACTGACCGCCGTCACCGCGCGAAAGTGGTGATGCAGCGACGAGGTCGACATGTTCACCTGCGCCGCCAGATCGTCGATGCGCAACGGCCGCTGATAGTGCTCGCGCAGCCACTGGATGGCGCGGGTGATCTGATGCCCCTGGCTGCCCGCCGTGGCGATCTGCGCCAGGCGCGCGCCCTGCTCTCCCGTCAGCAGGCGATACAGCAGCTCGCGTTCCAGCAGCGGCCCCAGCACCGGCAGATCCTGCGGCGTCTCCAGCAGGCGCACCAGGCGCAGCACCGGATCGAGCAGGTCGCCGGTGACCGGGCTCAGCGCAATGCCGCGCGAGGGAGCCGACGCGCGCGCCGCGCGCACTTCGGGCAGCAGCTCGCGCACGCGCGGCAGGTCGAAACGGATCTTGAGGCACAGGCAAGGCTCGTCCGGCGCCGCGCGCGACACCTGCGCCAGCACCGGCACGTCCACCGAGGTGAGCAGATAGCGGCCCGGCTCGAACACCAGCGCCTCCTGGCCCAGCACGATCTGCTTGGCGCCGCGCAGGGCGATGCCGAAGCTGGGCTCGTACAGGGTGCAGGTGGGCGTACTGGTGGAGTCGGCGCGGAACACCGTGAGCGAGCCCCACGGCGTGTCGTGGGTGCCCTCGCCGGGGGCGTATCGTTCAATCCGCGCTGTCAATTCCTCGCAACATTCCTGCAGGTGCGGCGGGATCGATTCGTATAAAGGCTTGTGCTGCATGGGCTTGCACCGTATAGCGACAGGCGGATTTTGCCTATTTCTACGGCCGCCGGCGACCTTCCCAAACGACTTTGCAGGATCGGGCAACGATCTCGCAGTATCCGGCTAACCGGGCGCGGGAGCGGCGACTCATACTTTTCAGGTCACCAGCCACCCTAATGACCTAGGAGCACGCCCCCATGGCCCTGACCATCCAAGGCTACGCCGCGCAGTCCGCCACCACCCCGCTGGCACCGCACCGCTTCGAGCGGCGCGATCCGCGCCCGGACGACGTGGTGATCGATATCCTGTATTGCGGCGTCTGCCATTCCGACATCCACCAGGCCCGCAACGAGTGGCACAACAGCATCTATCCGATGGTGCCGGGCCACGAAATCATCGGCCGCGTCAGCGCGGTCGGCGCCGAGGTGAGCAAGTTCAAGGTCGGCGACATGGTCGGCATCGGCTGCATGGTCGACTCCTGCCAGCACTGCGGCGCCTGCCACGCCGGCCTGGAGCAGTACTGCGCCGAAGGCGCCACCTGGACCTACAACGGCATCGACCGCCGCGACGGCATGCCGACCTTCGGCGGCTATTCCGAGCGCATCGTGTCGTCCGACAAGTTCGTGGTGAGCATCTCCGACAAGCTCGACCCCAAGGCCGCCGCGCCGCTGCTGTGCGCCGGCATCACCACCTGGTCGCCGCTGCGCCACTGGAAGATCGGCAAGGGCAGCAAGGTCGCCATCGTCGGCCTGGGCGGCCTGGGCCACATGGGGCTGAAGTTCGCCAAGGCGATGGGCGCGGACGTCACCCTGTTCACCCGCACGCCGGACAAGGAAGCCGAAGCGCGCCGCCTGGGCGCCGACCACGTGGTGCTGTCCACCGATCCGGCGCAGATGAAAGCGGTGTCGCGCGCGTTCGACTTCATCCTCGACACCGTGCCCAGCCCGCACGACCTCAACCCCTACCTGGAAACGCTCAATATCGACGGCACGCTGTGCCTGGTCGGCCTGCTCGAACCGATCGAACCGGCGGTGGCCGCGCACAACGTGGTGATCGGCCGCCGCGCGATCGCCGGCTCCGCCATCGGCGGCATCGCCGAGACGCAGGAGATGCTCGATTACTGCGCGGAGCACGGCATCGTGTCGGATATCGAGATGATCGATATCCAGAACATCAACCAGGCGTACGAGCGCATGTTGAAGAGCGATGTGCGGTATCGGTTCGTGATCGACCTTGCTTCGCTGAAAAAAGCGGCCTGAATCCCGCCTCAGTCAGCCCCCTCTCCCCGCCGGGGAGAGGGTTGGGGTGAGGGGGACCTACAGAGCGCTGAAGCGGCAACATCAAAGCAAGCGACGCTTCGTCGATCTTCCTCCGCGAGCACCCGCCCCTCATCCGGCTGCCGCCACCTTCTCCCCGGCGGGGAGAAGGGTTTCATTCTTCAGCGCCCCATCTCTTCGAGCTCCATCCCCTTCGTCTCCCGCACCGCCTTCACCACGAACACCAGCGACACCAGCGCGAACAAGGCATACAAGCCATAGGCGAAGCTGAGCCCCAGCTCCGACAGCGCCGGAAAACTGCTGGTGATGATGAAGTTCGCCACCCACTGCGCCGCCGCGGCCACCGCCAGTGCGATCGCGCGGATGCGGTTGGGGAACATCTCGCCCAGCAGCACCCACACCATCGGGCCCCAGCTCAGGCCGAAGAACACCACGTAGGCATTGGCCGCCACCAGCGCCACCATGCCCCACGGCGCCGGCAGGCTCAGCGCCGCGCCGCTGCCGGTGGCCTGCGAGAAGCACCACGCCATCAGGCCCAGCGTCACCGCCATGCCGGCCGAGCCGATCGCCAACAAAGGTTTACGCCCGATGCGGTCGACCAGGGCGATCGCCACCAGGGTCACCAGCACGTTGACCACCGAGGTCACCACGCTGATCGAAAACGCATCGGACTCGCTGAAACCCACCGAATGCCACAGCGTCGACGAGTAATAAAAGATCACGTTGATGCCGACGAACTGCTGGAACACCGACAGCAGGATGCCCACCCACACCACCGGCAGCAGGCCGGCCATGGAGCCGCGCAGGTCGCGCAGGCCGGGGCGGTATTCGGAACGCAGGCTCTGCGCGATGTCATCGAGCTTGTGGCCGAGCGCCTGCTCGTCGTGCAGGTCGAGCACCTGGCGCAGCACCTGCTTCGCTTCGTCCATGCGCCCCTTGGCCACGAGGTGCCGCGGCGATTCCGGCACGCCCAGCACCAGCGAGCCGTAGATCAGCGCCGGCAGCACCGCCACCAGGAACATCCAGCGCCAGGCCTCCAGGCCCAGCCACAGCTTGTGCGCGGCGCCGCCAGCCGTACCGGCCAGCCACGCATCGCTGAGCAAGGCGGCAAAGATGCCCAGCACGATCGCCAGCTGCTGCAGCGAGCCGAGCCGACCGCGCACATAGGCCGGCGAGACTTCGGCGATATAGGTCGGCGCGATCACCGAGGCCACGCCCACGCCGACACCACCGACCAGGCGCCACAGCACCAGGTCCCATACGCCGGTCACCAGCCCCGAACCCACCGCGCTCAAGGCAAGCAACACCGCCGCCACCTGCATGGTGCGCACGCGGCCCCAGCGGTCCGCCAGCGGACCGGCATACCACGCGCCCAGCGCCGAACCGAGCAGCGCGCACGACACCGCGAAACCGATGCTGCCGGCGCCCAGCCCGAAGCTGCCGCGCACCGCATCCACCGCGCCGTTGATCACCGCGGTATCGAAACCGAACAGAAATCCGCCCAGTGCCGCCGCCGCGGCGATCAGCACCACCCGCGCGGTCGCGCGGCCCTCCCCTTCGACCCTCTCTGCCTTCATGCCGCGGCGCTCCCCTTGCCGTATGTCGGAATCAAAATGCCGGAAACAAACCGGGCCGATTCTGCGTTGCGTGCGTGCGCCGCGTCGATGAATACGTATGCAGCTTTTGCTGCCGCGCAACACGTTTTGCATGCGAATCGAGCCGCCATGCGCGCCACGGCGATGTGCGCCGGTTAAGCTGCGCAGCTTCCCCGTGCATTGGAACGAACCGATGTCGCTGATCGTACTGCTGCTGCTCTGCCTGCTCGCATACCTGGCCCGCCGCAAACGCCCGCGGCTGGCCCGCACCTTGGGTGTGATCGCGTTGCTGCTGGTGTTCGCCGTGGGTTGCGGACCGGTGCCGGGCTGGCTGATGCGCGGATTGCAGGGCGACTACGCCAGCGCGCCCTCGTTCCCGTGGGGCGCGCGCAACGCGATCGTGCTGCTGGGCGCCGGCACCTTCAAGGATCCGGCGCACGGTACGCTGGAGCCGAGCTTCTTCGCCGACGGCCGCATTCTCGCGGCGGTGGCGCAGTACCAGTCATGCCACGCCGCGGGCGGCGACTGCAAAGTGCTGGCGAGCGGCGGCGACGCGCAGGGCAACGGCGCGCCCGAGGCCGCGGTCTATCGCGATGCGCTGGTGCATGCCGGCGTACCCGCCGCCGACGTGCTGGTGGAAGACCGCAGCCTCAGCACCTGGCACAACGCGCAGTACAGCAAGCCAATGCTCGCCGCCTACGCGCCCCAGCGCACCGTGCTGGTCACCTCCGGCCTGCACATGCGCCGCAGCCTGCTGTACTTCGCCCATTTCGGCATCGAGCCGGTACCGGTGCGCGGGGACTTGCTCGAGCCGCTGTGGTCGATCTATCCGCTGTCGTGGAATTTCACGGTCGCGGATGCGGCGCTGCATGAGTATGTGGGGATCGCGCGGTATCACGTGTACAACGCGCTGGGCTTGAATGCTCCGAAAATGCGTTGATGCTTTTCATGGCAGTCGCCCGCCGCTTGAAGGGCGGAGGGCGACTCAGGCACACCTAGTGGTCAGCGGACTTCGAGTCTGGCACTCAACTCGCGAATGAGCGCTTCAAGTGCGCCCTGGCGTTGCTCGCAGGCCTGAAGCGAGCTCTCCAGTGCGTTGCACTTCTGCTCGAGCTGTTGATATCGGGCATCGACATCGCGCTCCAGCTGCTCCTGGGTCACACGAAACGAAATGAGCTGTCTCACCGTTACAGCCTCATCCAGCTCAGCTCCATCGGCCACGTTCACCAAGCGCCGCTTAAGTCCACTATGGCCAACCGAAACCGTGCGTGCCACATCGGCAATCGAGTTCGAACCCAAGGCTACCGCTTCCGTAGCGTCCTCACTGCAAGCAGCGCGCTTGCCGAGCGCAACTGTGGCCTCTGCCGCACTGATGGCCTGTTGCCCGATGCAGACTGAATAGCGTGCCGCGATCTGCGCCGACGTACCTATAGCGATCGCTCCGCGCGCTGCTGCCACCGCGGACTGCCCCATGGCGATGCCGCTCGATTGGGTCTGGCTGTTGTAACCCACGGCGACACCGGTGTAGTAGTAACCATCCGGAGTAACTTCGGCCGCCGCCGATGCGCTGCGGCCGACAGCCACGTCGTAACTGCCAGCAGCCGTAGCCTTGGACCCCAATGCCACGCCATACTCCTGCGCGGCACTGGCACCGCCGCCCAGAGCGATCGCTTCTTTCCCGGCAGCCTCCGCATCGGTCATGCCGCTGACCGACAGGAATCGTTGTTTGGCCAACACCGGCCCCACCTGAGAGAAGTTAACCGCGTCCAGGCGATCCGTGCCATCCGCGATATTGCTGAGACGGGCCGGCGAGGCACCTGCGTTGAATGTCAGTTGGGTATGATCTGCATTGCTGTAGGTCACCACGTCGAGCAGCCGCTGATCGAGGGTTATCACCACTCCGTCGAGCTGCCCCTTATTGACCGCATCCTTGGCTTCCACACCATCAGCCACATTGCTCAGGACCGTACCGTTCTCGCCCGCCAGCGCGACCGCGCCCCGTCCGGCGTCCGCATACTGCACCGCCAACAACTGCAGCCCAGCCAACGCACCGCCCTGCTCCTGCAGCTGGCTCTGCAACGATGCGATGTCCGCGACCAGAGGCTGCACCTTGTCATCAAGCTGCCCCTTGTTGACCCCGTCGCTCCTGGCCGCGCCATTGGAGACATTGCCCAGCCGCGTCGGCTTCCCGCCGGGGTTGAAGGTAAGCTGTTCGCGTGCACTATTGTCATAGCGAGCCAGCAACCGGTCATTGCGCAACGCGTCGAGCTGGCGATACGTGACGGCATCCGCGGAATCCTGCCCGTCGGCCAGCCCAGACAAGCGACGCGCTCCCTGGGTGCCGGCGGCGTCGATCAGGGTGCCGTCGGCGGCGGCGCCGATTGTCAGCTTGCGGTTGGAGCCATTCTGCTGGACCAGACCGAGGCTTCCATTGCTTACTTCCTCGCGCAAATCCCTGAGCTGGTTGGTCGTCCGGTCGATATTCTGCGTGTTCCCGGCAATCGCGGTCTCGTTGGCGTCGACCTTCTGATTGGTGGCGTAGAGCTGGCGGCCGGTGATGGCTTCGTGGCTGGCGGAAGCCAGCTCGCCATCGGCGAGAAAGCGGATCGCGCGGCGTTGCGAGAGTGAACCGACAGACACTGTATTGTCCCTATCGGTGACCGAATTCGCTCCAAGCGCGACGGCACGAACGTGCTTTACCACGCTGGCTGCGCCCAGCGCGGTTCCGCTGTCCGCCTCAACATGCGCATTCCCGCCTACAGCCAAACCATATGTATTGGCGGAGTACGCTTGCCTTCCCAGTACCGTGGATGCCTGTCCCTTCGCATAGGATCCTGGTCCATGAGCGACACAATGGTAATCAACGGCGTTCGCCGCATGCCCGATCGCAATCGAAAAAGTACCTGAAGAGGAGGCATCAGGCCCCATCGCTACCGAACTGCCCGAAGCGTGCGCCCTCACCCCCACAGCAACACCATTCAGACCTTCTGACCTCGCTGCGCTTCCGACAGCAAGGGAGCTACCTCCTTTGGCGAATGCGGACATGCCGACGGCTATATCACCGGCCTGCGTCGCAAATGCAGCTTCCGCACCTGCGTAGGTAAGCATCGAGATGTACTTCTCGAGCGTGGACGATGGCGACTTGGGTTCCAAAGCAGTATTCACCTGCGGCACTGGTGCTTTTTTGGTATCAACTTCTGCGTCTATCGTGGACATGTGAGCCTCCTTAACGGTAATGGCACTCCGAACGGGACGCACACTCTTTCCGCACCACCGTGAAAAAACTGCATGATGCGTTTCGTTTTAAGCGCTACTCCATCACAGAAAATTGCATGTATGCATTACACCCTGGCTAATCGGCACGCATTGATCTGCGTCGTGCGCCATCGAACCATGTCGCCATTGAGCAGCGACGAGCGCTGGCCTCATATGCACAGCGACGAGCGCTTGCCTGCGGTGCTGCGTCATACTCGGTCATCCATCCAGCCCCATACCCCATGACCACCCTCGTCTTCGTCCACGGCTGGAGCGTCACCAACACCTCCACCTACGGCGCCCTGCCGCAGCGACTGCAGCAGCAGGCTTCCGCGCAAGGCATGGGCGTGCGCATCGCCGACCTGTGGCTGTCCAAGTACGTGAGCTTCGACGACTCGGTGACCATGGCCGACCTGGTGCGCGCCTTCGATCACGCGCTGCGCGATCTGCATCTGGATGGCCCGAGCTTCGCCTGCATCACCCATTCCACCGGTGGACCGCTGGTGCGCGAATGGCTGCGTGCGCAGCGCGAGCGGCCGGGGGTGTACAGCACGATCCGGTTGACGCATCTGGTGATGCTGGCGCCGGCGAATTTCGGTTCGGCCTTGGCGCAATTGGGCAAAGGATTGCTGGGGCGCATGCGCTCCGCCTTCGACGGCGTCGAACCCGGGCAGCGCATTCTCGACTGGCTGGAACTGGGCAGCCCCGAATCGCTGTCGCTCAATGTGGACCACATCCACGGCAGCGATCCCGCGGACCAGGGGCAGTTCCTGTTCGTGCTGACCGGCGACCGCCCCGACCGCGCGATGTACGACCACGTCAACAGCTATACCGGCGAGGATGGCTCCGACGGCGTGGTGCGCATCGCTTCCGCCAACCTCAACGCGGCGCATGCCGTGCTCACCTGCAAGAGCAGCGGCGCGAACGCGGACGTGCTGGGCCTGAACCTGGTGCATGCGCCGCGCACGGCGTTCAAGCTGATTCCAGGCGCGTCCCACTCCGGCGAAACGCAGGGCATCATGACCGCCGCGCCCGCCGCTACCATCGACGCCGTGCTGCGCTGCCTGCACGTGGCGGACCGCGCCGGCTACGCCGCGCTGTGCGCTGCCTTCGAGGCGGAGAACCTGCAGCGCGATGCCGACAAGGTGGAACTGGAACCGGTCGGCCCGTTTCCGCCGCGCGTGCATATCCACGATCCGCGCAGCCTGCTGATCGTGCGCCTCGCCGACGAAGCCGGCGAAGCGCTGCCGGATACGCGCTTCCTGCTCGCCGCCGGCACGCCGGCCAATCCGGACTGGATGCCGCGCGGCTTCATGCTCGACCGCCAGGCCAACAGCCGCGCGCCGGCGGTGATTTCGTTCTTTCTCAACTACGCGCTGCTCAACGGCGACTCGCGCGTGGCCGATCCGCGCAACAGCCGGCAGACCTTGCGGCCGGTGGCGGATGGACGCCGTCCGTATACCGCGCTGATCCAGCCCACCCTGGTCACGGGGCTGGTGCACCATCTGCCGGCATCGACGGTGGACGACCTGTTCGCCGCGCTGGGCCCGCACCAGACCACCGTGCTCGACGTGGTGCTGCCGCGCAAGGTGCACGAGGGCGTGTTCCGGCTGACCCAAAACCTGGCGCCGGAAGATTTCCGCAAGCCCGACCCGGGCGCCGTGATCGGCTGAAGCAACCCCGCCGGCCGCGTGGCGGCGTTGCATCCGGTGATGACGATCTGCGCACCCGCCCTGCCCGCCGCTTACCCGCGCGGCCGATTTCGCTTACCCTCGCCGGCCATGGATACCGCGGTGGACGAGGACGCGACGCTGATGCTGGCCTACGCGCAGGGCGACCTGGCTGCGTTCGAGGCCCTGTACGCGCGCCATCGCGGCACCTTGTACCGCTTTTTACTGCGGGCCTGCCGCCAGCCTGCGGTGGCCGACGAACTGTTCCAGGAAACCTGGAGCCGCGTGATCGCCGCGCGCGAGCGCTACCAGCCGCAGGCGAAATTCACCACCTGGCTGCTGCAGATCGCGCATAACCTGCTGGTCGACAGCTACCGCCGCAAGCGACCGACGCTGGACGGCGAAGCGGGCGAGCATGCGATCGCGCAGATGGAAGCGCCGCCGCAGGAGCAGCCCGAGCATGCGCTGTCGGATTTCGAACAGCGCCGCCGCCTGCAGCGCGCCATCGAGCAATTGCCGGACGAGCAGCGCGCCGCCGTGCTGCTGCGCCTGGAGCAGGAACTGAGCCTGGAGGAGATCGCCGAGGTCACCGGCGTGGGCCGCGAAACCGTGAAGTCGCGCCTGCGCTATGCCATGAACAAACTGCGCGAGCAGCTGGCCGAATGAATACGCAGCTTCCCCCCGACAACGACAACGATCTCCCTGATAAGGGCAGCCTGCCCGGCGAAGACGAGCTCGGCGCGCTGTACCGCAAGCTCCCGCGCAAGGAGCCCGGCCCCGCGCTCGACGCCGCCGTGCTGCGCGCGGCCGCGCAGGCGATCCGCGCCGACCAGCCGGCGGCAGCGAGCGCGCACGCGCCGAAGCGGCCGCGCTGGCCGATCGCGCTGGGCAGCGCGGCGGTGCTGGTGCTCGCGGCGGGACTAGGCTGGCGCATGCGCGATATGCCGGCCAGCGTGCCGGCCGCGCAGCCGGGTGCGGTGACGGTGCAGGAAGCGGCGAAACCGGCGGCTCCCACGGTGGCAGCGGCGCCCGCGCCTGCACCGGCGCCCGCGGTCCAGGGCGAGGTTGCGGAAAGCCCTGTTTCCCTGCCTGAGAAAGCCGCGCCGGCGGGCATCGTTGCCGCGAGAGTCCGCCAGGCCGATGCCGTGGCGGCAAAGCGTGCGGCTCTCCCCGCTTCCGCCATGCGCAACGCGCCGTTGCAGGAGCGGGCCGCGCTCGCCTCCGCGCCGATGGCCGCGGCACCCGCCCCTGCCGAACAGCCCACCCCTGCCGAACAGCCCAGGCCCGCCGCAGCTGCCGCCGAGCTGCGCGCCTACGCACCGAAACCGGCCGAGCCTGTCGCCCAGGGCTATGCCGCCAACCAGCAGGCCGCGGACCGCGGTGCCGATGCCGCGGCGAACGTCATGGCGACACCGGCCGCACCGCCGCTCGCCGACGACACCGCCCGCAACGCCCAGGACACTCCCGCGCAGGAACTGGACAAGATCCGCCGCCTGCTCGCCCGGCGGCATCGCGACGAAGCGCGCCAGCGCCTCGCCGACTTCCACCGCGACCACCCCGACTACACGCTGCCCGACGACCTGCGCACGCTGCTGCTCACGCCATGAGCCTGAGCTATACGCTGGCCGGTCCCTGCCAGCATCTGGAAGACATCAAGAAAAGCCGCTTCCTCGCCCAGGCCGCACCGGTGGATACGCCGGAGGCGGCGCTGGCCTTCGTGCGCCAGGTGAGCGACGCGGCCGCCACGCATAACTGCTGGGCCTACCGCATCGGCCAGGACTACCGCTTCAACGACGACGGCGAACCCGGCGGCACCGCGGGGCGGCCGATCCTGCAGGCGATCGAAGGCCAGGGCATCGACCGCGCGGTGGTGGTGGTCACGCGCTGGTATGGCGGCATCAAGCTTGGGGCGGGCGGGCTGGCGCGGGCTTATGGCGGAACGGCGGCGGAGTGCCTGCGCCTGGCCGAGCGCGTGGCGATCGTCGCGATGGCTCGCCTGGGTTTGCAGTGCGAATTCGCGGAGCTGGCGCTGCTGAAGGCGCGGTTGAAGGAGTGCGAGGCGCAGATCGAGGAAGAGCGCTTCGGCGCCGCTGGTGTCGAGCTGGTGCTGCGGCTGCCGGAAAGCCGCGTGGCGGAAGCGCAGGCGCGGATTGTCGATATCACGCGCGGGCGCGCGGCGGCACGCCGGCTGGATTGAACGCGGAGCCCCCGTAGGTTGGGGTGAGCCGAAGGCGAACCCCAACAGACCGTACCCGTAATCGCACGCGTTGGGGTTCGCTGCGCTCACCCCAACCTACGCCCACCCCGGGAAAGAATGGGCGCACCGCTCCGCCGGCCCCGGCACACGCTTCGCCGACTGCCCGCAAAACGCCACGAAACAGCGCTTGCCACCGCCTCGAGGCATTCCGAGAATCGCGTGCTTCGCACACCGCACCCTCAATGGACTGAACCTGCCATGCACCGCCTGCCCGGCCTCGACCTGCTGCGCGCCATCGCCATCGTGTGGGTGATGCTGTTCCATTCCTACATCGTCGGCGGCCTGGGCGACTCGTGGAGCTGGCTGGAAAACAACGGCTGGGCCGGCGTGGATCTGTTCTTCGTGCTCAGCGGCTATCTGATCGGTTCGCAGTGGCTCAAGCCGCTGGCCGACGGCAGGCCGCCGGCGTTCGGGCGCTTCTATCTGCGCCGCGCGCTGCGCACCATGCCGGCCTTTTTCGCGGTGCTGGCGGTGTACTTCGCGTTTCCTTCCACGCGCGAGGCACCGGGCATCCAGCCGCTGTGGCAGTTCCTCAGCTACACGGTCAATGTCCTGATCGACTACCGGCACAACCAGGCGTTCTCGCATGTGTGGTCGCTGTGCGTGGAAGAACATTTCTACCTGCTGTTCCCGCTGCTGGCCTGGTGGGTGGCGCGGCGCGGTTCGCTGCGTGCGTTCGTGGCGCTGTGCCTGTTGCTGCTGGCCGGCGGCATGGCGCTGCGCGGCTGGTTGTGGCTGCACATGGGCGAGCGGCCGTTCGTCGAGGTGATCTACTACCCGACCTGGAACCGGCTCGACGGACTGCTCGCCGGCGTCGTGCTCGCCACCATGCAGGCCTACCGTCCGGCCTTGTGGGCCGCGCTGCAGGACCGCGCGAATACCGCGCTGCTCGCGGGCCTCGCGCTTAGCGGCATCGCGCTGGCGATCTTCCAGGACCGCGCCGGCATGCTCGCCTCGGTGCTCGGCTATCCGCTGCTTTCCTGGGGCCTGGCCCTGATCGTGGCCGCGGCCACCAGCCCGGCCTGCTGGCTGGGCCGCCAGCGCGTGCCGGGCGCGGGCTGGCTGGCGCTGGTCTCGTACAGCCTCTATCTCGATCACAAGCTGGTGTTTCACGCGGTGCAGACGTGGCTTGCCGCGCATCCATCGATCCAGGGCGTGAGCGCGTTTGCACTTTATGCGGCCTGCACGCTGGCCGGCGGCGCGCTGCTGCATTACGCGCTGGAAGCGCCGTTCCTGCGCCTGCGCGACCGCCTGCAGCGCCGCCCCGCCGCGCGCCCGGCGCTGGCGCCGACGTCGGCCGGGGCCTGAGCGCCGACGTTGTCGCAGCATCACCCTTTTTGCCATGGGCATGTGATTGAATCACCGATCCGGACCCCCAATGTCCCAACGGTCCAGACCCGGCGAACCCCATGAGCGAACCCCAGGCGAACGACTCCTCCCCCAAGCGCCGGCTCGGCGCGCTGCGCCAGCTCTGGCCCTTCCTCAAGCCGCATCGCGCACTGGCGATCGGCTGGCTGGTGTTCCTGGCGATCTCCTCCGGCTCCACCCTGGTGCTGCCGATGGCGGTGCGCCACATGATCGACCAGGGTTTCGGCGCCTCCAACGCGGCCACCATCAACCTCACCTTCCTGGGCCTGTTCGGCGTGGCGCTGGTGCTGGCGGCGTCCACCGCGGCGCGCTACTTCTGCATCACCCTGCTGGGCGAGCGCGCGCTGGCCTCGATGCGCTCCAAGCTCTATGGACACGTGATCCGGCTCGACGTCGGCTTCTTCGAGCGCAGCCGCGTCGGTGAACTGATTTCGCGCCTGGGCACCGACACCGAAGTGGTGCAGGCGCTGATCGGCTCGGGCATCTCGGTGGCCCTGCGCAGCATGGTCACCCTGGTCGGCGCGGTAGTGGCGATGGTGTGGACCATCCCGCGCCTGGCCGGTTTCACCGCGCTGGTGATCCCCGCGATGATGCTGCCGATCCTGGTGTTCGGCCGCCGCGTGCGCAAACTCTCTCGCGCCAGCCAGGACCGCCTGGCCGACGCCGCCGCGATCGCCAACGAAACGCTCAACGCCGCGCCCGCGGTGAAGGCCTATGCGCGCGAGGACATCGAGAGCACGCGCTACGGCAGCGCCATCACCCGCGCCCTGGCCACCGCGCGCAAGCGCATCGGCACGCGTTCGCTGCTGACCGCGGCGGTGATCGTGCTGATGTTCGGCGCGATCACCCTGGTGCTGTGGATCGGCGCGCGCGACGTGCTGGCGGGCGACCTCACCCCCGGCCTGCTCAGCCAGTTCGTGCTGTATGCGATCTTCGCGGCCGGCTCGGTGGCCGGCCTGGCGGAAGTGTGGGGCGACGTGCTGCGCGCAGGCGGCGCGATGGAGCGCATCGGCGAACTGCTCGGCGAGCGCGCCGAAGTGACCAGCCCGGCGCAGCCCCAGCCGCTGCCGAAGCCGGTGAGCGGCGCGCTGCATTTCGAGCACGTGGCCTTCCACTATCCCAGCCGCCCGGATGCGCCGGCGCTGCATGATTTCGAGCTGCGCATCCGCCCCGGCGAGACGGTGGCCCTGGTCGGCCCCTCCGGCGCCGGCAAGAGCACGGTGCTGGCCCTGCTGCTGCGCTTCTACGACCCGCAGCACGGCCGCATCACGCTGGACGGCGTCGACCTGCGCGCCCTGGCGCTGCCGGACCTGCGCGGCGCCATCGCCCTGGTGCCGCAGGAAACGGTGATCTTCAGCGGCACCGCCGCCGACAACATCCGCTTCGGGCGCCAGGACGCCAGCGACGACGAAGTGCGCGATGCCGCGCGCGCGGCCGAGGCGCACGAGTTCATCAGCGCGCTGGATGGCGGCTATGGCTCGGAGCTGGGCGAGCGCGGCGTGCGCCTGTCGGGCGGACAGCGCCAGCGCGTGGCGATTGCGCGCGCGATCCTGCGCGACGCGCCGCTGCTGTTGCTGGACGAGGCGACCTCGGCGCTGGATGCGCAGTCCGAGGCGGCGATCCAGCAGGCGCTGGAGCGGCTGGAGAAGGGACGCACCACGCTGGTGATCGCGCATCGCCTGGCCACCGTGCAGCGCGCCGACCGCATCGTGGTGATGGATGGCGGGCGCATCGTGGCGCAGGGCACGCATGAGAGCCTGCTGGCGGAAGGCGGACTGTATGCGGAGCTGGCGAAGCTGCAGTTTGCGGCATAGCCACCTACTGGACCCTTCTCCCCGCCGGGGAGAAGGTGGCGGCAGCCGGATGAGGGGCGGGTGCTTGCGACGGAAGATCGACGAAGCGTTGCTCGTGTTTAAGCAGCCGCATCTGCGCTCCGTAGGTCCCCCTCACCCCAGCCCTCTCCCCGAGGGGAGAGGGGGTAACGGCGCGTCACCCTTGTAGCACGGCGACCAGCGCGCGCACCTGCTCCACGTCGCTGCGGATCTCGCCGCCTTCCATATCGTGCAGTTCCGGGCGCTGGTGCCGCATGCCGGAAGGCAGCTGGCGCTTGGCCGATGCATGCAGTTCGGTGGCGCCGGTCGCTTGCGCCAGCGCCGCAATGTTCTGCGGCGTCACGCCCGCTCCCGGCATCACTGCGATGCAGCCGCCCGACCGCTCCACCAGCCGGCGGATCAGCGGCGCGCCATCCATCGCACTGGCCCGCGCGCCCGACGTCAGCACCCGCTCGCAACCGAGCGCGATCACGTCTTCCAGTGCCTGCTCCGGATCCGCCGTGAGATCGAATGCCCGATGGAAGGTCACCCCCATCCCGCCCGCGGCGCGCACCAGCGGCTTGCAGCGCTCGCTGTCGACGCGGCCGTCCGCATCGAGCACGCCGATCACCACGCCGTCGCAGCCGAGCGCGGCGCAGGTGTCGATATCACGCTGCATCATTTCGCATTCGACGTCGCTGTAGAGAAAGTCGCCCGCGCGCGGACGCACCAGCACGTACAGCGGAATATGCAGGCGCTCGCGCACCATCGCGACCAGGCCGGCGGAGGGCGTGAGTCCGCCCAGTTCCAGGCCGGTGCACAGTTCCACGCGCCCCGCGCCGCCTTCCTGCGCGGCCAGCGCGGAGGCGACCGAATTGGCCGCCACTTCGAGCACGTAGCGGCCAGCCATCAGTACACGCTCTTGGACGGGAACAGCGCGTCCTGCTTGCCGCCGTCGCACACGGCGTAGCTGAAACCGGACTGGATCGCGAACGCGCCCACGTCGCCCTCGCGATTGATGGCGAGGAAACCCACCTGCAGATCCTTCGAAGCCTGCGGGCGCTTCTTGACGATGCGCATCACCGCTTCCTCGCAGGCCTGCTGCGGCGAGCGGCCCTGGCGCATCAGTTCCACCACCAGGAAGCTGCCGGCGTTGCGGATCACTTCCTCGCCCACGCCGGTGGAGGTGGCGCCGCCGACGTCGCCGTCGACATACAGGCCCGCGCCGATGATCGGGCTGTCGCCGACGCGGCCGCGCAGTTTCCAGGCCATGCCGCTGGTGGTGCAGGCGCCGGCCAGGCGGCCCTGCGCGTCGATGGCGAGCATGCCGATGGTGTCGTGGTTGTCCTTGCCGCCGGCGCCCTTGCCGTAGTCGCGCACTTCGCTGTTGGCGCTGGGCTGGTAGTGGGCGGTCTTCAGCCACTCGTGCCAGGCTTTTTCCGATTCCGGGGTGAGCAGCTTTTCCTTCTTGAAGCCCTGCTCGATCGCAAACTGCTGCGCGCCTTCGCCCACCAGCAGCACGTGCGGGGTGCGTTCCATCACGCGGCGCGCGACCTGGATCGGATGGGCGATGCCTTCCAGCGCGGCGACCGCGCCGCAGCTGCCATCGCCGTCCATGATGCTGGCGTCGAGGCTGACGTGGCCGTCGCGGTCCGGATAGCCGGCGCGGCCCACGCTGTGATTCTTGAGATCCGCCTCCGGGATCATCACCCCGGCTTCCACCGCGTCCAGCGCGCGGCCGCCCTTGGCCAGCACCGCCCAGGCGGCGAGGTTGGCGGGCACGCCGAAGTCCCAGGTGGAGATCACCCGCGGCTTGCGGCCGCCGCTGACGCCGCCGGTGTTGGCCCCGGCCGCTGCCGGCGCGATGCGGGAAGCCAGCGCCGCGGCGGTGACGCCCAGTGCTGCGGTCTTGAGAAAGCGGCGGCGGTCGGCCATCGGGGCGTCTCCAGGCAGAGGGGAAAAATGGTCGCCCGAGAGTACAGGCGAACGCCCGCGGCCGGCATGGTCCGGCCGCGGGACTTTACCGGTCAGAAATCGTAACTCACGCCGAAACGCACGTAGCGCGGCGACTCCGCCACTTTCACCGTGTCGTACAGGTCGTTGAGCTTGTCCGGCGTATTGCTGCTGTTGTAGCGCGTGTACAGCACCAGCGGACGCTGTTGGTTGAGCACATTGAACACGCTTACGTTGAACGCCAGCTTGTGGTCCGCAAAAGCCGGGCGGTAGGTGACGTTGAGGTCGACGCGGTAGGTCCACGGCAGGTCGCCCATCGAGCCGGGCACCGAGGGCTTGCCGTTGCACCAGTGGTAGTACGAGCCGTAGCCGTCGGGCTGCGACTGGTCGGTGCCGTAGAAGCCCAGGCAGTTGTGCGGGCCGCCGGAGGACAGGTTGGCCACGCCGGAAACCATCCATTCCGGCGAGATGCGGTACACGCCGTAGGCCTTGATCTGGTGCGTGCGGTTGTTGCCGAGCACGCCGTTGGCGCGGTCCATCACGTACGAGTTATCCCAGTCCTGGGTCACGCCCACCGAGTCGTTGCCGCGCGACACCTGCAGCAGGCCTTCGGAATTGCCGTAGCTGCGCGAGAACACGTAGCTGATGCGGCCGCCCCAGTTGTCCTTGCCCAGCGGATGCTCCAGGAAGGCCTCCAGCGCGTAGTACTTGCGCTTCGGTCCCTGTGCGAAACCCCAGTCGCCATTGCTCATCGGCACGCGCACATAGCCTTGCGTGGTGAGCACGTCGAAGTCGTTGGTCTTGCCGGGATTGAAGATGTAGCAGGCGCCGCGGTTGGCGGTGATCTGGTCGTCGGTGAGGTTGTACATCGCCTTGGTCTTGGCGATGAGCAGGTTGGAGCTGTCGCAGACGTCGTCGGAGATCTGCCGCAGCACGCGGAAGGTGCCCTTCACGCCGGTGATCCACTCCGGCGTGATCGCCTTGGTGGCGCCCAGGATGAACTCGTCCTGGTATTCGGCGCCCAGGTTGGTGGAAGCCACCGTGCGCGGATCGGGCGCCTGGCCGGTATGGCCGTTGACGTCGTAGTAGCCGAACGGCGTCAGGCCGGTGGGCATGCCGTTGGAGTCGATGCCGGTATAGGTGTAGTAGCTGCGGTTCCAGGCGTAGCCGGTGGCGCCGTCGTACGCGGTGTTGTTGTTGATCGCCAGGTAGTAGCGGCCGGCGTTGCCGTAGACCTTCAGGCTGGCGTCGCCGTACACGTCCCAGCTGAAGCCCAGGCGCGGCGACCAGTTATGGTTCTGCGAAGTGAATTTCTGCCCGCTGTTGTTGTAGTTGGCGAAGGCGTCGTTGCGCAGGCCGATGTTGAGCAGGAAGCGGTCGGTCACCTGCCAGGTGTCTTCGATGTACTGCGCGTGCTCCACGGTCTTGACGCCGGCTGCGCCGGTGACCACTTCCTTCATCACGTAGTAGCCGTTGCCGCCCGGCGCGCCGATGCCGTTGGCCGGGTCGACCGGCGCGCTGGCGTCGTTGTTGTGCGCATAGGTCCAGGTAAGGCTGTTGCTGCCCTGATCGATGGTGCGCGGGGTCTGGTCGTCGATGCCGGCATTGAGCTTGTGGTCGCCCAGGCGCCATTCCAGGTCGATGCGCAGATTGGTGTTCTGCGACCCCTGGGTGGGCGCCGGCACCGAGAACGTCGACTGCGTATTGCCGACCGGACGGCCGCCGGTGAGCGCGAGGTTCTGGTCCTGGATGTTCTGCAGGTACGGCAGGTTGGGGTCGTAGCTGACCGGCGCCGAATAGTCGTGCAGGCGCATCTTGCCGTACATCGCGCTCAGCGTGATGTTGTCGGCGAGATAGCCGGTGTACTTGACGATGTAGGCATCGCCGCCGGTCTTGGTGCGGTCGGAGTACGACTGGAAGGCGCCCGCGCGGTGCGTGTCGTAGTCGAACGCGTAGTTGCTGCCGGAGCCGTGCTGCTCGCTCTGGATGCCGGTGAGTTCGAGCAGGTGGTTGTCGGTGATGTTCCAGTTGAGCTTGGCGTACCACTTCGGCGTGCGGTAGCTGTAGTTGCTGCGCGAGGGACTGCTGGCGTCGCTGGTGGAGGTGTTGCTGCCCTGCTCCTTGTCGGCCTCGGCGGCGACGAAGAAGTACAGGCGGTCCTTGATCAGCGGGCCGCCGACGTAGGCGCTGTAGGTGGTGCGCCAGGATTTGTCGTCCTGGCGGTACTGGTACAGCTTGCCGGCGTAGCGGTTGCGCGCGTAGACGATGTCGTCCGGCGAGGACATCAGCGAGCGCGGCGTCCACTGCGCCTGCGCGCCGAAATGCCACTCGTTGGTGCCGCTCTTGCCCACTTGGCTCAACACGCCGCCGTCGGAGCGGCCGTACATCGAGCTGTAGCCGCCGGTCAGCACTTCCTGCTGGTCGATCGCGCCGTAGGGCAGCTGCAGCGCGCCCTGGCCCTTGTACGGGTCGGTCGTGTTGAAGCCGTTGATGTAGTACGCGTTCTCCGCGCCGGACGCGCCGCCGAAGGAAACCAGGTCGCCGCCGCCGCCGATGCGGCTGGTGAAGTTGGAGCCGGAAGTGACCGTGCCCGGCGCCAGCAGGGCGATGTCCTCGGCGGTGCGCGACAGCGGCAGCGCGTCCAGCTGCTGCGCGGTGATCACGGTGCGCGAATCCACGCTGCTCACGTCGATCGGCGGCAGCGCGCTGGCGGTGACCTGCACGCCCTGCAGATTGGTGGCGCCCGCCGCGGCGGCGCCGGCGAAATCGACCTGGGTGCCGCTGCTGACGCGCAGCGAGACCTGGTCGCGCGTGGCCACCACGGCGCCCTGCCGTTCCAGCATCACCTTGTAGTTGCCCACCGGCAGCGCGCCGGCCTGGTAGCGGCCGTCCGCGCCGACCGGGATGCGGCGCGACACGCCGTTGTCGCCCTGCACGATCACCGTGCTGCCGGCGGCATCGCTGCCAGCATTGCCGAAGATCGAACCGGTGGTCGCCTGCGCGAAGACCGTGCCGCTCAGGGCCAGGCCCAGCACGCACGCCAGGATATTGCGGGACAGCTCGTGCCCCCGATGCTTGCTTGCCAACATGCCTTCACCTCCCAATGAATGTTGTTGTCAGGTCCCGTCCACGCGATCGGCGGCGGGCTTGGTTCGCTGCGCGGGCGCCGGGCCCGCGCCTTTCAGGCCTCGTCGCGCGCGGCCAGGCCGGCCGCGCCCAGCACGCCCAGGCGGCCGTGTTCGATCAGCCGCACGGGTACGCCGGCGAGGAACCCGCGCATCACGCCCTTGTTGAAGAAGCGCTCGCGGAACGCGCTGCGCGGCAGGAATTCGCGCAGTTGCGGCAGGATGCCGCCGGCCAGGTACACGCCGCCGGAGGCCTTGAACAGCACGGCCAGGTCACCGACGAAACCGCCGAGCATGGCGCAGAAGATGTGCAGGGTGTCGAGCGCGAGCGCATCGCCGCCGTCGAGCGCGGCGGCGCTGATCCGTTCGGGCTGCGTGTGGATCGCCGGCAACCCGTCCAGTTCGGCAACGGCGCGGTAGAGATTGACCAGGCCCGGGCCGGACAGCGCGTGGCCGGTGTGCACGTAGTCGCGGCCGCGCCCGAGCAGCCGCAGCAGGGCCATCTCGCGTTCGTTGCCCGGCGCCAGCGCCACGTGGCCGCCTTCGCTGGGCAGCACGGTGGCGCCGTTCCCATCCGGCAGCAGCAGCGCGCAGCCCAGGCCGGTGCCGGGGCCGACCACCGCGACGGGGCCGGCGGCCGCGGGCGCGTCGATCACCGCCAGGCTTTCGCCGGCGCCGAGATATTGCGTGGCATAGGCCAGCGCCTCGAAGTCGTTGACCACACGCAGGCTGCGCAGGCGCAGGCGTTCGCGCAGCTCGGCCAGGCGCACGGGCCAGCGCAGGTTTTCCGCCACCAGTTCACCGTCGCGCACATAGCCGGCGACGGCGATGGCGGCTTCGTCCACGGCATGGCCGGGATGGCGGGCGAGGAAGTCGGCGAAGATCTCGGCCAGGCCCGGCCAGTCGGCGCCCGCATAGCGCTCGTAGGCCAGCACGCCGCCGGCGCCGGCCGGCGCCGCGGCATCGACCAGGCCGATGCGCGCATGCGTGCCGCCCACGTCCGCCGCCAACATGACCCGCGGCTCAGGCGCCACGGCTCCCCACGCACGATCCCGCATCGATGCTCCCCGTCATTGCTCCGACACGGCGGTGCCGTGTCGCTGTCATCGGATCGATGCTAAAGCGGAATGGTAACGTTATCAACGGTTGCTGGAGATACGGCCGAGGCTCAGCCGTGCGCTGGGTCACAACCATCCAGGCTCGTCGCTTACTCCTTATATATATGGAGTAATGCGTCATCCCGGGCGACGCCGGCGGCCTGGAGCGGGACCCTTGCCGCCCACGCCGCGCGGCGCGAACGTCGATTCGATCCGCCTCATTCTTGGTAACGCTACCTGCGACGGCCGCATGGAACGGAAGTCGCGTCGCCCGCGCCCCGCCGCTTGGGCTAGGATGGAACGTCGCCGCCAGGGGGAGCGTTGCGTTGCGTAGGCCCACGATCAAAGACGTCGCCAGCCTTGCCGGCGTGTCGCCCATGACGGTGTCGCGCGTGATCAATCTCGAGCCGACCGTGCATGCCGACACCGTGCAGAAAGTGCGCCGCGCGATCGAGACCCTGCACTACCGCCCCGACGCCACCGCGCGCAGCCTGCGCGGCACCCGCTCGTTCACCATCGCCCTGGTCTACGACGACAACCCCAACGCCAACTACATCCTCAGCCTGCAGAACGGCGTGCTCGGCGCCTGCCGCGAGCGCGGCTACGAGCTGCTGATCTATCCCTGCGACCCGCGCTCGCCGCGCCTGGTCGACGAACTGTCCCTGCTGGCCAAGAACGCGCGCCTGGCCGGGCTGGTGCTGACCCCGCCGATGTCGGAGAACGCCCGCCTGCTGACCAAGCTCAAGGCCAACGACGTGGCCTATGCGCGGATCATCGCCGCGCGCGGCGACCCGAAGGACGGCGCGCCCTGCGTCTACGTCGACGACCACAAGGCGGCGTACGCGATCACCGCCTACCTGATCCAGCTCGGCCACACCGCCATCGCCTTCCTGTGGGGCGACCCGCACTACCGCTCCAGCCCGGAGCGCTACGAGGGCTATGCGGACGCGATGAAGGAGCACGGCATTCCCGTGCGCAAGAAATACGTGCTGGAGGGCACCTACACCTTCGAGGACGGCTTCCGCCGCGCACGCAAGCTGCTGGCCGGCAAGGACGCGCCCAGCGCGATCTTCGGCAGCAACGATGAGATCGCCGCCGGCGCGCTCGCCGCCGCGCGCTCGGCGGGGCTGGACGTGCCGTGGGACCTTTCCATCGCCGGCTTCGAGGACAACCCGTTCTCGCGCCAGGCCTGGCCCGCGCTCACCACCGCCAGCCAGTCGACCAGCGAGATCGGCCGGCATGCGGCCTCGCGCCTGCTGGAGCAGCTGCAGAAGGGCACCCTGCCCGGCAGCGAGCGCTTCGTGCCGGAGCTGGTGATCCGCGGCTCCACCGCGCCGCCGCGGGCGGAACGCCGCGCGCCGGCCGCGGCCGGCGCATAAAAAATCCCGCATCTTGCGATGCGGGATTCTTTCTATCTAACCGGTGGCCGACGCAACGCCGGCGCGGCGGATCAGCCTGCGATCTCGACGCCCGAAGCCTGGGCACCCTTCGGGCCCTGAGTCACTTCGAACTTCACGCGCTGGCCTTCCTGCAGGCTGCGAAAGCCCTTGGAGTTGATCGCCGAAAAGTGGACGAACACGTCCTCCCCACCGTCCTCAGGCGCGATGAAACCAAAGCCCTTGGCGTCGTTGAACCACTTGACCGTACCGAAACGCATTGCGTGAACCTCTGAATCATGGATTGGATGCACCATGGCTTCCTGCAGAACCACCACAACCCCTTGGTTCGCCGCCCCTGGCACGGGCGGAAGTATCAACATGTTTCAGGTCAAAGCGCAATATGCGGGTGCGTATAGCGCGGACGGGGTAGGCCGGACTGCTCAAGCTTTGAGCAAGGCTTCCAGAATCCGGGGCACTTCCGCGGTCGCTGCCTTAAGGTGCGCGAAAATCTCGTCAATGCTGATCTCGGCCTCGTCGCCGCAGCCGGCGGCGAAATTCGCCACCAGGGCCAGGCAGGCGTAAGCCAGTTCCAGCTCGCGCGCCAGGGCGGCTTCGGGCATGCCGGTCATGCCGACCAGGTCGCAGCCGTCGCGCTTCATGCGCGCGATCTCGGCGCGCGTCTCCAGGCGCGGCCCCTGGGTGGCGCCGTAGCAGCCGCCGTCGATCACCGCGATGCCGGCCTGCCCCGCCGCGTCCACCAGCCGGCGGCGCAGCGCCCCGGTGTACGGCTCGCTGAAGTCGATGTGCTTTACCTCGGCGCCTTCGACGTCGCAGAAGCTGGTGTAGCGGCCGTGCGTGTAGTCGATGACCTGGTCCGGCACCACGATGGCGCGCGGCCCCATATCGTCGCGGATGCCGCCGACGGCATTGACGCCGATCACAGTTCGCGCACCGAGCGAATGCAGCGCCCACAAATTGGCACGGTAATTGACGCGATGCGGCGGCACGCCGTGGCTCTCGCCGTGGCGCGCCAGGAAGGCCACGCGCTTGCCGGCGAAGTCGCCGACCACCACGTCGGCCGAGGTCTTGCCGTAAGGCGTGTCGACGCCGTGGCGCGCGGTGTTCTCAAGGCCCGGGAAGCTGTAGAGGCCGCTGCCGCCGATGACGGCCAGATCGATAGTCACGGTGAGGTCTTCCTTCGTTTCGTACGGCGTAGGTTGGGGTGAGCGCAAGCGAACCCCAGCGCGAGGGTTGGCAGCCAGGGGCAACATTGGGGTTCGCTTGCGCTCACCCCGACCTGCCCGTCTCTGCCGCCAGCCGCGTGGCGAAAGCCTGCAGGTGGCGCGCCAGCGCCTCGCGCGTGCGCTCGTCGGCAAGCTGCCCGTCGATGATCTTGGTGTGCGCCTGGAACACCAGCACGTCGCCCTGCGGCTCGGTGCGCGCGCCGGCGCGGCGCAGCACCAGGCGCAGCGAGTCCTGCGCGCGCACGGTGCCGGTGGCGCCGGGGCTGGCGCCGACGATGCAGACGAGCTTGCCGGCCAGCACCGCGGCCTTGCGCTCATGGCCGGGCCGCGAGATCCAGTCGATCGCGTTCTTCAGCACGCCGCTGATGCCGCCGTTGTATTCCGGGCAGGCCAGCAGCAGGCCGTCGGCCGCCTCGACCGCGTCCTTCAAGGCCTTGACCGGCGCGGGGTCGCCCTGCTCTTCCACGTCCTGGTCGAACAGCGGGATGTCGTGCAGGCGGTGCACGCCGATGGCCATGCCGGCCGGCGCGAGCTGCTGCGCGGCGTGCAGCAGCGCGGTGTTGAACGAAGCGGCGCGCAGGCTGCCGGAGATGCCGAGAATGTTCACGCGTTTCCCTTGCGGCGCCGCTCAGCGCAGCGCGTAGATGCCGGGCAGGTTGCGGCCCTGCTCGTAGTAGTCCATGCCGAAGCCGAACACGTAGCGGTCCGGCAGCTCCACCCCGTTGAAGTCGGCGGCGATGCCTTCGACCAGGCGGTCGTGCTGCTTGCTGCACAGCGAGACCACCAGCACGCGGCGCGCGCCGCGGCGCAGGCAGTCGTCGCGCACGGCCTTGAGGGTGTGGCCTTCGTCGAGGATGTCGTCGACCAGCAGCACGGTGCGGTCCACCAGCGACACCTGCGGCTCGCGCAGCCAGTGCAGCTCGTTGCCGGTGGTGGCGCCGCGGTAGCGGGTGGCGTGCACGTAGTCGAACTCGACGTCGGTGCGGATCGCCAGCGCCAGATGCCCGCCGAACACCAGCGCCCCGTTCATCACGGTGAGGAACACCGCGCGCTCGCCGTCGAGCGCGGCGTCGATGCGCCGGCCCATGTCGGCGATCACGCCTTCCAGCGTGGCGCGGTCGAACAGCAGGTCGGCGTTGGCCAGGGCGTCGGCCAGCGGGGGAATGGTGCGGGTCGCGTCGGTGCTCATGCCTTGCCTTCCTCGGCGTCCAGCGCCGTGATGCGCGCGATGAAACGCTCGCGCTGCGGGTTGTCGGTCAGTCCTTCCCAGGTGGCGCCCAGCGCGCCGCGCAGCGCGGCCAGGCGCTCCGGCGCGGCGGCGGCGCGGCCCCGCACGGCGGCGATGGCCTCGTCCACCACGTCGGGGAAGCAGGCCAGCACCAGGTCGCAGCCGGCGTCCAGGTGCGCGGCCACGCGGGCGGCCGCGCCGCCGGCCGCACCGGCGGCGGCCATGCTGATGTCGTCGCTGATCACCGCGCCGCGGAAACCCAGTTCGCCGCGCAGCACCTGCTGGATCCACACCGTGGAGAAACCGGCCGGCTGCGCGTCGACGGCCGGATAGACCACGTGGGCCATCATCACCGCCTCGACCCGCGCCTCGATGCCTTCGGCGAACGGGTGCAGGTCCTCGCGGCGGATCTGCTCCAGCGGGCGCGGATCCACCGCCGCCGCCTTGTGCGTGTCCACCGCCACCGAGCCATGCCCGGGAAAGTGCTTGAGCACCGCCGCCATGCCGCCCAGGTGCATGCCGCGCACGTAGGCCTGGCCCAGTTCGGCGGCCACCGCGGGGTTGGCGTGGAAGGCGCGCGTGCCGATGGCGGCATTGCCGCGGGCCAGGTCCACCACCGGCGCGAAGCTGAAATCCACGCCGATCGCGCGCATCTCGCTGGCCATCACCCAGGCGTGTTCCTCGGCCAGGCGGACCGCCTCGTCGGGGCTGCGCTCATACACCGCGCCGATGCGCGCCAGCGCCGGCAGGCGGGTGAAGCCGTCGCGGAAGCGCTGCACCGGGCCGCCTTCCTGGTCGACCGCGACGAGGAAGTCCTCGCCGGCCACCTCGCGGATCGCTTCGATCAGCGCGCTCACCTGCTCGCGCGAGGCGAAGTTGCGCGCGAACAGCAGCACGCCGGACACGCCCGGCGCCACCAGCTGGCGGCGCTCGCCTTCGCTCAGTTCCAGTCCGGCCAGGCCGATCATCAGCATCAGGCTTGCTCCTCCGCGTCGTCGGCAGCGCGTTCGGCCGCGGTCCACCGCGCGTACGGATGCTCGATCAGGTTGACGTTGTAGTAGCGCGCCAGCGCGCTCACCTCGCGCCCCAGCCAGGCGGGACGGGGGAACGGCGCGTCCGGCGCGTCGAGCTCCACTTCGGCGACCACCAGGCCGGCGTTGTCGCCCAGGAATTCGTCGATCTCGAACGTTACGCCGTCCACGGTGACAAGGTGACGAAACTTCTCCAGCACGCCGCCGCACAGGCGCGCCAGCAGGGCCTCGGCGTCGGCTACCGGAATGGGGTATTCGAATTCGGCCCGCTGGATGCCCAGCTCCGCCGACTTGATGTTGAGCCAGGCCCGCTCGCCGGCGATGCGCGCGCGCACCGAGGCGCGCGCCAGCCCCGCGCGCAGCGCTTCGGCGCCGACCAGATAGCCCTGGGCGATGCGTTCGCTGCTGCCCGCCTGCGCGCGCCAGCCGTCGCCGCGCAGAAGAAACTTGCGTTCGATCTCCACGCCCATGGCGTCAGCCGCGCTCGAACAGGGCGATGGATTCCACGTGCGCGGTGTGCGGGAACATGTCCATCACGCCGGCGGCGCTGAGCCTGAAGCCGTGCTTCTGCACCAGGATGCCGGCGTCGCGCGCCAGCGAGCCGGGGTGGCAGGACACGTAGACGATGCGCTGCGTCTCGCGGTGCGGCAGGTACTCCAGCACCTTGTCCGCGCCGGCGCGCGGCGGATCGAGCAGCAGCTTGTCCCAGGCCTGGCGCGCCCACGGCGCGTCGCGCTGGTCGTCGAACAGGTTGGCGACTTCGAAGCGCGCGTTGCCGAGGCCATTGCGCATGGCGTTCTGCGCCGCGCGCTCGACCAGGCCGTGCTCGCCTTCCACGCCGACCACCTCGGCCACGCGGCGGGCGATCGGCAGGGTGAAGTTGCCGAGGCCGCAGAACAGGTCCAGCACGCGGTCGGTAGGCTGCGGATCGAGCAGCTCCAACGCGCGCGCCATCATGCGGCGGTTCATGCCGGCGTTGACCTGCACGAAGTCCAGCGGACGGAATTCCAGCTCCACGTCGGGCACGCCCTCGCCCGCCTCGACGCGGAAGGCCAGGCGCGGCTGCTCCGGCCACAGCGGATGCACGCTGCTGATACCGCCGGGCTGCAGGTAGATGGCGAAAGCGTGGGCCTGGGCGAAGGCCGTCAGCTTGGCCAGGTCCGAGTCGCTCAGCGGCTTGAGATGGCGGAACACCAGGGCGACGGTGTCGTCGCCCGCGGCGAATTCGATCTGCGCGATATCGCCGGCGGCTTCCAGCGACCCGACCAGTTCGCCGAGCAGGCCGATCTTCGGCCCCAGCGCCGGATGCACCACTTCGCACTGCTCGATGTCGGCGACGAAGCGCGGGTTGTCTTCTTCGCGGAAACCGACCAGCACGCGGCCCTTCTTCACCACGTTGCGTACCGACAGGCGGCCCTTGCGGCGATACGCCCAAGGCTGGTCGGTGAGCGGCGGCAGCCACGCGGCCGGCGCCACCTTGCCGATGCGCTCGAAGTTCTCGGCCAGCACGCGCTGCTTGGCGGCGATCTGCGACTCGGCATCCAGGTGCTGCAGCGCGCAGCCGCTGCACTGGCCGTAGTGGCGGCAGCGCGGTTCGACGCGGTGCGGCGAGCGCGTGCGCAGCTCCACCACTTCGGCTTCGTCGAAGCTGCGATGGCGGCGGCGGATGCGCAGCAGCACCTCTTCGCCGGGCAAGGCGCCGGAGACGAATACGGCCTTGCCGTCGATGCGGGCGACGCCGCGGCCATCGTGGCTCAGATCGGTGATGGTGGCTTCGAACTCTTTCATCGTGACCCTGAAGCAAGCGCGCCCGGATCATGCGGTCCGGGCGGCGCGGAAAAAAAACAGATGAAGCGCGCGGAGAGTTACTTCTGCTTCCAGGCGCCCGAGGGGTCCTGATAATACCAGCCGGACCGGGCCCGCTCGATCCAGCCCTTGGCGAAGGTGGCGCGGATCTGCGCTTCCCACTCCGGATGGCCGTTGGCATTGGCCACTTCGCGATACAGCGCGCTGCGGTCGCGGTTCTCGTCGGCCACGCTGGCGTTGACTTCGGCGCGCTGGTTCAGCGGCACCTTGGAGGCGTCGCGCACGGCGACCAGGCCGTCCTTGGTGAAGCCCACCGCACCGCTGTCGAACAGCGTGCCCAGGCTGCCCTGGAAGCGCTGCTGCATGCGGCCGCGGATCGCCTCGGTGGTGGCGGTCTGCACGCGCACGTCCGGAGTGTCAGCCGCATAGGCGGCCGGAATCAGCAGGTCCAGCAGCATCGCCGAGGGCTGCTTGCCGGGCTTCTCGGCGGGCTTGGGCGGGTCCTTGCCGTCGTTGTTCTGGCTGGCCGGCTTGGCGTTGTCGAGCACGGTGCCGATGAACTGGTCGGCGGCCTTCTGCGCGGCGGCCTCGGGGAAGTAGACATTGATGGTGACGCAACCGACCAGCGCGACGAACAGCGAGGTCAGCAGGACGTAGGCGAGCTTGCGCATGATCGACGCTCCATGGAGGGGATGGGAGAACTTCATGTTCGGGGCAAGTGGTTCGAGGCCGGGCTTCAGTGAACTTCGGGACCGCCGCTCTCGGCGGCGGACTTGAGCCGGCGCACCAGGGTCGGCCAGTCCACCTGGGTCTGGTGGCCCACCACCTGCAGGCGCGGCAGCCCGCTGCCTTCGACGATAGTGTAGCCATCGCCGTCGCTGTCCAGTCCGCTCATGCGGCACACCGTGCCCTGCAGCGCGCAGTTGAGGCCGATGCGCTTGTAGCTGAAATTCTTGAACAGCCGCAGCATCGCGCCCTGCAGGCCGGCGGCGATGCCGCCGCCGCCCACCGAGACCAGGCTGTTGACCGCGCGCTGGCTGATCCGGCCGCCGCTGCCGGCGAGCAGGCGTGCGTCGAACGAGACCGGATTCCAGTTCACCAGCCGCAGGTTCTGCACGCTGCCGTCCATGCGGCCGGTGATGCTGCCGATGTCGAACACGCTGGTGATCGCGCCCAGGTCCAGCTGGCGCAGGGCCAGGTCGCCGGCCAGCACCGGGCTGTTGCCGAACGGGTCCTGCAGCGACATGCGGGTGACGTCGACGAAGCCGTCGAACACGTTCATCGACAGGCCGCCTTCGAGCTCGATGCGGTCGTCCACCCAGCGCAGCGCGGGAATCGCGCCGCCCAGGGTGCCGGGGAATTCCGGCCAGCCCATGGCGCGGCTGAAGGCGGCCATGTCCACGCCGGTCAGCGCCAGCGAGGTGGACAGGCGCCGGCCCCTGGCCGCGGCCGGGCGCCAGTCGAGGTCGGCCACGTGCAGGCGCCCGCCGAGCAGCGGCACGTCCACCGCCTTCTGCAGGCCGAGGCTGCCGTCGCGGCTCTGCCAGCCCGTCTGCGCCGCGCCGTGCGCCAGGCGGTAGACCTGCGCGCTGCGCCAGCTCAGCGTGGTGGCCGGGCGCGTGCCGCGCAGCGCCCAGTCCATGCCGCCGCGCACGCCGCTGAGGGCGAGGCGGCCGTCGCCGTCGGCGATGTCGAGGCCGTCGGTATCGAAGGAGAACGCGCGCAATCCGTCGGCGGCCATGTCCAGGGTGGCGGCGAGCTGGCCGCTGATGCGCGCGTTGCGCAGGCCCATGGTGGCGAGCCAGGCCTGGCCGTAGCGCTGGTAGGCGGCGGGGAAGCTGGCCTGGAAGCGGTCGAGCTTGAGCTTCTGCAGTTCGCCCTTGGCGTCGAAGGCGAGCGAGCCGTCCAGCTGCAGCGCGTCGGCGTCGCCCACGCGCAGGCGGCTGAAGTCGAGCACGCCGTTGCGCGCGCTGGCATCCAGGCCCAGTTGCACCGGGTGGTCCGGCAGGCGCGCGTAGATCGGGCCGAGCAGCAGTTCGCCGCCGCGCAGGCTGGCATCCAGGCCGATGCGCGCGGGGCCGCCGATGGTGTCCACATTGAGCCGTCCGCTGCCGTTGAGGCGCTGGCCGGCGAGCGTGCCGGACGGCGTATCGAAACCCAGCTCCGCCAGGCCGAACTGGCCGGAGGCCTGCACGCCGCCGTTCTGCACGTCCAGCGCCAGCTCCGCATCCAGCCGCCCCGCGGTGGCGCGGCCGGACCACATGGTGGCGAGCAGCCCCTGCAGCCAGCCGGCCGGCAGGCCCTTGAGGCTGATCTGCGCATGGGTGGGCTGGTCCAGCGGCAGCGCGGCGCTGGCCAGCGACTTGCCCTGGTTCACGTCCACCTGCAGCGTGTTGGCCGCGTCGTCCAGCACCAGGTTGACCTTGGCGTCGTTCCAGGCCCCGCCCGGCGCGCCGGCCAGGCGCAGGTCGCCGTCGAACAGCCAGCGCAGGTGCGGGTCGCGCGACAGCGCGCCTTGCATGTCCAGCCCGACGCGGCGCCAGCCCAGCACCGGGAGTTCCGCCTTGGCCGCGCGCAGGGTGAGCTGCAGGCCGCCGTTGCCGTCCTCGGCGATGCGCATCTGCACGTCCTGCAGGCGCAGGCCCGGCACCGCGACCTGCCTGGCCTCGAGCACGATGTCCGCACGGGCCGGCAGCGCCACGGCGAAACCGAACACGATGCACAAATAGAACAAAAGGTGGCTTGATGTCGGGCGCATGTCGCGCCATTCTGCCAAAACCAGCTGAACGACATGGACTCGTCATGTTCAACACCCCCTCAAACGGCAGGTCGGCCGTTCCCGCGGGCAATCCTTCGGGTCATCCTTCCGGCGCTCATGCCTTGCGTGTCCTGGTAGCCGACGACGATCCGGCCAGCCGCCTCTTCCTGGTCGAAGCGATGCGCACCTTGGGCCTGGAAGCCGAAGCCTGCGACGACGGCGCCGCCGCCATCGCCCGCGGACGCCGCGAAGCCTACGACCTGCTCCTGCTCGACTGCCGCATGCCCGGCGCCGGCGCCCAGCAAGTCCTGACCGAACTGCGCGGCGACCCCGCCGCCCCCTCCGCCGAAAGCACCGCCGTGGCCACCAGCGCCGAGATGGACGCCGCCGAACGCCAGCGCCTGCTCTCCGGCGGCTTCACCGAAGTCCTGCAGAAACCCTGCGACCTGGCCGACCTGCGCCGCATCGTCGCCCTCGTCCAACCCGACTGCCAGCCTCTCCTGGACGACGCCCAAGGCCTGGCCAGCACCGGCAGCGAACCGATCATGCGCGCCATGCGCGCCCTGCTGCGCGACGAACTGGTCGGCATCTACCAGGACCTTGCCACCGCCGTCCTCACCGAAGCCGGCTTCGGCGACCGCCTGCACAAACTGCGGGGCTCCTGCGGCTTCTGCGGCGCTACCGCTCTCGCCGCACGCGTGGTGCAGCTGCAGGAACAGTTCAAACTCGGGCGCGCGATTCCACCGGCGATGCACGAGCGGTTCCGGGCGACGTTGCTGGAGACGATCGAGGCGCTGGGCGCGGGCGCTTGAATGGGTGCTGGGTTTGCACCGCGCTTCGAACAAGCCTCTGCGCAAGCCCCGGCCCCTCACCCTGCCCTCTCCCCGGAGGGGAGAGGGGTGGCATCGTGAGGCAGGCAGGAACGAAGAGCGAAAGCTGGCCTCGTTCCTTGAACGTCCTCTCGGCAACGGCACGTTGAAGCACCCGCTACGTAAACGCACTGTGGTTTCGTGTAGACCCAGGTTAATCAAGTTACCGCAGCCGCCCACTGCTCCTTCTAGTCGCGTCGCGAGCAGTTGCTCTCAGGCTATTTCTCTTTGGTTACTTTCTCTTTGAGCCAGCAAAGAGAAAGTGACTCGGGCGCCGGCAGGCGTCCGAAATGCCCGCTGCATAAGCGGCCAAGTCGCGACAACCACACCTAGTCGCTACTGGATCCCGGCCTACGCCGGGATGACGAGCGGAGCAGGATGACGAGAATCAGCGACGCGACAACGCCGCCGAAAGTACGTGCCACGCACGCAACTCAGCACCACCAAGATGAAAGCGAATCACCTCCCGCATCATCGCGCGCAGCGCCGACAACCCAGCCGCATCCGGCATCAAATCCGCCGCCAGCGCCAGCAAATCACTCCCCCGCAACGCATGCGGAAGATCCGCCCGACACGCCGTAGGCCCGACCTCCACCCGATAACGGTAATGTCGATCCGGATCGACCGCCTCCCCCGACTCCCCCTCGTAATCGAGCTGCAACCCATACCCGATCGCATCCAGCAGATCACGCTCAAAGCGCCGCAGCGTCCACGCCAACGGCTCGCCGCCCGCCATCCGCGCCAGCGTCGCCGCATACGCCTGAAACAATTCCGGATGCGGATCCTGACGCCCCGTCAGCCGCACCACCAACTCATTGAGATAAAGCCCGGCGAGACCGGCATCGCCACCAAGCCGCTGCGGCGCCCCCGCATGCTCAGCCCCCTGCAAGGTCGCCAACTCACCGCGCAGCAGCAGATCCATCGCCAACGGCTGAAACGGCTCCAGCTGCGACCGCTGCAGCTTCGCGCGCTCGCGCCGCACGCCGCGCGCCACCACGCCGATCCGGCCGTGCTCCAGCGTCAGGCATTCCAGCAGCAGCGAAGTCTCCCGATAGGGCCGCGCATGAAGCACGTAGGCAGGCTGCTGGAGGAGTTGCATGGCCTGAGCGCAGGGAACGGGGGTCGGGGAACCGGTAGATGAGGCGCTGCAAGCTTATCGAGCGCTTCCGTTCCCTGGTTCCTGTTCCCTGCTCCTCATCAATCCGTATAGCCGAACTTCTTGAGCATGCTCTCGTCGTCGACCCAGCCCTCGCGCACCTTCACCCACAGGCGCAGGTAGATCTTGCGCTCGAACAGCTGCTCCATCTTACGGCGCGCGGCCGAGCCGATCGCCTTGAGCTGCTGGCCGCCGTTGCCGATCACGATGGCCTTCTGGCCGTCGCGCTCCACCCAGATCACGGCATGGATTTCGGCCACGCCGTCATCGCGGTCCTTGAACTGCTCGATCTCCACCGTGGTGGCGTACGGCAGTTCCTGGTCCAGGCGCAGCATGAGCTGTTCGCGCACCATCTCGGCGGCGAGGAAGCGTTCGCTGCGGTCGGTGATCTCGTCCTCGCCGTACATCGGCGCGCGCACCGGCAGGCGCTTCAGGATGCCCTGCTCCAGCTCTTTCAGGCCTTTTTCCTTCAGCGCGCTGACGTAGTAGACCTCGTCGAAACTGTGCTGCTCCATCAGGCCGGCCACGAAGGGCAGCATGGCGGACTTGTCCTTGGCCAGGTCGACCTTGTTGATCGCCAGCAGGCGCGGGATCTTCTGCTCGGCCAGTGCCTCGTACAGGGCCTGGTCCTCGTCGGTCCAGCGGCCGGACTCGATCACCTGCACGGCGAGCTCCACTTCGCCGATCGCCGAGCGCGCCGCGCGGTTGAGGCTGCGGTTCATCGCGCGCTTGGCGCCGCGATGCAGGCCGGGCGTGTCGACGTAGAGAATCTGCCCCGCCTCGTTGGTGGCGATGCCCAGGATGCGGTGCCGCGTGGTCTGCGGGCGCGGGCTGACGATGGACAGGCGGAAGCCGATCATCGCGTTGAGCAGGGTGGACTTGCCCACGTTGGGCCGGCCCAGCAGCGCGACGGCGCCGCAGCGGAAATCCTCGTGCGGCAGTTCGGCCGGCGCGGGGGCTTCGAAATCTTGATCGTGGTCGCTCATGGTCTGGTTTCCTGCAATTGGCGCAGCACGGCCTCGGCCGCGTCCTGCTCGGCGGCGCGGCGGCTGCCGCCGCGGCCCTCCGCGGTGACCGGCATGGGTTCGGCGATGATGCAGGAGACGTCGAACGTCTTCGCGTGATCCTCGCCGTAGCTGTCGGTCAGTTCGTAGTGCGGCAGCGGCCAGCCGCGGGCCTGCAGCCATTCCTGCAGGCGGGTCTTGGCGTCCTTGGACGAGCGCGGAATGGCCGCGACGCGCTCGGCGAACAGGCCCCGCACCACCTCGCGGCACTGGGCGAAATCGCTGTCCAGGTAGACGGCGGCCACCAGGGCCTCGAAGGCGTCGGCGAGGATGGAATCGCGGCGGTAGCCGCCGCTCTTCAACTCGCCCGAGCCCAGTTTCAGCGCGTCGCCCAGTTCCAGCTCGCGCGCGATCAGCGCCAGCGCCTGGCCGTTGACCAGCTGCGCGCGCAGGCGCGACAGCTCGCCTTCGCTGGCGTTGGGGTGCGCTTCGTAAAGCAGTTCGGCGACCACCACGCCAAGCAGGGCGTCGCCGAGGAACTCCAGCCGCTCATTGTTCGGCTTGCCGGCGCTGCGATGGGTCAGGGCCAGTTGCGCCAGCGCCGGGTCGCGGAAACGGTAAGTCAGCTTGGCCAAAAAAACCTCAGTAACCGATGTTGCCCTGCAGAGGCACGGTCTTCTCGAAGTGCAGCAGGAAATCGATGTTGTACATAAAGGGCACGCGCTTGTCGTACTCGATCTTCAGCAGCGCGGCGTTGTTGGCGCGCGAGATGGTGATGTCCTTGGGCTTGATGGTGGCATCGTCCACGTACTGGAAGCCCAGCTTGAACATCAGGTCGCGGCGGATGTCGTCCAGCGTGCGGCCTTCGGTGCCGGCGGTGGCCACCTGGTTCATGGCCTTGCTCACGCCCATGAACTCGGCGTAGGACGGCACCAGCTTCATCGCCATGAAGCCGAAGAAGGCCACGACGATCAACACCACAAGAAACCCGATCAGGGTGATACCCGACTGCTTTGCTTTCATAGTCCCCTCGCTATGCCGACCGGCGGCGGCCCCGCTTGTATGGAAATGGTGCCACGTTGCCGGCCCGCCGGCATCGCGCAGGCGGATTCTGGCGCCACGGCGGGCCGGCGTCACGCCGCGCGACCCGACCGCTGTCACGCTTTGCTTAGTGAATCACACGGCCCATGCGCGAGAAGTCGACCCAGCCGGCGTCCGGCCCCTTCACGCTCAGCCAGATCAGGAAGGCCTTGCCCGCCAGGTTCTGCTCCGGCATGCAGCCCCACCAGCGGCTGTCGGTGCTGTTGTAGCGGTTGTCGCCCATCACCAGGTAGCAGCCCTGCGGGATCACCGACGGCACCTTGTCGTTGGGGATCGGCGGCGGGCGGTTGTAGGCCGGCATGCGCGCGGTGAGGTGGTTCACCACGGTGCCCTCCTCGGTGCGCAGGTGCTCGTTCCACACCGTCGCGCCCATTTCCAGCATCAGGCGGTCTTCTTCGCGCTTGGGGTTGCCCATGTAGGGGCCGACTTCCTCGGCATCGACCGCCTGGCCGTTGATCAGCAGCTGGTCGCCCTGCATCTCGATGCGGTCGCCCGGCAGGCCGATCACGCGCTTGATCCAGTTCTGGCTGGGCACCGGCGCCTGCGGGTTGGCGCAGGTCTGGTCGCCGCTGCGCACCAGTTTGCCGTCCACGCCGCACAGGTAGCCCGGGAAGCGGAACACCACCACGTCGCCGCGCTTGGGCTCGCCCAGGGCCAGGAACTTGTTGTTGAAGGCCGGCATGCGCAGGCCGTAGGCGAACTTGTTCACCAGGATGAAGTCGCCCACGTCCAGGGTCGGCATCATCGAACCCGACGGAATGCGGAACGGCTCGGCCACGAACGAGCGCAGCAGCAGCACCACCAGCACCACCGGGAACAGCGAGCGCGCCCAGTCCACCGCGACCGGGTCCTGCGGCTCCTGCCCGGCCGTCTCGGCCCTGGCCTTGCGCGACTTGTAGAACAGCAGGCGGTCCAGGCCCCAGACCACGCCGAACAGCACGGTCAAGGCAAGCAGAATCGCCGAAAAATCGAAATCCATGAGGGCTCCTTCAGAGCGTCAATCGCGGAGGGGTTCTCGCGGCCGGTGCACTGCGCCGGCGGTGTTGCGGTGGCCCCCTGTTCGTTCCATGTCCTGCCCGCGCCTTATTTGTCGACCTTGAGCACGGCGAGGAAGGCCTCCTGCGGAATCTCCACGCGGCCCACCTGCTTCATGCGCTTCTTGCCTTCCTTCTGCTTCTCCAGCAGCTTCTTCTTGCGGCTGACGTCGCCGCCGTAGCACTTGGCCAGAACGTTCTTGCGCAAGGCTTTCACGGTGGAGCGCGCGATCACCTGCGCGCCGATCGCCGCCTGGATCGCCACGTCGAACTGCTGGCGCGGGATCAGGTCCTTCATGCGCTCGACCAGGTCGCGGCCGCGGCGGTCGGCGTGGCTGCGGTGCACGATCAGCGACAACGCATCGACGCGGTCGCCGTTGATCAGCACGTCGGTGCGCACGAACGGACCGGCCTCGAAGCGCTCGAAGTGGTAGTCCATCGAGGCATAGCCGCGCGAGACCGACTTGAGGCGGTCGAAGAAATCCAGCACCACCTCGGCCAGCGGCAGCTCGTAGCTGATCTGCACCTGGGTGGCCAGGTACTGGATGGAGCGCTGGATGCCGCGCTTCTCCTCGCACAGCGTGATGATGTTGCCGATGTAGTCGGCCGGCGTGAGGATGTTGGCGACGATGATCGGCTCGCGGATCTCCTCCACCTGCGGCGAGGCCGGCAGCTTGGCCGGGTTGTCCAGCAGCATCACCGAGCCGTCGTTCTTGAGGATCTCGTAGACCACGGTGGGCGCGGTGGTGACCAGGTCCAGGTCGTATTCGCGCTCCAGGCGCTCCTGCACGATCTCCATGTGCAGCATGCCGAGGAAGCCGCAGCGGAAGCCGAAGCCCATCGCCTCGGAGCTTTCCGGCTCGAAGAACAGCGCGGCGTCGTTGAGGCGCAGTTTTTCCAGCGCCTCGCGCAGCGCCGGGTAGTCGTCCGCGGAAACCGGGAACAGGCCGGCGAACACGCGCGGCTGCATGGTCTGGAAACCCGGCAGCGGCTTGTCGGCGGGCTTGCCGGCGTGGGTGAGCGTGTCGCCCACCGGCGCGCCGTGCACGTCCTTGATGGACGCGGTGATCCAGCCCACTTCGCCGGCGGCGAGGCGCTCCAGCTTCTTGCGCTTGGGGGTGAACACGCCCACTTCGCTCACTTCGTGCGTGCGGCCGGTGGACATCACCAGCAGCTTCTCGCCGGGCCGGATCTCACCCTGCATCACGCGCACCAGCGAGACCACGCCGAGGTAGTTGTCGAACCAGGAGTCGATGATCAGCGCCTGCAGGCGGTCGGTGTCGCGCGGCTTCGGCGGCGGGATGCGCGCGACGATGGCCTCGAGCACTTCCACCACGTTCTGGCCGGTCTTGGCGCTGACCGCGACGGCGTCGTCGGCGTCGATGCCGATGACCGCTTCGATCTCGCCTTTGACCTTGTCCGGGTCGGCGGTGGGCAGGTCGATCTTGTTGAGCACCGGCACCACTTCCAGGCCCATCTCCACCGCGGTGTAGCAGTTGGCGACGGACTGCGCCTCCACGCCCTGGGCGGCGTCGACCACCAGCAGCGCGCCTTCGCAGGCGGCCAGCGAGCGGCTTACTTCATAGGAGAAGTCGACGTGGCCGGGGGTGTCGATGAAATTCAGCTGGTAGGTCTTGCCGTCGCGCGCCTTGTACGGCAGCGACACGGACTGGGCCTTGATGGTGATGCCGCGCTCGCGCTCGATCGGGTTGCTGTCGAGCACCTGGGCTTCCATCTCGCGCTCGGCCAGGCCGCCACAGATCTGGATGATGCGGTCGGCAAGCGTCGACTTGCCGTGGTCGATGTGGGCGATGATGGAGAAATTGCGGATCAGTTCCATGGAACACGCTGGCTGCGGTCACCGCCTGCGCGGAGCACAGGCAGCGTATCACCGGGATGGCGATACGAACCCGGCATTATCGCATGGAAAGCGCTTCGGCCGGGCGGCGGGGGCCGGAATGCGGCGGGGCGGCCCGGAGGCCGCCCCGCCGTCGGTATCACCGGTCAGGAGATCACTCCTCCTCGCCGGCCTTAGGGATGGTCAGGCCGACGAAGCCGCTCTGGTCGCCGTGGCGCACCAGCAGCAGCGCGGTATCGCCGGGCTTGAGCTCCTTGGTGGCTTCGCGGAACGCCGCCGCCGTGCCGACCCGGCGCTGGTTGACCATCAGGATCACGTCGCCCGGCTGCAGCCCGGCGCGGGCCGCGACCGGACCGTTGACGTCGCTGACCAGCACGCCCTCGCCCGCCTTCAGGCCGAGCTGCTGGCGGGTATCGCTGTCCAGGTCCTGCACCGCCAGGCCCAGCGCGGTGGAGCCGCCGCCGGTGGCCGGCGCTTCCTTGCCCGCGGCGGCAGCGATGGCCTTGCCGTCGCGCTTCATCTCGCCGACGGTGACCGGCACGTCCTGCTTCTTGCCGTCGCGCAGGATGCTGAGGGTGGCCTTGCTGCCCGGCGCGGTCATGCCGACCAGCGGCGGCAGGTCGGCGGCCTGGGTGATCGGCTGGCCGTTGTAGCCGACGATGATGTCGCCCGGCTTGATGCCGGCCTTGTCCGCGCCGCTGCCCGGATTGACCTGGGTCACCGCCGCGCCGGAATTGCTGCCGAGCTTGAGCGCCTTGGCGATGTCGTCGGTGATCGGCTGCATCATCACGCCGAGCTGGCCGCGGGTGACGTAGCCCTTTTCCTTGATCTGCTTGACCACGTTCATGGCCACGTCGATCGGGATCGAGAACGCCACGCCCAGATAGCCGCCGGTGTTGGAATAGATCTGCGAGTTCACGCCGACCACCCGGCCCTGCAGGTCGAACAGCGGGCCGCCGGAGTTGCCGCGGTTGATCGGCACGTCGGTCTGGATGAACGAGGTGTAGGGCTGGTCCTGGCTGCCCAGGTTGCGGCCCACGGCGCTGACGATGCCCTGGGTCACGGTGTAGTCGAAGCCGAACGGCGAGCCGATCGCCAGCACCCACTGGCCGGGCTTGAGGCTGCGCGAATCGCCGATGCTCACCGACGGCAGGCTGCCGCCGGCATCCACCTTCAACAGGGCGATGTCGTACTGCGGGTCGCTGCCGATCACCTTGGCGGTGAGGGTGCGGCGGTCCTGCAGGCGCACGGTGACCTGGTCGGCATCGTCCACCACATGGGTATTGGTGAGGATGTAGCCGTCGCTGGAAATGATGAAGCCGGAGCCGAGCGAGGTGCGCTGCTGTTCTTCCGGCGACGGCATCATCGGCATGCCGAAGAAGCGGCGGAAGATGTCCAGCTGGGGGTCGTCCGGCGGCATCGCGCCGCGGCCGCGCGCCTGGGGTGCGGCCTTGCGCGCGCTCTTGCCGCTGTACTTGGCTTCGACGTGGACCACGGCCGGGGCGTTCTTCTGCACGATGCCGGTGAAGTCCGGCAGGCTGGCCGCGGGGGCCGGCGCGGGACTCGCCGCCTGGGCCTGCGCTCCGCTCGCCACGGCAAGCGACACCAGCGCGCAGCCCAGCGCGCGACGCAGGTTCGTTCGACTCATGTGTTCCTCCTTTCCAAGGTGTGGGAATCGGGCTGGACGCGGAGCGCGCCCGTGCAACGTCCGGCCCCTGGGGGCCGGACGGACATCACTGCATGGGGGACAACAAGAAAGGCCATCGGGGCGGGCATGGACACACCGCCGCGATTACTGCGCCTGCGGTTCCTGCGCGGACTGCGCCTGGGGAATCCGCTGCTGCACCTGCGGGGCGAGCAGCAGGTAGCTGCCGTCGCCGTTGTTGATCGCGCGGTAGCGATCCAGCTGGTACGGGTTCTGGCGGTTGCGCGAGTACAGGAAGGTGGCGCCGTCGTCGCCGCCGACCGTGGCCGAAGCCTGCTGGGTCAGCGCCGAAGGCAGGCCGGCGTAGTTGTTGAGCCATTCCGGTGCGGCGGCCGGCACGTCGGCGCGGGCGGTGGCCGTGGCGGCGGACTGCGTCACGGCGGCCCGCTGGCTGCCGGCGGTGGCGACGCGCGGCGTGGCGTTGTCGCTGCCGGGGCCGACCGGCTGGGTGACCATGAGGGCGGCGACGGCGACCGTCGCGGCGATGGCGCCGCCGGCGGACCAGCGCAGCCAGTGGCGGCGCCTGCCGCTGCCGACCGCGATGGTTTCCTGCTCGATCGCCACCAGCACGCGCGCCGAGAAACCGGCGGAGGCGAGCGGCGGCAACTGGTGGCGCAGGCCGTCGCGCGCCACGTGATAGCGCGACCAGGCTTGCTGCAGGGCAGCGTCGTGGTCGAGCCGGCGCAGCAGGAAGCGCAGTTCCTCCTGGGTCAGTTCGCCGTCGATGCCGGCGGACAGCATGCCTTGGGAAGGATGTTCGCGATGGTTGTCAGTCATGTCAGGTCCTCACGGTCCGACAGCAGGGGCCGCAGTTTCTCGTCGATTGCTTCGCGTGCCCGGAAGATACGCGAACGCACCGTACCGATCGGGCAGCCCATCGCCTCGGCGATTTCTTCGTAGCTCAGGCCGTCCACCTCGCGTAGCGTGATAGCGGTCCGCAGCTCTTCGGGCAGCGCTTGGACAGTGGAAAAAACCGTTTGTTCAATTTCCTGGCGCAGGAGTTCGCGCTCGGGCGTGGCGGTTTCCTGCATGCGGTCGGAACCGGGCACGAAGACCGCATCGTCCACCGAGATGTCGTCGGCCGGCGGACGCCGCCCCAGAGCTACCAGGTGATTCTTCGCCGTATTCACGGCGATCTTGTACATCCAGGTATAGAAAGCGCTCTCGCCGCGGAACGAGCCGATCGCGCGCCAGGCGCGCACGAACGCCTCCTGGGCCACGTCCTCGCACTCGGCGTAGTTGTTCACATAGCGGGAAACCAGCGCGATGACCTTGTGCTGGTACTTGCGCACCAGCAGGTCAAAGGCCCGCTTGTCCCCTTTTTGGACCCGCTCGACCAGGGCGCTGTCCAGTTCGTTTTCGCCCATCCGGGCCGTCTCCTTCTGACTACCGCTGCCACCGCTTGGAGGGATTCCGCCGGCTCGGGACGGTTCGCTAGGACAAGAAACATGCCGCCGAGTTCAGCGCCCCGCGCAGATAAGGCATCCGCCCCGGCCGGCTCCGGCGCCATCGTACCCAACGCGACTGGCGTCCCGGCGGCCGACCGCCCTGCTGCAGATATAGGGACGCGCCACGGCCAGGCAAGCGGCAATCGCTTCACTCCTCGCCGGCATCCGCCGTGGCCAGCAGGCGCTGGCGTTCGTGCAGCAGCTTTTCGAAGGCCGGCGTCGGCAGCGGCCGGCAGAACAGATAGCCCTGCAGTTCGTCGCAGCGGTTGGCGCGCAGGAAATGCAGGTGCTGCTCGATCTCCACGCCCTCGGCCACCACGCCGCGCTTCAGGCGATGGGCCATTTCGATGGTGGCGCGCACGATCGCCTCGTCGTCCGGGTCCACGCCGATATTGCGCACGAAGCTCTGGTCGATCTTGATGCGGTCGGCCGGCAGCTTGCGCAAGTAGTCCAGCGAGGCGGCGCCGGTGCCGAAGTCGTCGATGGCGATGCGGCAGCCCAGCTTGTGCAGGCCGTGCAGGTTCTCCACCAGGTTGGGGGCGGCCTTGATGCTGATGCTCTCGGTCACCTCCATTTCCAGCAGGCCCGGATCCAGGCCGCTCTCCTGCAGCGCCGACGCCACGATGTCGAGCAGGTTCGGCTGCATCAGCTGCACCGCCGAGAGATTCACGCCCAGGCGCAGCCGCAGGCCGAACTTGCGCTCCCACTCCTGCGCCTGCTTGCAGGCGGTGCGCAGCACCCATTCGCCGATCGAGACGATCAGGCCGGTCTCCTCGGCCAGCGGGATGAAGAAGCCGGGGCCGATGAAGCCGAGCTCCGGATGCTCCCAGCGCACCAGCGCCTCCATGCCGACGATGTCCTCGCTGGCCGCGTCCACCTGCGGCTGGTAGAACACGCGCAGCTCGCCATTGTGCTCGGCGTGGCGCAGGCCGGATTTCAGCGCCATGTTCTGCTGCTGCGCCTGCTCGGCGCTGATCTCGTAGATCTGGTAGTTGTTGCGGCCCAGGCTCTTGGCCGCGTACATCGCCTCGTCGGCGTGCTTTAGCAAGGTCTCGGCGTCCGGCGCGTCGTCCGGGAAGAAGCTCACGCCGATCGAGGCGGTGACCTGCAGCTCGGTGCCGTCGTCGATGCGGAACGGCGCTTCCATCACCTGCACGATCTTCTCGGCGACGCGCAGTACGTCCTCGCTCTTCACGATGTGCCGCAGGATCACCACGAACTCGTCGCCCGCGTAGCGCGCCACCGTGTCCGACGCGCGCACGCTGGTGCGCAGGCGCTGGGTGGTGGTGATCAGCACCTGGTCGCCCACCGCGTGGCCGAGGGTGTCGTTGATGGTCTTGAAGCGGTCCAGGTCGACGAACAGCATGGCGAAGCATTCGCCGGTGCGGTTGGCCTCGCGGATGATGGTGTCGAGGCGGTCGTTGAACAGCAGGCGGTTGGGCAGGCCGGTGAGCGCGTCCAGCAGGCCTTCGGCGCGGCCCTGCTCGCGGGTGCGGCGCAGTTCCAGCGCATGGGCGAAGCGCGCCGCCGCGCAGCGCAGCACCGGTTCCACGATGGCCAGCTCGCCGAACGGCTGGCGCGTGCCGGCCAGCAGCGCGCCGAGCACGCTGTGGCGCTCGTCCAGCAAGGGCAGGCCGGCGAAGCCGCTCAGGTCGAGTTGTTCCAGCAGCGGATCCATCGCCGCCAGGCGGCGCGCGCCGCCGGGGTGCAGCATCGGCTGCCCGGACAGCACCAGGCGCAGCGAACTCTGCAGCTGCGGGCTGGGCCACAGCTGCTCCTCGCCGCTCCAGCATTGCGCCAGCTGCAGCGGCGCGCCGCCGTCTTCCGGACGCGCCGACCAGATCGCCAGATAGTCCAGCCCCATGTCCTCGAACAGCATCCGCGCCGCGGTGGCGATGCTGTCGTCGGCGCTGCTGCTGGCGAACAGGCGCGCCAGCATGGCCAGCGCCACTTCGGCGCGCGCGCCGGCGCGGTCGCTGCGGAACACGAAGGCCACGGCGTCGCGGCCGGCGTGGCGGATCTGCCGCGCGCTGGCCTCGCCGCTGTCCTCGCCCTGGCGCGAGCGGCGCCGGCAGGGATGCCAGCGGCGCGAATCGTCGGCCAGCGCCTGCTCCGGCGCCAGGCCCTGGAACCGCAGCAGCTCGGCCAGCGGCTGGCCGACCAGGCGCTCACCGGACAGGCCGCTGCGGCGCAGCAGCGCGGGGCTGACTTCGAGCAGGCGGCCGCGCTCGGCATCGACGATCAGCCACTCGCTGTCCACTTCGTCGAAGGCGAAGCGGTAGTCGCCGCCGCCGTGCGCCGCCTCGCCCTGCGCGGAAGCCGGCAGGATCGCGCCGGTGCGCTGCAGGCGCTGCCAGCGTGCGATCAGCTCGCTGTCGATCTGCGCGGCATACAGCCAGTCGGAAACCCCGGCCGGCAGCTGGGCCGGCTTGATCGCCGCGCCCTCGGTCAGCACCACGATCACCGGTGCCTCGGCGCAGGCCGGCAGGCGGCGCAGCTGTTCCACCGAGGCCAGCGCGTCGCGCGCGTCGCCTTCCAGCACCATCACCACCAGGGCCAGCTTGGGGCGGCCTTCGAGCAGGATGCCGGCGTGGGTGGTGTCGCGGGCGGAATGCACGGCGAGGTGGCCGTCGCGGTCCAGCGCGTCGAACACGGCGCGGCGCAGCTCGCGCTGCGCCGCCACCACCATGATGCCGCCGGGGGCGGACACGGCCGCGTTCAAAGCAGCCACCGGCCATCGCGCAGGCGCGGCCGGAGCGCGGGCTTGACCTGGCAGCTGAGCCGCACGATCACGTCGCTCAGTCCTTCCACCAGCGATTCGGGGGCATCGAGCAGCACCACCCGGCGCACGTGGCCGGTGGGCGTACGGGCCAGCTGGCGCAGCAGGGCCACGTCCGGCGCGGCCAGCGGCAGCGGCAGCCGGCGCAACAAGTAAATGCCGAAGTGATTGCTCTGCTGGATGTAGCGCAGCACCTGGCTCAGCCGCGCATGCGGCGCCTTGTCGGCGTGCTCCTCGCGCAGGTTGCCCAGGCCTTCCTCCGGACTCCACAGGTAGATGGCCTGGCCGGTGCGGCGGACCAGGCTGCGGAACTGCCCGATCAGGGCGTCGCCGTCCGCGTCTTCCAGTGAGACCAGGCAGCCGCGCGCGCCCAGGATGCGCTCGAGGATATCGGCACCTGGCTGGACGGCTGGGGCGGCAATGGAGGTGTTCATTGGGCAGCTAAGTTACGCGGTCCGCGGGGCTACGCCTAGCGCCCGAAAGAGCCTCCGCGCATTCGCCGGCGGGTTTCTTGCGTCAGCGCACAGGCCGGTCTTTTACGCCACTTTCATGGACTTGCGCACCGCCCCGGACCATCTCGCAATCCACGCTACGGCAGGGTATGGTGCCTGCCTTTCCATGCTGGACCTGACTCATGTTCGAAGGACTGCGCTTCAACCACTGGAAGACGAGCCTGGACGACAGCGGCATCGTCACCCTGACGCTCGACCGCGCCAACAGCAGCGTCAACGCGCTCTCGCGCGAGGTGCTGGACGAGCTCGGCCAGATCGTGGAGCGCCTGTCGATCGAGAAGCCCGCCGGCGTGCTGATCCATTCGGCCAAGCCGGGCGGCTTCGCGGTGGGCGCGGACATCAAGGAATTCGTCGAATACGCCAAAGACGGCACGGTGCTGCAGAACATCGAGAACGGCCAGCGCGTGTTCGAATCGCTGGCCCGCCTGCCCTGCCCCACGGTGGCCGCCATCCACGGCGCCTGCATGGGCGGCGGCACGGAGCTGGTGCTGGCCTGCCGCCAGCGCATCGCGGCGGATGACGAGAAGACCCGGATCGGCCTGCCCGAAGTGATGCTCGGCATCCACCCCGGCTGGGGCGGCACGGCGCGGCTGCCGCGCCTGATCGGCGCACTCGACGCGCTGCCGGTGATGCTGACCGGCAAGGCGCTGTCGGCCAGGCGTGCCGCCGCGCTCGGCGTGGTCGACCGCCTTGCGCCCGCCGGCGAACTGCTGGCCGAAGCGCGTGCCCTGCTGCGCCGCCCGCACGTGCGCCCCGCCGTGCAGCGGCTGAAGGCCTGGGCCACCAATACCTGGCCGGCGCGGCAGATCCTGGCGCCGATGGTGCTGAAGCAGACCGCCGCCAAGGTGCGCAAGGAGCACTACCCCGCCCCGTTCGCGCTCATCAACGTATGGCAGCGCGGCGGCTCCAGCATCCAGCAGCGGCTGAAGCTGGAGGCGCGCTCGGTGGCCAAGCTGGCCGAGACCAGCACCGCGCGCAACCTGATCCGGATCTTCCTGCTGCAGGAACGCCTGAAGGGCCAGGGCGCCGGCGCGGAGCACGGCATCGAGCACGTGCACGTGGTGGGCGCCGGCGTGATGGGCGGCGATATCGCGGCCTGGGCGGCCTTCAAGGGTTTCCAGGTGACCTTGCAGGACCGCGAGATGAAGTTCATCCAGCCCGCGCTGGACCGCGCGCGCGCGCTATACGAGAAAAAGCTGAAGACGCCGGAGAAGGTCGAAGAAGTGGCGCGCCGCCTGCGCGCCGACGCCGAGGGCAAGGGCGTGGCCGCGGCGGATCTCGCGATCGAGGCGATCTTCGAGAACGCCGAGGCGAAGAAGGCGCTGTACGCCACCATCGAGCCGCAGTTCCAGGCGGACGAGATCCTCGCCACCAATACCTCGAGCATTCCGCTGGACGAACTGCGCCAGGGCCTGCGCGCGCCGCAGCGTTTCCTGGGCCTGCACTTCTTCAATCCGGTGGCGCAGATGCCGCTGGTGGAAGTGGTGCGCCACGACGGTCTCGACCCCGCGATCGAGAAGCGCGCGCTGGCCTTCTGCAAGGCGATCGGCAAGCTGCCGGTGGCGGTGAAGGGGACGCCGGGCTTCCTGGTCAACCGCATCCTGATGCCTTACCTGCTCGAAGCCATCCGCCTGTACAACGAAGGCGTGCCCGGCCCGGTGCTGGACAAGGAAGCGAAGAAATTCGGCATGCCGATGGGGCCGATCGAACTGGCCGATACCGTGGGCCTGGACGTCTGCGCATCCGTAGGCAAGGAGCTGGCGCCCTTCCTCGGCCTGGAACTGCCGCCTGGCATCGAGGACAAGCTCGCCGCCGGCAAGCGCGGCAAGAAGGACGGCCAGGGCTTCTACGTGTGGCAGGAAGGCAAGCCGCAGAAGCCGGAAGTGGATCCCGACTACGCCGCGCCCGCCGACCTGCAGGAGCGCATGCTGCTGCCGATGGTCAACGAGGCCGTGGCCTGCCTCGCCGACGGCGTGGTGGACGATGCCGACCTGCTCGATGCCGGCGTGATCTTCGGCACCGGCTTCGCGCCGTTCCGCGGCGGCCCGATCCAGTACGTGCGCAGCGAAGGCGCCAGCGTGGTCAAGGGCAAGCTGGAACGGCTGGCGCAGCGGCATGGCGAGCGCTTCGCGCCGAAGCAGGGGTGGGACTTGCCGACCCTGGCGCAGCCGCCGGAAGCCTGAAGACAAGTCATGAAATGAAAAAGGCCGGCATCATCGCCGGCCTTTTCTTTGCTCGTCATCCCGGCGCAGGCCGGGATCCAGTAGCGTTGCCGTCCGAGTGTGCGAAAAAGCTCCAGAGCGAGCTTTGGGATGCCTTCACTACGATGCGGCACATCGCCACTGGATTCCGGCCTGCGCCGGAATGACGTCCATACGTAGTCGCGTGCCGCGATTCCCTGCGTCTCAGGTAGCGCTTACCAGACCAGATCGTCCGGCACGCCATCCTCGCCCACGCCACCCGTACCCGGCTCCGGCAGCAGCGCCAGCAAATGCGCATCGATCTCGCGCACCTGCTCGGCGATGGCGCGGCTCACCACCAGGTAGTGGCCGCCCTGCTGCACCACGCCCAGCTCGCCCGCATTGAGCGCGGCCAGTTGCGCCTGGTCGACGTAGACGCGGCGGATCTTGCCGCCGTATTCGAAGTGGCGCGCATGCTCGGCGTCCTTCTTGTTCAATGCCTGGCCCTGCAGCAGTTGCTGGACCTTCTGCTTGCGCTCGCGCTTGAGCCGCGCTTCCTCGGCCGCCGCCTGCTCGGCCTGGCGGCGCTCGGTGCTTTCGGCCTGCTTGCGGATCGCATAGGCCTTGGCCAGGTCGATCTCGCCGTCGCGCGGCGGACGCGCGGACGGTTGCTGGGGCTTGCCGCCCGGCTTCGCCTGCGGGTTGCCGGGCTTGCCGCCCTGGCTTTTGAAAGGCTTGTGCGCCGGCCTGCCGGCGGGCGGCTGCGATGCGCGCTTCTCGTCGCGCACCTGTTTGACGATGCCGCTCTTGAGCAGCTGATCGCGCAGGGAATCGGCCATGATCGATAAACCTGTCTTGCGTGTGGATCGGAACGTGGGACTAGCGAAACATCAGTAATGCGGCGGCGGCGGCTCGCTGTGCGGGTCGTGCGACTGCGAGCTGCGCAGTGCCAGCAGCTCGTCGCGCAGGTCGCGCAGGATCTGCTCCAGCTTGAGGATGCGCTGCGCCTGCTCGGTCTCGGTGGCGACCAGGGCGTTCACCGTGTCGTCGAGAAAGGTCAGGCGCACTTCCAGTTCGGTCAGGCGTTGTTCGAGCGATACCGACACGTCACACCCTCAGGCTGCGGCCGCGGCCGATGCCGTAATAGGCCAGGCCGGCTTCCTCGACCGCGGACGGGTCGTACAGATTGCGGCCGTCGAAAATGGCCGGGCTCTTGAGCGCGGCGCGGATGCGCGCGAAATCGGGACTGCGGAACGCCTTCCACTCGGTGACGATGGCCAGCACGTCCGCGCCTTCCAGCGCCTGGTAGGCGCTGTCGCACAGCACCAGGTCCGCGCGGTCGCCGTAGATGCGATGGGTTTCCTCGCGCGCTTCCGGGTCGAACGCGCGCACGCTGGCGCCGGCCTCCCATAGCGCTTCCATCACGCGGCGGCTCGAGGCCTCGCGCATGTCGTCGGTGTTCGGCTTGAAGGCCAGGCCCCACAGCGCGATGGTGCGGCCCTTGAGGTCGCCGTCGAAATGGCGCGAGACCAGCTCGAACAGCTTGCCCTTCTGGTCGTTGTTCACCGACTCCACCGCGCCGAGCAGGCGCGCCGGATAGCCCACGCTGCGCGCGGTGCGTTCCAGCGCCTGCACGTCCTTGGGGAAGCAGGAGCCGCCGTAGCCGGCGCCGGGGTAGATGAAGTGATAGCCGATGCGCGGATCCGAGCCGATGCCCTGGCGCACCAGTTCCACGTCGGCGCCGACGCGCTCGGCGATGTTGGCGATCTCGTTCATGAAGCTGATCTTGGTCGCCAGCATGGCGTTCGCCGCGTACTTGGTCAGCTCGGCAGAACGCTCGTCCATCACCACCGTGCGGTCGTGGTTGCGGTTGAACGGCGCGTACAGCTTGCGCAGCACGCCCACCGCGCGCTCGCTGGAGCTGCCGATGATGATGCGGTCCGGGCGCAGGCAGTCTTCGACCGCGTCGCCCTCTTTCAGGAATTCCGGATTGGAGACCACGTCGAAATCGACCTGGACGCCGCGCGCCGAGAGTTCGTTCGCCACCGCTTCGCGCACGCGGTCGGCGGTGCCTACCGGCACGGTGGACTTGTTCACCACCACGGCGTAGCGGTCCAGGTGCTGGCCGATGGTGCGCGCCACGCCGAGCACGTAGGTGAGGTCGGCGCTGCCGTCCTCGTCCGGCGGCGTGCCGACGGCGATGAAGAGCACCTGGCCGTGCGCGATGGCCGGCGCGGCGTCGGTGGTGAAATCCAGCTGGCCGCTGGCGTGGTTGCGCTTGACGATGGGTTCCAGGCCCGGCTCGTAGATGGGGATCTCGCCGCGCTTCAGGCGCTCGACCTTGGCCGCGTCGATATCCACGCAGACCACGTGGTTGCCCATCTCGGCCAGGCAGGCGCCGGTGACCAGGCCCACGTAACCGGTGCCGAAAATGGTGACTTTCATCGTATGCAGGGTTCCGCGATGCGTTAGACCGCAGATTCTAGCAGGGGGTCCTGCCGCATCGGACTGCCGGCTTTTCCGAAATCCGTGCCGGGAAAAGCAACGGGGCGCGAATCGCTTCGCGCCCCGTGCCTGATCTGCTGCGAACCGCGGACGCTTACTTCGCGCCGCCCTGGTCGCCAGCGGCGCCGGCCGGCGTCGGGCCGGTCTTCACCAGGGTCACGTCGAAGATGATCGTCGAGTTCGGCGGGAAGCCGTTCTGCGGCTGCGCGCCATAGGCGATGTTCGACGGGATGAACAGCTTGTAGTGGCCGCCCACCTGCATCAGCTGCAGGCCTTCGCGGAAGCCCGGGATCACGCCGGAGAGCGGGATCGAGGCCGGACCGGTGCTGCCCTCGTGCTTGGACGAATCGTCGAACACTTCGCCGTTGACGAAGCTGCCGACATAGTTCACCTGCACGGTGTCGTTCGGACCCGGACGGGCGCCGGTGCCCTGGCTGATCACCTGGTACTGCAGGCCCGAGGCGGTGGTCTTCACGCCGGCGGCGGTCTTGTTCTTGGCCAGGAAAGCGTCGCCGTCGGTCTTGTTCTTGGCGGCAACCTTCTCGTACTCGGCTTTGGCTTTGGTCTGCAGATTGGCGACGAACGCGTCGCGCACCTGCTTCGCTTCAGCCTCGCTCATGGTCGGCTTCTGGCCGGACAGGGCGGACTGCACAGCGCGGGCCACGGTGGCCGGATCCACTTCCTCGCGCACGAGCGGGGGCAGCTGGCTGGCCAGGTCCCAGCCGACCACGTAGCTGGCCTTGGTCTTGTCGACCGCGCCGGCCGCCGGAGCGGCGGTCTTGGCGGCCTGGGCGTGCGCGCCGGCGGTGAGGCCCAGCGCAACCGCCAGGGCGGCGGCCGTCAGCGTGGGACGCAAGAATTGCTTCATTTGAAACTCCCTCGTTTTTGGATGTCCCGGTGCTCACCGGACGGGCCTCCCGGATGGAGGCAGCGCCACGCATTGTGAGGCGCCTTACCGGTCTTAGCAACGATGTCGAATGTCGACCATCAGGCCATATAAAGGTTCAAAGCACGTGACATCGTGGCATTTTGCGATTTTCTTCACGAATGCCCGTTCGGCCGGCCGTCGCGTTCCAGCGTGTCGCGCAGCGCCGCCTGCAGGCGCGCATGCACCTGAACCAGTACACGCCATAGCAGCCAAGTCAGCGCCAGGCCGACCAGAACCAGCACCAGCGCCACTTCCCGCGGCGGCAGGATGGTCGAGGCCAGGGCCGCCACCAGCAGGCCGAGCACCCACATCGCGGCCAGCGGCACGATGCGTGCCAATACGGAGCGGATCTTGACGTTGAGCGCGCCGCCGAGCCGCTCCGGAATGCTCAGCTCCGCCAGCAGCATGCCCAGCGCCGCGGCCTTGCGGTACGCCGCCACGATCATCGGCAGCGACAGCAGCGCGGCGACCGACCAGGCCAGCGTGCGCTCGGTGAGCGGACGCTGGTTCAACCATTCCCAATGGAAAAACTGCCGGCGATACAGATAGGCCATGATCAGGAACACGGCCACCACCAGCATCATGTTGATGAGCACGTGCCACACCAGGCGGCGGATCATCTTCATCACGATCGCGCCCTGCCCGCTCAGGCTCACATTGCCCATCCAGTCGGTGTACGCGCCGAACATGCCGCTGACACCGGCGGGCATGCGCCGCCCGAGGAAACCCGCCAGCGGATCGGCGCCGCGGATCAGGTACGGCGTAAGAAAGGTGGTAATGGCCGACACCGCCACCGCGACCGGATACAGAAAACTGCTGGTCACCTTCAAGGTCAGGCCGAGCGAGGCGATCACGAACGAGAACTCGCCGATCTGCGCCAGCCCCATGCCCACCCGCAGCGAGGTGCGCCCGCCGTTGCCGGCGACGAAGGTGCCGAAGCTGCAGGTGATCACCTTGCCCAGCACCACCACGATGGTGACCACGGTGATCGGCAGCGCGTACTGCTTCAGCAGCGCCGGATCGATCAGCATGCCGATGGCGACGAAGAACACCGCGCTGAACATGTCGCGCACCGGGGTGATGATGCGCTCCACCCGCGCCACGCTGTCCGATTCGCCCACGATCGCGCCGATCAGGAAGGCGCCCAGCGCGATGCTGTAGCCCATTTCCGTCACCAGCAGGCAGAAGCCGAAGCACAGGCCCAGCACCGCCACCAGCAGCACGTCGTCGCGCGCCACCCGCGCGATGTAGTCGACCACCCGCGGCACCAGCAGCAGGCCCACCACCAGCGATACCACCATGAACAGCATCAGGCGCCCGACCGCTTCCATCGCCTGGCCCGCTTCCAGGTCGCCGGTGCTGGCGATGCCGGTGAGCAGCGCCATGAGCACCACGGCGAGCACGTCCTCGATGATGAGGATGCCGAAGATCAGCTGCGCGAAGCGTTCGCGCTTGAGGTCGAGGTCGTCCAGCGCCTTCATGATGATGGTGGTGGAGGAGATCGACAGCATCGCGCCCAGGAACATCGAGTCCATCGGCGTCCAGCCGAAGAAGCGGCCGATCTCGTAGCCGATCCACACCATCAGCACGATCTCGCACAGCGCCGCCACCAGCGCCGCGCCGCCTACCGCCCTGAGCTTCTTGAGGCTGAATTCCAGGCCCAGCGCGAACAGCAGCAGGATCATGCCCAGCTCGGACAGCGTGCGGATGGTGTCTTCGTCGTGGATGAAGATCACCGGCGAGGTATACGGCCCCACCAGCACGCCCGCGATGATGTAGCCGAGCACTACCGGCTGGCGCAGGCGCTGGAAGATCACCGTGGTGAGGCCGGCGACCAGCATCACCGTGGCGAGATCCTGGATGAAGTGCAGATCGTGCATGGGCGCTTCCGTGTCGAGTCATCGCAAGACTACACGGAGGTGTCGGAAGCGCGGCTTCACGCCCTCCACGCTCGCTTGCTCGCCGCCCCGACGCAGGACTGACACGCGGCGCGAACATTTGTGAAAATTTTTGTTCGCGGATGCTTGACGAAACCCCGATCCCTATCTATTCTTTCGGGCTCCACAGCAGTGGGGCCATAGCTCAGCTGGGAGAGCGCCTGCATGGCATGCAGGAGGTCGGCGGTTCGATCCCGCCTGGCTCCACCAATAAATTTTAGATTACGTCCCCATCGTCTAGAGGCCTAGGACATCACCCTTTCACGGTGGCGACCGGGGTTCGAATCCCCGTGGGGACGCCATCTTAACTCTGACGCATCGGTCGCGGTGCGTATGGAAGTTGAGGTGGACTTAGGGGCCTCGTAAGTAGCTGTTCGAAAATGCGGAGCGGTAGTTCAGTCGGTTAGAATGCTGGCCTGTCACGCCGGAGGTCGCGGGTTCGAGTCCCGTCCGCTCCGCCACTTTTCCAAGGAACCCGCCTGGTGCGGGTTTTTTGTTGCCCGCGATTCCGCGCCCTCTTCCACCCCCGGCGAACCTACAGCTCGTGCCCCGGCGGCAAGTCCACCGGCTTGTGCTGCGCCAGCGGCTCCAGCGTGCCGCGCGAATGCCCCTGCTCGGCCAGGTACTCCAGCCAGCGCGAGAGGAAGCCGTTCATGCGCAGGCGATGCTGCAGCACCGTGTGCGCCGGCGGAAACGGCCCCAGCACCTGCCACAGATGGCGGCCCGGATGGCAATGCAGCGCCTCGGCCACGTGCGCGTCGGTGTACATGCGCAGCTGCGCCGACGGCGACGGCTGCCCGGTGTTGGCATCGAGGAAGTCGTAGGTCAGTTCCAGTTCCAGCGTATAGGGATGGCGTTCCTGCACCTGCAGGCGCACGTCCAGCCCGTCGTCCACGCTCGACACATAGAAGCCCGGCGCCAGTTCGTGCGGTGCGAACAGGTGCGCCAGGCGATGGTAGTTCTCCGCATACAGTCCCATCAGGAAGCCGAAGCGATCCGGCAGCAGGGACTGGCGACTGTCCAGCACGGCACTCATAAGGACCTTGGGTACTCCTTCGAAGTCAGAACATGGTCCGCTCGATACCGAAGCGGTCAAGGATCTTGCTGGCGATTTCCTCGATCGACGTATGCGTGGTGTTGAGGCTGGGGATGCTTTCCCGCCGCATCAGCTTCTCGGCCTGCTCCAACTCCCAGCGGCACTGCTGCAGGGTCGCATACCGGCTGCCGGCGCGCCGCTGCTCGCGGATCTGCGCCAGGCGCTGCGGGTCGATGGTCAGGCCGAACAGCCGGTCCCGGTAGGGACGCAGCCGCACCGGAAGCTCCAGCTTGTCCAGGTCGTCGTCGGTGAGGGGGTAGTTGGCGGCGCTCACCCCGTAATGCAAGGCCATGTACAGGCAGGTCGGCGTCTTGCCCGAGCGGGATACGCCGACCAGGATCAGGTCGGCCTGGGCATAGTCCACGTCGATGCCGTCGTCGTGGGACAAGGCGTAGTTGGTGGCATTGATGCGCGCCTCGTACTTGTCGAAGTCCACCATGCCGTGCGAGCGGTTCACGGCGCCCGAGCGCTTGGCGCCCAACTCGTCTTCCAGCGTGCCGATGAACGGCGCGAACACGTCCAGCATCAGCGCCCCGCTCGCCGCCACGATCTCGCACAGGTCGCGCGAGGCCATGGTGTTGACCACGATCGGCCGCTCGCCACTTTGGGCGAAGCGCGTCTTGATGCGCAGCGCGGCGGCCTCCGCTTTTTGCGCGTCGTCCACGAACGGCAGGCGATGCTTGTCGAATTGCACGCCCTCGAACTGGGCCAGGATGCTGTTGCCGATCGTCTCCGCTGTAATACCAGTGGAATCGGAGATGTAAAAAACGGTACGCCGCATACCAGTTCCGCCGGGCCTGCAAAAGTTGGGCGCCACCTTAGCGCAAGCACGAATCCCTGTCTTTGCTTGACCCTCGCCTGACTGGTATGCAGTTGGCGCGGCAGTGGGCGGCAATGGTCTTCTTGTGCCGTGCACCATCGGCGGCGGACAATACCAGTTCTTTGCGGCCGATTTTTGGCTGCTCCAGGCCTACCCCTACGAGCTCTTGAGGAGACTCCCTTGAACGATCTGGTGCTTTGGCTCGACTCGCTGCGCATGACCGACCTGGGCAAGGTCGGCGGCAAGAACGCGTCGCTCGGCGAGATGATCGGCAACCTGGCCAAGCTCGGGGTATCCGTGCCCGGCGGCTTCGCCACCACCGCCGACGCGTTCCAGCAGTACCTGGACAAGAGCGGCGTGGCCAAGCGCATCCAGGCGCGCCTGACCGGCCTGGATGTCGACGACGTCGACGCGCTCATCGCCGCCGGCAAGGAAATCCGCGAGTGGGTCACCGAGACGCCGCTGCCGGCGGACCTGGACCAGGCCATCCGCGAGGCCTACGCCAAGCTGTGCAAGGACGCCGGCGCCGACGACATCGCCGTGGCCGTGCGCTCCTCCGCCACCGCCGAAGACCTGCCCGACGCCTCCTTCGCCGGCCAGCAGGAAACCTTCCTCAACGTGGTCGGCATCGACGACGTGCTGCACAAGGTGAAGGAAGTCTTCGCCTCGCTCTACAACGACCGCGCCATCGCCTACCGCGTGCACCAGGGCTTCAAGCACGAGGACGTGTTCCTCTCGGCCGGCGTGCAGCTGATGGTGCGCTCGGACGTCGGCGCCTCCGGCGTGCTGTTCACCCTGGACACCGAATCGGGCTTCCGCGACGTGGTCTTCGTCACCGGCTCCTACGGCCTGGGCGAGATGGTCGTGCAGGGCGCGGTCAATCCGGACGAGTTCTACGTGTTCAAGCCCACGCTCAAGCAGGGCAAGCCAGCCGTGCTGCGCCGCCAGCTCGGCGCCAAGCAGCTGCGCATGGTGTATTCGTCCGCGCCGGGCGAGCGCGTCAAGACCGAGCCGACGCCGGACGAGCTCCGCAACCGCTTCTGCATCAGCGACGCCGACGTGGAAGAGCTGTCCCGGCAGGCGCTGATCATCGAGCAGCACTACGGCCGCCCGATGGACATCGAATGGGCCAAGGACGGCAACACCGGCAAGCTCTACATCGTGCAGGCCCGCCCGGAGACGGTGAAGTCGCGCGCGCATGCCACCCAGCTGGAGCGCTTCCACCTCGGCGAGAAGGGCAAGGTGCTGGCCGAGGGCCGCGCCATCGGCCAGAAGATCGGCGCCGGCAAGGCACGCGTGGTGCGCAGCCTCGCCGACATGAACAAGGTGCAGCCCGGCGACGTGCTGGTGGCCGACATGACCGACCCCGACTGGGAGCCGGTGATGAAGCGCGCCTCCGCCATCGTCACCAACCGCGGCGGCCGCACCTGCCACGCGGCGATCATCGCGCGCGAGCTGGGCGTGCCCGCCGTGGTGGGCACCGGCAATGCGCTGGAAAAGATTCCCGACGGCGCCGACGTCACCGTGTCCTGCGCCGAAGGCGACACCGGCACCATCTACGAAGGCATCCTGAAGTTCGACCGCGTCACCGCGGATCTGGGCGCCATGCCCGAGGCGCCGCTGAAGATCATGATGAACGTGGCCAACCCCGAGCGCGCCTTCGACTTCGGCCTGCTGCCGAACGCCGGCATCGGCCTGGCCCGCCTGGAAATGATCATCGCCAGCCATATCGGCGTGCATCCGAAGGCGCTGCTGGAATACGCCAAGCAGGACGCCGCCACCAAGGCGAAGATCGACGAGCGCATCGCCGGCTACGCCGACCCGGTGTCGTTCTACGTCGACCGCCTGGCCGAAGGCATCGCCACCATCGCCGCCTCGGTGTTCCCCAAGCCCGTGATCGTGCGCCTGTCCGACTTCAAGTCGAACGAATACGCCAACCTGCTCGGCGGCTCGCGCTACGAGCCGCACGAAGAGAACCCGATGATCGGCTACCGCGGCGCCAGCCGCTATGTCGACGCCGGCTTTGCCGAGTCGTTCGCGCTGGAGTGCAAGGCGGTCAAGCGCGTGCGCGAAGTGATGGGCCTGGACAACGTGTGGGTGATGATCCCGTTCGTGCGCACCCTAGGCGAAGGCCGCAAGGTGGTCGAGGTGCTGGCAAAGAATGGCCTCAAGCAGGGCGCCAGTGCGCACGGCGAAGAGGCGCTGAAGATCATCATGATGTGCGAGGTGCCGTCCAACGCGCTGCTCGCCGATGAGTTCCTGGACATCTTCGACGGCTTCTCGATCGGCTCCAACGACCTCACCCAGCTCACCCTGGGCCTGGACCGCGATTCCAGCATCGTCGCCAGCCTGTTCGACGAACGCGACCCGGCGGTGAAGAAGCTGCTGGCGATGGCGATCAAGACCGCGCGCGACAAGGGCAAGTACGTCGGCATCTGCGGCCAGGGTCCGTCGGACCATCCGGACCTGGCCGAGTGGCTGATGGATCAGGGCATCGAGTCGGTGTCGCTCAATCCGGACACCGTGGTGGACACCTGGCTGCGCCTGGCGAAGAAGAAAGCCGGCTGAGCACGGTTTGCGGCAGGACCTTGAAGGGGACGGTGGCGATCACCGTCCCTTTTTTTGTCCGGAACTTCGCCGCCCGGCGCCGGTCTTCCCGCTTGGCGCCTATCGCCTCATGCCAGGGGAACGGGAATGGAACGGCTGAAGCAATGCCTCGCGAGAAACCGCGGCTTTATCGTTTTCATGTTCTGCATGCTGGTGTTCCGCAGCGCGGTGGCGGACTGGAATGTCGTGCCCACCGGCTCGATGCAGCCGACGATACGCATCGGCGACCGCATCGTGGTGGACAAGGCGGCGTATGACATCCGGCTGCCGTTTACGCATGTGTCGCTGCTGCATCGGGGCGATCCTGCACGAGGCGACATCGTGGTGCTGGAATCGGACAAGGCCGGCGAGCGGCTGGTGAAGCGGGTGGTCGGCGTGCCGGGCGACGTGGTTGCGCTGCGCGGCAACGGGCTTTACGTCAACGGGCGGTTTGCGGATTACCGGCCGATGCATGTCGATGGCATCGGCGACGATACGTGGGATCCGGCGATCTATGTCGCGGAGAATGTCGATGGACGCAGCCATGCGGTGCGCTGGTCGCAATACAACGCGAGCGCGGATCGCAACTTCGGGCCGGTGACCGTACCGCCGCATCAGTATCTGATGATGGGCGACAACCGCGACAACAGCCGGGATTCGCGTTACTACGGCTTCTTTCCGCGCAACGAGATCACGGGAAGAGCGACGCGCGTGGCGATATCGCTCGATCCGGATCATCACTATCTGCCGCGTAGCGGGCGGTATTGGGCCAGGCTGGAATAGCCCGCTCAATTGGTCCGGGCGAGAATCACCGTGATGTTGTCGCTGCCGCCGGCTTCCAGCGCCGCGAGCAGGAGGTGATCCACACATTCCTGCGCGGCGAGATCGCGCCGCTCCACGATGCCGGCGATCACGGCATCACTCACTTCCTCGGTCAAGCCATCGCTGCACAGCAGAAACGCCATGCCCGGCTCGAGCTTGCCCCGCGCCAGACCGATATGCAGTTGATCCACCGCGGTGATGCCGAGCGCCTGGGTGATGACGTTGCGCTGCGGATGGCGTGCGGCCTGGGCCGGATCGAGCGTGCCGGCCGCGACCAGCTCCTGCACCAGCGAGTGGTCGTGGCTGATCTGCTTCAGCCCGTCCTTCCACAGATAGATGCGGCTGTCGCCCACCCAGGCCACTTCGTAGTTGCCCGGGCTCAGCCGCAGCGCCGCGATGGTGGTGCCCATCGGCAACGCATCGCGATAGCCGCGCGCCTGCGCCATCAAGCGTTCGTCCGCGCCCTTGATCGCTTCGACCAGGCTGTGGCCACGGGTCACCAGGTCGGCCACCGCATCGCGCACCAGGGCCGAAGCCACTTCGCCATGCTGATGCCCCCCCATGCCGTCGGCGACCAGGAACAGGCCCTGCGCCGCGTCGGCGTAATAGGTGTCCTCGTTGCGCGCACGCCGCAGGCCGACGTGGGTGCCGTGTCCAAACTCGATCATGGGCATCCGGAAAAAAAGTCTGCGCGGAGCATGCCCCATGACCAGGGAGTTGTCACGATGAACCGCCTGGCGTATGATCGCCGGCTCGCGCGGACCACCGTGTGACCCCTTTGGAGAGGTGGCAGAGTGGTCGAATGTACCTGACTCGAAATCAGGCGTACGTGTAAGCGTACCGTGGGTTCGAATCCCACCCTCTCCGCCAGATACGCAAAACGCCCCGCAAGGGGCGTTTTGCGTATCTGGCGGAGAGGGTGGGTAGAGAGAACCGGTGACTCGGCTTGCCGAGTCACCGGTTCGACGAATTCGCCGGGAGCGAATTCGGACAGCCGCAGGCTGGCCCCGCAGCGCGCAGCGCGAAGGGGTTCGGCCCATGGATGGGCCGAACAATCCCACCCCTCCCGACCGAAGCACGCGCCCTATCGAAGCCAAACAAAAAACGCCCCTTCCGGGGCGTTTTGCGTATCTGGCGGAGAAGGTGGGTATAGAGAACCGGTGACTCGGCAAGCCGAGTCACCGGTTCGACGAATTCGCCGGGAGCGAATTCAGACAGCCGCAGGCTAGCCCCGTAGCGCGCAGCGCGAAGGGGTTCGGCCCATGGATGGGCCGAACAATCCCACCCCTCCCAACCGAAGCACGCGCCCTATCGAAGCCAAACAAAAAACGCCCCTTCCGGGGCGTTTTCCAGACCCAGCCGTGCGCAACAAGCAAACCTCAAGAAGCCGCCACCTCCCCCACCACCGCTTCCTCTTTGCGCCAGATGCTCACCCCACCCGCACTCTTGTCCAGCGCGTCCAGCCGCAGCTCATGCGCCGCCACTTCGTCGGCATTCGCACGCAACACCTTCGGCCGCCGGCTAAGCACCGCCGGCAGGATCACCTGCGCGGCGCCCTGCTGCTCCGGCGCGCTCTCGAACGCCAGGTCCAGCGCGACCTGCCCCGAGGTCATGGCCAGGTAGACCTCGGCCAGCAGCTGGGAATCGATCAGGCCGCCGTGCAGGTCGCGGGCGGAGTTATCCACGCCCAAGCGCTTGCACAGCGCGTCCAGGCTGTTGCGCTGGCCGGGGAAACGCTCGCGCGCCATCGCCAGGGTGTCGATCACCGGGCAGCGATCGGTAATGCGGCCGTAGTTACCGTCAAGGCGAGCCAGTTCGGCGTCGAGGAAGCCCAGGTCGAAGCTCGCGTTATGGATGATCAGCTCAGCCCCATCGATAAAGGCCAGAAACTCACCGACCACATCGGCAAACCGCGGCTTATCGAGCAGGAACTCATCCTCGATACCGGTGACCTGCTTCGCACCCTCGTCAATCAACCGATCCGGATTGAGATACGTCTGGTAATGGCGCCCGGTAGGACGGCGCTCGACCATCTCGATGCACGCGATTTCGATCAGGCGATGCCCCTGGCGGACTTCAAGACCGGTGGTTTCGGTATCGAGGACGATCTGCCTCATCGCGTGCTCCTGTACTGCTCGGCCTGTTCGCGCGCGGCCACGTCGACGCGCTCGTTCTCCACATGGCCATTATGGCCACGCACCCATTGCCAGCGCAGCTGATGCGTCGCGGTGGCAGTGGCAAGCCGCTGCCACAGGTCCTGGTTCTTCACCGGCTTCTTGTCGGCGGTCTTCCAGCCGTTGGCGCGCCACTTCGGCACCCATTCCTCGATGCCTTGCATGACGTAGCGCGAGTCGGTGGTCAGGGTCACCTTGCACGGGCGCGTCAGCGCCTCCAGCGCGGCGATCGCGGCCATCAGCTCCATGCGATTGTTGGTGGTGTCCGGCTCACCGCCTGCGATCAGGCGTTCGGTCCCCTTCGCGCGCAGCAGGGCGGCCCAGCCGCCCGGCCCCGGATTGCCGAGGCATGCGCCGTCGGTAAAAGCTTCCACTTCGGTCATCGTTACCTGCAATGGTTCGTCAGTCATGCGTCGGACGGGGCGCCGCGCCGCGCCCCGGGCGCGAGTTTCACGTTCACCGGCGCGGGTACCAGCGCCGGCTTCAATTTCGGCAGGATCGCCACCCGGCGGTTCTTGCGTGCGATCAGCACATACGCGCCACCCAGCGGATGCACGCCGCGGGCCTTGGCGCCGGCGTTGGGCCAGACATGCCCCACCCGCTCAACGCGTTCGATCTCCAGCTCCCCTGCCCTGACCCAGCGCTCCAGCGTCAGCGGCGAGGTGATCGCCGGCATGGTGGTATGGCGGCGCTGCCAGTACACCCAGGGCAGCCAGGCGCTGAGCGGATGCAGGCCGGTCACCGCCAGCACGCCGCCCGGCGCCAGCACGCGGCAGGCTTCCTGCAGCAGGGACTGCGGCACCGGCGCCACTTCCATCGCATGGCGCAGCAGCACCAGCCCGAAGGCGTCGTCGGCGAACGGCAGGGGCTCGTCGGCCCTGGCCTTCACGTCGCCCTGGTAACGCTTGCCGACCAGGCGCATGCGCGTCCAGTAGCCCAGCAAAGGCAGCACCGGCGGATGGTCGTGCGACAAAGCGGACAGCAGCAGCGCATGCGACCCCGCGCAGCGCTGCAGCAGCGGCGCCATGGCGGCGGCTTCCTCCGCCAGCAGGTGGCGTAGGTGCGCACTGGCGTAGATGTCGGGGTCGCGCTGCAGCATGAGATCGGGGCCAACGGTCAGGCGGAGAGTGTAAACGCTGCCCCTGCTCACATGGGTGCCGCCTACTCCGGCACAAGACTGAACACGCCGGCCCGGGTTAACGCCCGGCTAACGAGCAACCCTCCTGCCCGTTTTATAGTCCCGCACTTCGCGCAAGCCCGGATGCCTGCGCCAGTCGATACGAAAACGCAGTGGAGTCCCCCTTGCACGTCGTACCGCTACCGGCGCTAGCCGACAATTACATCTGGCTGCTGTACGACGATGCCGGCGACGCGATCGCGGTCGACCCCGGCGAAGCCGCTCCCGTGGAAGCCGCGCTCGCCGAGCGCGGACTGCGCCTGCGCGCGCTGCTGCTCACGCATCACCATAACGACCATATCGGCGGCGTCGGCGAATTGCTGGCGCGCCATCCGGTGCCGGTGTACGCGCCGCACGACGAGCGCATCGGCCACGTCACGCAGCGCGTGGCCGATGGCGACACCGTGCATATCGCGCAGCCGGCGGCGCAGTTCCGCGTGCTGGAGATTCCCGGCCATACCCGCAGCCATATCGCCTACGTGGGCAATGGCGTGCTGCTGTGCGGCGACACGCTGTTCAGCATGGGCTGCGGCCGTATGTTCGAAGGCACGCCGCAGCAGATGCTGGCCTCGCTGGACCGCCTGGCCGACCTGCCCGGCGACCTGAAGGTCTGCTGCGCGCACGAATACACCGCCGCGAACGGACGCTTCGCGCAGACGGTGGAACCGGCCAACCCGGCGCTGGCGCAGCGCATCGAACAGGTCCACGCCCTGCGCGAGCGCGCGCAGCCCACGCTGCCGGTGGCGCTCGCCACCGAGCGCGCCACCAACCCTTTCCTGCGCGTCGACAGCGACGCCGTGGCGCAATGGTGTACGCGCCACGGCGCCGGCAACGACCGCGTTTCGCGCTTCGCCGCTTTGCGCGCCGCCAAGGATGAGTTCCGCGCATGACACGTCCCAGTCTCCGTCTTCTTCCCGCTTCGCTCGCGCTCTGCCTGGCCGCCTGCGCCAGCGGGCCGCAGCAGCAGGCACCGGCAAGCACCGCCGGCGCCCCGCGCGTGGTCAAGCCATCCGGCAAGCCCGCGGTGGACAACGTTGCCAGTCGCGTCGACGCACCCGCCGCGCCGCAGGACAGCGGCAATGTGTGGGACCAGCTGCGCGGCAGCTTCCAGATGGCCGACTGCGATGCGGACCCGGCCATCATGGACTGGGCCCGGCGCTACACGCAGAACCCTTCCGCCTTCGAAGCGCAGATGCGCGACGTGATGCCGCGCCTGATGTACGTGCAGCAGATCGCCGCCAGGCATGGCGTGGCCGGCGAGTTCGCCCTGCTGCCGTGGGTGGAAAGCCATTACCGCCCGGTGCCTGGCGTGAAGGGCAACCCGGCCGGCATGTGGCAGATCATGCCGGTGACGGCCAATGCGCTGGGCATGCGCGTGGACAAGAATTTCGACGGCCGCCTGGACATGCCCGCTGCCACCGACGCCATCATGGCCCTGCTCAAGCGCTATCACGACGATCTCGGCGACTGGCGCATGGCCGACTACGCCTTCAATGCCGGCGAGTTCGCCGTGCGCGGCATGGTCAGCCGCTACGGCATGCCCGGCGAGGAGCCGGCGATTCCCAAGATGCCGGTCAAGCGCGTCACGCGCGAACACCTGGCCAAGCTGCTGGCCATTTCCTGCGTGGTGCGCGAACCGCAGCGCTTCCATGTGGAACTGCCGCTGATCGCGCCGGAACAGCAACTGGTGTCGGTGGACCTGGACCGCTCGATGCCGCTGGCGCAGGCGGCCAATCACGCCGGCATGTCGGTGGATGAACTGAAGAACCTCAATGCCGGTTTCCGCAACGGCTATGTCGACAAGCGCGCGGCTTCCTACCTGGTGATGCCGAGCGGCCGCGTCGAGCAGTTCCGCAATTCGCTGCTGCAGAACGGCAACAACCTCGCCAGCGCGGACAGCAATGACAACCGCCTGGCCGCGGCGGCGAACGGCCCTTCCGCCGCGCAGGACGACAGCGCCGCCGCTTCTTCGCGCACGCATACGGTCAAGGCCGGCGAAACGCTGTGGAACATCGCGCGCCACTATTCGCTGGACGTCAACCAGATCAAGCGCTGGAACGGGCTGCAGAGCTCCACGCTGCGGCTGGGCCAGGTGCTGAAGCTCAGCGCGCAGGGCTGACCGGCCGCGCAACGCGCCAGACTGGCGTCGCGCCATGGCGCGCCCGCGCGGCGCGTCCGCTGATGGCGGACGCGGCGGCGCCATCCTCACGCTCGGTTATCGGTGCATCACCGCAATACCGGAGCCCCTGGCGGTATCGCGGCATCGGACCGTGACGCCACCGGATTGCGGCCTGCGCCGGAATGACGGCAATAGGTGCCATCGTGGCCGGAAACAAAAAAGGCGGCCTCGCGGCCGCCTTTTCCGTTGCGCTGCCAGGTCGCTTACATGCGATCCGTAGCGACCTTGATCTCGGTCTTCGCCTTCAGCGCGTCGATGAACTCCTGCGTCGCCGAGGCGCCGTACACGCGCGCCATCTGCTGGCGCAGCATGTCGCGCTGCTGGGCCGGCAGCTTGGACAGGTCGGCGTCCTGCACCTTGTCCAGCGCCACCAGGTCGTAGGAGCCGTCCAGCTGCGCCACGCTGGTGAACTGCGGCTTGCCCGGCGCGGGATGCGGCAGCTTGAACGCGGCGTCCAGCAGCTCCGGCGCCACGTCGGCCGAGCCGCGGGTGGCTTCGGCGGAAGTCTTCAGCGGCGCGCCGACCGAGGCGGCCACGGCGGCGATGTCCTCGCCCTTCTGCAGGCGGGCCAGCAGCTCGTCGGACTTGGCCTTGGCGGCGGCGGCGACGCGCTCGTCCAGGATCTTCTGGCGCACGGTGTCGCGCACCTCGGCCAGCGGCTTGACCGCGGCGGAGACGTGCTTGTCGACGTGGATCACCACGGCGTGGTCGTTGCCCAGGTCGATCAGGCCGGAATTGTTGCCCTGCGCCAGCACGTCGTCGGCGAATGCGGCCTGCGCCACCTTCGGGTTGGCGGCAATGCCCGCCCCGCCCTGGCGCGCGAACAGCTCGGTGGTCTTGATCGGCAGGCCCAGCGCCTGCGCGGCGGGTTCCAGCGAACCCGGGTTCTGGTAGGCGCTGTCGGTGAGCTTGCCGGCGATCTCGTTGTACTTGCGGTCGCGGTCGCCGGTGAGCGCTTCCTTCACCAGCTGCTCGCGCACCTCGGCGAACGGCTTGGGCTGGCCGTTGCGCACGTCGCGCAGCCACAGCACGTGATAGCCCTCGTCGGACAGCACGGGCTTGGACACCTGGCCCTTCTGCAGCTTGAACAGCGCCTCGTCGAAGGCGGGGTTGGCCACGCCCTTCTCCAGCCAGCCGAGATCGCCGCCGGTGCGCTTGGAACCCAGGTCGTCGGAGGACTGCCCGGCCAGCTTGGCGAAGTTGTCCGGCGTCGCTTCGCCGGCCAGCTGCTCGGCCTTGGCCAGCGCGGCCTTCTGCTGCTCCGGCGAAGCGTTCTTCGGCACGTTCACCAGGATGTGCGAGACCAGGCGCTGCTCCGGCATCATGAAGCGCTGCTTGCCTTCCTCGTAGCGCTTCTTGAGGTCGTCCTCGCTGGGCTGGGTATCCAGCTTCAGGTCGTCGCCGCTGACTTCGATGTACTTCACCGAGACCTGCTCGGGATTCATGAAGTCGCCCTGGTGCGACTTGTAGTAGGCGTCGATCTGCGCGTCGTCGACCTTGACGTCGGTCAGCGCCGGGCGCGGCAGCGCGAAGTACCGCAGGTCGCGGCGCTGCATGCTCAGGTTGAGGTAGCGGTCGATGTCGGCGTCGGTGACCAGGGTGGACGCGGTGATCGCGTCGGGCAGCTGGGCGACGTCGAGCTCGTTGCGCAGCTCCGCCTCGAACTGGCCGGGCGTGCGGCCCATGCCGGCGAGGAAGGCGCGGTACAGGCCGGCGTCGAACTTGCCGTTCTGCTGCAGGCCCGGGAAAGCCATGATGGCGTCGCGCAGCTGCTGGTCGGAGATGCGCATGCCCATCTTCTCGGCGGCATCCACCAGCAGGCGCTGGTCGATCATCGCGTTGACCACGCGCAGCTTGTTCTCCGGCTTCTCGAACGCGGCGGGGTCGAACTGCTCGCCCTGCTGCTGGACCATCTGCTGGCGCAGGTTGTTCATGCGCTGCTGGAAGTCCTGCTGGGAGATCTCATGCTTGCCCACCTTCGCCACGAAGGTCTCGGTGTGCGACATGAAATACGACTCGATGCCGAAGAACGAGATGGCGAAGACACAGATGCCGAGGATGATGATCGACGGCCAGCCGTGCAGCTTGGTACGTAGTGCCTGCAACATGGGAATCTTCCCGTCAGGGTTGATCAAGTGCGCCCGACCCGGCGCGGTCCATAAAAAGCAAGGGCGCCACGCGGGCGCCCTTGCGAACTGTGGCGGAGCGGACGGGACTCGAACCCGCGACCTCCGGCGTGACAGGCCAGCATTCTAACCGACTGAACTACCGCTCCGCAGTTTTCTGGTGGGTGCTGTAGGGATCGAACCTACGACCATCGCCTTGTAAGGGCGGTGCTCTACCGCTGAGCTAAGCACCCGAAACCAAGCGAGAAGCCGCTTAGTTTAGGGCATCCTTCAGGGTCTTGCCAGCCTTGAAAGCCGGAACCTTCGAGGCCTTGATCTTGATCGTCTCGTTGGTGCGCGGGTTGCGGCCGGTACGGGCGGCGCGCTTGCGCACGGTGAACGTGCCAAAGCCCACGACCGACACATCGTCACCCTTCTTCAGCGCCTTCTGCACGGTCTCGAAGAAAGCCTCGAGCGCGCGGCCGGCGTCGGCCTTGGTGAGTTCGGCCTTCTCGGCAATGGCATTGATCAGATCGGTTTTATTCATTGAGACACTCCCTTAAACGTTATGCGGCCCGCGTGGTCAGTCTGGGACGAGACGACGCCGACTAGGATGATTTGGCGACCGGTGGGCGCCGCCCCGCGACCCCGCATCATGCGCTTGACGACGACGCGCCTGGATTGCGGTGCCGCTCTTTATACCAGTGGCCCCTAGGGTCCGCAATACAAGCAATACCAAGGCTTTCAGGCTTTTCGAAGGTCTCGCCGGCACTTGCCGGAAGGGGTGCGAAACGTTACCCGGCGCACATGCGAAGCAGTATTCGCGCAACAAAAAAGTGGCATGCCAGAGGCATGCCACTTCGGCTTGCTTACGATGACCAGTGCGCCGCTCAGTGCGGACGAACGGGCGTCTCGGCGGAGTCTTCGTTGCCGTCGACTTTCTTCTCGACCTTCGCGGCAGCTTCCGCTTCGCCGGCCTGGCGCGGCTGCAGCGGACGCTCCAGCGCGATGTCGAGCACTTCGTCGATCCAGCGCACCGCGTGGATCTCCAGCTGGCCGGTGATGTTGGACGGAATGTCGGCGAGGTCCTTCTTGTTCTCTTCCGGAATGATCACCGTGGTGATGCCGCCGCGATGCGCCGCCAGCAGCTTCTCCTTGAGGCCACCGATCGGCAGCACGCGGCCGCGCAGGGTGATCTCGCCGGTCATCGCCACTTCGGAGCGCACCGGCACCTTGGTCAAGGCCGACACCAGCGCCGTGCACATGGCGATGCCCGCGCTCGGGCCGTCCTTCGGCGTGGCGCCTTCCGGCACGTGGATGTGGATGTCCAGGTTCTGGTGGAATTCCGGGTCGATGCCGAAGCGGTCCGCGCGTGCGCGCACCACGGAGAGCGCCGCCTGGATCGATTCCTTCATCACGTCGCCGAGCTGGCCGGTATGCACCAGGCGGCCCTTGCCCGGCACGATCGAGGCTTCGATGCTGAGCAGATCGCCGCCCACCTGCGTCCACGCCAGGCCGGTGACCAGGCCCACTTCGTTCTGCAGTTCCTTGCGGCCGAAATCGAAGCGGCGCACGCCGAGGTAATGCTCGAGGTTCCCGGAGGTGACCTTGATCGCCGACGGCTTCTTCGCCTTGGCGGTCTTCGCCGTTTCCGGCTTGGCGGCCTTGGCCTTCGACACCTTCTTCGCCTCGCCCAGGGTGAGCTCCTTCACCACCTTGCGGCAGATCTTGGACACCTCGCGCTCGAGGTTGCGCACGCCGGATTCGCGCGTGTAGTAGCGCACGATGTCGCGGATGGCTTCGCCGTCCACGCTGAGTTCTTCCGGCTTCAGGCCATTGGCCTTCAGCTGCTTCGGCAGCAGGTACTTCTGCGCGATTCCCAGCTTCTCATCCTCGGTGTAGCCGGGGATGCGGATGACTTCCATGCGGTCCAGCAAGGGGCCGGGGATGTTGAGCGAGTTGGCGGTGGCGATCCACATCACCTCGGACAGGTCGAGATCGACCTCCAGGTAATGGTCGTTGAAGGTGTGGTTCTGTTCCGGATCCAGCACCTCGAGCAGGGCCGAGGACGGATCGCCGCGGAAGTCCATCGACATCTTGTCGATTTCGTCCAGCACGAACAGCGGGTTCTTGGTGCCGACCTTGTTCAAGTTCTGCACGATGCGGCCCGGCATCGAACCGATGTACGTGCGGCGATGGCCGCGGATCTCGGCCTCGTCGCGCACGCCGCCCAGGCTCATGCGGACGAACTTGCGGTTGGTCGCCTTGGCGATGGACTGGCCGAGCGAGGTCTTGCCCACGCCGGGCGGGCCGACCAGGCACAGGATCGGGCCCTTCATGGTGTTCACGCGCTGCTGCACGGCGAGGTATTCGAGGATGCGCTCCTTGACCTTCTCCAGGCCGAAGTGGTCGGCATCGAGCACGTCCTGCGCCAGCTGCAGGTCCTTGCGCACCTTGCTGCGCTTCTTCCACGGCACGCCGACCAGCCAGTCGAGGTAGTTGCGCACCACCGTGGCTTCGGCCGACATCGGCGACATCTGGCGCAGCTTGCTGAATTCCTGGCGCGCCTTGGCCAGCACCGGCTTGGGCATGCCGGCGTTGTCGATCTTCTTCTGCAGTTCCTCGACTTCGTTCGGGCCTTCCTCGCTCTCGCCGAGCTCCTTCTGGATGGCCTTCATCTGTTCGTTGAGGTAGTACTCGCGCTGGCTCTTCTCCATCTGCGACTTCACGCGGCCGCGGATGCGCTTTTCCACCTGCTGCAGATCCATCTCGCCGTCGACCAGGCCGATCAGCAATTCGAGGCGCTGGCCGACGTCGGCGGTTTCCAGCACCTTCTGCTTGTCGGCCATGCGCACGGACAGATGCGCGGCGATGGAGTCGGCCAGGCGCGAGGGATCGTCGATGCCGGACAAGGTGGCCAGCACTTCCGGCGGCAGCTTGCGGCTCTGCTTCACCAGCTGCTCGAACAGCGAGACCAGCGTGCGCGACACCACGTCGAGCTCGCGCTCCTTGGCGCTGTACTGCGGCTCGATGATGCGTGAGGTCGCCATCAGCATGCCGCCGTCTTCCTGGTACTTCTCGACGGATACGCGCGCCTGGCCCTCGACCAGCACCTTCACGGTGCCGTCGGGCAGCTTCAGCAGCTGCAGCACGCCGGCGAGCGTGCCGATCTGATGCAGGTCGGCGACCGCGGGGTCGTCGATGTCCGGGCTCTTCTGCGCCACCAGCAGGATCTGGCGCTCGCCTTCCATGGCGCGCTCCAAAGCGCGCATCGATTTGTCGCGGCCCACGAACAGCGGGATGACCATGTGCGGATAGACCACCACGTCGCGCAGCGGCAGGACCGGAAGCGCGTCCAGCGCGGCACCGGTGGCGACGGGAAGGGGGGCATTTTTTGCCATGTGAAATGGTTCCCTCTGGGGACTAAAACGACTACGCCCCGACACTGCGCCGGAGGCATCTGATCGTCAAGTGGAGGCCGGGGCGTTGTCATACAAGTGCATGCGCGGCAACGAAAAGCAAAACGGCCTGTAGCAATGAAACAGCCACGAAAACCTGGGCCGCAAAAAAAACGGCCCCGGATGGCGCCGGAGCCGTTCGTTCAGCCTGGAAAGACTGTTCAGGCCGCGTCGCCGCTCTCGCCCGCCACGCGCTGCTGCTGCAGGTTGCCGCGATAGATCAGGTAGGGCTCGGCCTGGCCGTTGATGACGGCGTCGTCCACGACCACCTTGCTGACGTGCTCCAGCGAGGGCAGCTCGTACATGGTGTCGAGCAGCACCTGCTCCAGGATCGTGCGCAGGCCGCGCGCGCCGGTCTTGCGCTTGAGCGCCTTGCGGGCGATCGCCTGCAGGGCCTCCGGGCGGAATTCCAGCTCCACGCCTTCCATCTCGAACAGCTTCTTGAACTGCTTGGTGACGGCGTTGCGCGGCTCGGTGAGGATCTTCACCAGGGCCGGCTCGTCGAGCTCGTCCAGGGTCGCGACCACCGGCAGGCGGCCGACGAATTCCGGGATCAGGCCGAAGCGGACCAGGTCCGCCGGCTCCACGTCCGCCAGCACCTTGCCGAGGTTCTCGGTGCGCTCCTTGCTGCGCACTTCGGCGGAGAAGCCGATGCCGGTCGTTTCGGAACGCTGCTGGATCACCTTCTCCAGTCCGGCGAACGCGCCGCCGCAGATGAAGAGGATGTTCTTGGTGTCGACCTGCAGGAATTCCTGCTGCGGATGCTTGCGGCCGCCCTGCGGCGGCACCGAGGCCAGCGTGCCTTCGATCAGCTTCAGCAGGGCCTGCTGCACGCCTTCGCCGGACACGTCGCGGGTGATCGACGGGTTCTCGCTCTTGCGCGAGATCTTGTCGATTTCGTCGATGTAGACGATGCCCGACTGCGCCTTGTCGACGTCGTAGTCGCACTTCTGCAGCAGCTTCTGGATGATGTTTTCCACGTCCTCGCCCACGTAGCCGGCTTCGGTCAGCGTGGTGGCGTCGGCGATCGTGAACGGCACGTTGAGCAGGCGCGCCAGCGTCTCGGCCAGCAGCGTCTTGCCGGAGCCGGTCGGGCCGATCAGCAGGATGTTGGACTTGCCCAGTTCGACGTCGTCGCTCTTCTGGCGCGATTCCATGCGCTTGTAGTGGTTGTACACGGCCACCGCCAGCGCCTTCTTGGCGCGGGTCTGGCCGACCACGTACTGATCGAGCGTCTCCATGATCTCGCGCGGCTTGGGCAGCTGGCTGCGCCCGGAGGCGGCCTTCTCCTCCAGCTCCTCGCGGATGATGTCGTTGCAAAGCTCCACGCACTCGTCGCAGATGAACACGGAGGGACCCGCGATCAGCTTGCGCACTTCATGCTGGCTCTTGCCGCAGAAGGAGCAGTAGAGAATCTTGCCGCTGTCGTTGGAACGGCCCTGCCGCTCGTCAGTCATGCTGTAACCCTGCTGTAAATCGGTTGCGACGCGAGAATAGCACAGGGTTCCGCGTCCGATTCCAGACGCAGAACCCGGCCCTCAAGCACTGTAACGGCCGCGGATCAGGCGGACTTGACCGTTTCGCCGGCGCGGCGGTCCAGCACCTGGTCGATCAGGCCGTAGTCGCGGGCGGCCTCGGCGCTCATGAAGCGGTCGCGCTCCATGTCCCGCTCGATCTTGTCCAGCGGCTGGCCGGTGTGCTGTACGTAAATATCGTTAAGGCGGCGGCGCAGGTACAGGATTTCCTGGGCCTGGATCTCGATATCCGTGGCCTGGCCGCGGGCGCCGCCCGACGGCTGGTGGATCATCACGCGCGAATTGGGCAGCGAATAGCGCTTGCCCTTGGCGCCGGCCATCAGCAGCAGCGAGGCGGCGCTGCAGGCCTGGCCCACGCACATGGTGCTGACGTCGGGCTTGATGAACTGCATGGTGTCGTAGATCGCCAGGCCGGCGGTAACCGCACCGCCCGGGCTGTTGATATACAGATGGATGTCCTTGTCCGGGTTTTCGGACTCCAGGAACAGCATCTGCGCGACCAGCAGGTTGGCAACCTGGTCGTTGACTTCGCCGACGAGGAAGATCACGCGCTCTTTCAGCAGGCGCGAATAAATGTCGTACGAACGCTCGCCACGCGCCGTCTGCTCGACGACGATGGGGACCAGGTTGAGGTTCTGGATCGGGTCCATGGCCATGCTTGTCGCTCTCCGGGTTGATACGCCTGACATTGCTGATGGATCGTGCTGGAAACCGCGCCAAACCGCCATCCGGGCGGAAATCGCGCGTTCCTGCGGCACGTGGTTCGTCGCTGCCCGCTCCGCGGCCAGACCATCAAGGCCGGCCGCGTCGACTCCTCAAAACTCCAAGGAACGGCGGGCTGTCGATCGATACCCGCCTCAGGCGCTGACCGGGCGCATCACCTCGTCGAAGCTCAGGTTCTCGTCGGTGGTCTTGGCGTTATCCGCCACCCACAGCGCGACCTGGTCTTCCATCACGCGGTTCTGCAGCCCGGACATCAGTTGGGGGTCGGAGTTGTACAGTTCAATGACCTTTTCCGGCTCCTCGTAGGTCGAGGCGATCGCGGCGAGCTGCTCGGCCAGGCGGGTGCGGTCCAGCTTCAGCTCCTGCTTGCGGGCCAGCTCGCTCATCAGCAGGCCGGCGATCACGCGCTTGCGGGCCATCGGCGCGGCGGCCTCGACCAGCTGCGGCGGCGGCTGCTGGCCGCGCGGCACGCTGCCGGCGGCGAGCTGCTGGGCCTCGGACTGCACCATGATGTTCGGCACTTCCAGGCCGTCGTGGGCGTCCGCCAGCTTCTCGGCCACCTGGGACTTCAGGCGCGCCATCAGGGTGGCCTTGAGCTCGCGCTCCAGGTTGTTGCGCACTTCCTTGCGGAACTGCTCCAGGTCGCCGTCGGCGATGCCGAACAGCTTGGCGAACTCGCCGTCCACGGTGGGGAGCTTGGGTTCCTGCACCTTCACGATCTTGAACGAGACCTTGGCGGTCTTGCCGGCCAGGTTCTCGTTGCGGAAATCGGCGGGGAATTCCACGTCGGTCTCGAACTCGTCGCCGGCCGAGCGGCCGGTCAGGGCCTCGTCCAGCGCCTTGAACAGGGTGCCGGAGCCCAGCACGCTGCCGGCGCGCTCCAGGCCTTCGGCCGGGAAGCGGTAGTCGCCGGCGGTGGCGCTGTACTCGAACATCACGAAGTCGCCCTCGGCCGAGGCGCGGGCCACTTCGTCGAAGCTGCGGCGCTGGGCGCGCAGGGTCTCGATCATCTTCTCGATGTCGGCGTCGGTCACTTCGGCGACCGGGCGCTTGATCTCCAGCGCGGCCACGTCGACTTCCGGGAACTCCGGCATGATTTCGAAGGTGGCGGTGTAGGTGATCTCGCCGTTTTCCGGCTGGCCGGTGGTATCCACCGAGGGGTTGGCGACCGGACGCAGGTTCTCCTGGTTCACCGCCTCGCGCAGGGTGCTGCCGATCAGGTCGGACAGCACCTCGCCGCGCACCTGCGCGCCGAAGCGCTGCTGGATCACCGTGGTCGGCACCTTGCCCGGACGGAAGCCCTTCAGGCGCACCGTGCGGCCCATCTCGGCGATGCGAGCGCTGACCTGCGACTCGAAGCGCTCCGCGGGGAACTTCACCGTGAGCTTGCGCTCGAGCTTGCCAACGTTTTCAACCGAAACCTGCATGACGTCTCCTGAATACCCGAAAGTGCGCGCCGACCGCGCCCGGCGGTCGTGCCGCCCGCAATAAAAACCACCAATTCGATAAGGGATGGTGCGAAAGGAGGGACTCGAACCCTCACGGGGTTAACCGCTGGAACCTAAATCCAGTGCGTCTACCAATTCCGCCACTTTCGCTCGGACCGACCCGGGGAAAGACGCCTAAGCTGCGGATACCGCGAGGAATTCACGCAGGCACCTGGCCTGCCCCGTCCCCCGTCCGTACCCGGGCCCCTCGCCCTAAGTCGATGATTCCCTTACACGAAAGCGGGCCATTTTACGGTTGCGCGCGGCGGCAAGACAAGCCAATGGCGGCTTGTCCACGCCTTTGTATAAAGATGCCGCCCGCTCAATGGCTTGCGCGCCGCAAGCCGCGCGGGCGCGGTCTCACAGCTCGCGGAGAACGCGAAAGCCCACCCGTCCGCTGCGCACATTGCCGTCGGCGCCCTGCCGGTAGGCCGAGCGCACCTGGTCCGGCGAGCTGCCCCAGGAGCCGCCGCGCACCACCCGGGTCGAGCAGCCGGGGTTGACCCAGGCGCTGCCGTCGGTGGGCGCGCGCACGTAGCTGTCGTGCCAGCAGTCCATCACCCACTCCGACACGTTGCCGTCGATATCGAACAGGCCGTATGGGTTGGCTTCGAAGCTCATCACCGGCGCCGGCCCCCAGTAGCCGTCGCGGTACTTCTCGAACGCATTGCTCCAGCGCCGGCCGCTCTGCGAGCGGTCGCCCGCGCCGGTGAGGTTTTCCACCTTGCGGGTGGGCGTGCCGTTGCCCCACCAGTACTTGGTGGTGGTGCCGCCGCGCAGCGCGTATTCGAACTCGGCCTCGCTGGGCAGGCGGTAGCGCTTGCCGGTGCGCTGGCTGAGCCAGTCGACGTAGGCCTTGGCGTCGTTCCAGGAAATGTTCACCACCGGCAGGCGCTCGTCGGTGGCGGCGCGGCCGGCGTAGTCGCTCTGCCAGGTGGCGTCGGGATCGTCGCGCAGCGCGCCGCTGCGTTCGTCGTAGACGCTGGCGCCGCCGAGCTTCTGCGAGTCCGGCTGGTAGCCGCTGGCGCGCACGAATTCGCGGAACTGCCCGATGGTGATTTCCGCGCGCGACAGCGCGAAGCCCTTGCCGATGGCGACCTGGTGCTGCGGCGTCTCCGCACCCGCATGGCCTTCCTCGCCATCCGGCGCGCCCATGCTGAAGCTGCCGGTGGGAATGACCACCATCGACGGCGTCTGCCCCGGCAGATCCACATAACGGTCGGCGAACACCTGCCCCGGCTTGTAGCTGGCGTAGAGGCGCGCATTGGTCAGGCGTTCCTGCAGGTCGGCGAGGCCCTGCAGGTCTGGCGCCAGCTCCTTCACCTGCTCGGCCAGCTGCAGCGCCAGCGCCTGGTCGCCGCCGTCCAGCGCCGAACGCGCCTGCGCCAGCAGGTTGGCGGCGCGCTGGTGGCGGATGCCGTCGACGCGGCCCTGCACGTCCTGCAGCGCGGGCGAGCCGGGCAGGATGGTGGCCGCCTCGGTCAGCGCATCGCCGGCGCCCTTGAAGTCGTTGCTGGCCACCGCGGCCAGGGCGCGATCGAGCACCGCGCGCTGCACCTGCGCGATGCCCTGCGCGGCCACCGCGTTTTCGGCATCGAGCTGCTGCACCTGGCGATACAGCTCCAGCGCATTGCCGCCCTTGGGCGCGTCCACCTTGCCCTGCTGCAGCAAGGCTGCCGCCTGCGCCAGCATCGGCCGCACCTGGGCCAGTGTCTTGAGCCTGGCCTCGGCCTGGGCCACGTCGTCCTTGCTGTCGGGCACGCTCTTCAATGCGTCGAGCAGGTCCTTGGCCGACTCCTCGTCGCCGACCAGGATGTCCTGGCCGATCTCCGCCACCAGGCGCGCGCGCACTTCGTACAGGCCCTGCGCGGCGGCGCGGCTGTCGGGTTTCAGCTTCAGCGCTTCGGCGAACAGCGCGGCGGCGCCGTCCTTGTCGCCGGCCAGCTGGCCGTTGCGCAGCGCCTTGGTGGCCTTGTCCAGCAGCGCTTCGACTTCGGGCGTATCCGCGCTCTTCTGCTCGGGCAGGCTTTCGTTCTTCCTGCTCATGCGCGCCACGATCACATCGGTCGGCGCCAGCGTCACCGGCGGGCCGGCATCGAGTTCGGCCTGCGCCGTGCTCGCCGGCGCGCGGCCGGTGCCGAGCGGCGCGGCGGCGGGGCCGAGGTTCATGGCGCGCTGCGTCTGCACCCGCGTCGGGTCGACATGGAACACGCGCGGAAAGAAGTGATAGACCAGCGCCATCCCGAGCACGACCACGCCAAGCGCTCCGCCCAGGGCGCGCTGGCGTTGTACGGTTTCCTTGCTCGGCATGGTGCGTGTCCTTGGGGCAGCCTGCTAAGGTGCGCCGCTAACCATAGGCACAAACCCCTGACAGGACAATGAGCGATGCATGTCCCTCAGGCTGCGAAGGAAGCTTCGATGCAACTTCCCGTTATCCCGGCGGCGGACTGGATCACCAGCCGCGCTGCGCTCGAGCAATGGCTTGCCGCGCTGCCCGCCGACGCCGCGCTCGATCTCGACACCGAGTTCATGCGCCGCAATACGTTCTATCCGCAGCTGGCGCTGCTGCAGCTGGGCTGGAACGGGCGCTACGCGCTGGTCGATCCGCTCGCCTTCGACATCGGCGACGCGCTGCGCCCGCTGCTCGGCAACGGGCAACTGCTCACGGTGATGCACAGCGGCAGCGAAGATCTCGAAGCGCTGGCCCCGCTGCTGCCCGGCGGCCCCGCGCGGCTGTTCGACACGCAGATCGCCGCGGCCTTCGTCGGCATGGGCCTGGGCATCAGCTATCGCGCACTGGTGGCCGAACTGGTCGGCGCCGAACTGGACAAGGGCGAGACGCGCTCGGACTGGATGCAGCGTCCGCTCACCGAATCGCAGCGCGCCTACGCCACGCTCGACGTGGTCTATCTCGAACCCGTGCACGAGCAGCTTGCCGCGCGCCTGGAGCAGCGCGGCCGCGGCGCCTGGCATGCGGAAGACTGCGAACGCCTCAAGCGCCGCGCCTGCGTGCGCGAAGGCGATCCGCAGCCGCAGGAGAATTTCCGCGGCGCCGCCGAATGGCAGCCCGCGCAGCAGGCGCGCCTGCGCCGCATCCTGCTGTGGCGCGACGCCACCGCGCGCCAGCAGGACCGCCCGCGCCCCTGGCTGCTGGAAGACGCCCAGGCCATGAACCTGGCGCAGCTGCCCCCGCAGAGCATGGCCGAACTCGACGAACGCACCCGCGGCCAGCGCGCCCTGCGCAGCCCGCAGCGCACCGAGCTGTTTCATCTGTTGCAGCAGCCGGTCACCGAAGAAGACATCGCCGCCACCGCGCCGATTCCCGGCACGCCGCAGGGCGAGGCGAAGAAGGCGCTGGCCGCGATGAAGGACGCCGTCGACAGCACCGCGCTGGCGCTGGACCTGCCCCCCGGCCTGCTGTGCCCGCGCAAGGTGCTGGAGACCTACGTCGTCACCCGCGCCTGGCCGGAATTCCTGGAAGGCTGGCGCCGCGAACACCTGCACGACCGCCTGGCAAGCCTGCTGCCCGGCTGAGGCTTGCGCGAGGGGGCTTGGCGGCCCCCGGTGCCGCTGCTAATATTCGCGGCTCGCGTGGGGCGGTAGCTCAGCTGGGAGAGCGTCGCGTTCGCAATGCGAAGGTCGGGAGTTCGATCCTCCTCCGCTCCACCATTCATTCCAGACATAAAGCCCCGAAAGACCAGCGCTTTCGGGGCTTTTTCGTTGCCCGCCGTTCTTCCCTGCGCTTCATGCTGCATGTGGGGCTTGCGCGCACCTCGTCAGGCAGAACAGCGCAGGTCCAGCATCAGGTGGCGCACGGTTGCCTGGGCCGGACTGTCGATGGTGCCGGTGGCGTTGATGCGGTAAGCAGAGCAGTCGGCATTCTCCTCGCGCCCGTCTTTGATCGCGCACTCGGCCTGGATGGTGAAACCCATGCGGCCATTGAGAGCCGCCCGCGCGACGGAAACGTCCTGGCAGTTCTCCGACACTCGCGCCAGAACCGTGTCGTTGCGAAGGACGAACGCAAGCAACCCGCGATCCGTGGAGACATCGTCGCTGGCATAACTGGCGGAAAAGGGGCCCAGGACGGCAAAAGCAGCCACCGGGATCACCGCTATCGTCCGGAACTTCCGATTCATATCCATCTCCTTTGGTTGCATAGGGGTCAGCTGGCCGTGACTCGCAAACGCATGATGAAGCGAGCGTCTGATGCGCCAATGACCGATTAAAGGCCAGAATCGGCCGGCCCCTCGCCTTCCGGCATATCCGTCAAGAAGTCACCAAGCCGCCCGGCGATGCGTGGCCAGTCAGCGGGCTGAGGAAGGCGGCGCCATCCGCTGCGGCACGCCGGTCACGTTCGACGAGACCAGCCCCAGTCCCTGCCAGAAGTCCGCCGGATACGACAGCGTGGGCCGCCCCACCCAGCCGCGCACCACGTCCAGCTCATAGCCGCCGTCCACGCGCTTGTATGCCACCGAGTTGAGCGCGATGGCATCCCAGTCGCCGGCGTAGCGGATATCGCGCAGGGCATCCGGGTAGTGGCCGTAGCGCACCTTGTACAGCTCGATCAGCGCGATGGCGGTCTTGAAGTTCTGGTCGCCGAACTTGGCGTCCGCTTGCTGTTTCATGGAGCAGCCCGCGCCGAGGAAAGCTGCTCCAAGCACCACCGCAAGCATGCATGCACGCAATTTCATTCCATTCTCCTTTTGCGATCCGAAGGAACCCTAGCGGCGGGCCGCGCGCCGCGGCCTTCCCGCCGGCTTGCCGTCCGGCGGGCCGCAGACCTCCCGAACGCATTCGCGCAGCCATTGGTGCACCGGATCCGCATGCAGGCGCGGATGCCACAGCATCGAGATGTTCAAGACCGGCGTCGCCACCGGCAACGCGAAGCTGTGCATGCCTTCGCGCAGATTGCCGGTATGGCGTTCCGGCACGCTGGCGATCAGGTCGGTCTGCCGCGCCAGCGACAGTGCGGTGGCGAAGCCGCCGACGATGGTGGCGACTTCGCGCGCCAGCCCCAGCGCGGCGAGCGCGGCGTCGATCGGTCCCTTTTCGCGGCCGCGCCGCGACACGCTGATATGGCGCCCGCCCGCATAGCGCGCCGCGGTGAGCCGGCCGCGGCCAAGCGGATGGCCATGGCGCACCACGCCGACATAGCGGTCGCGGAACAGCGCCTGCACGCGCATCTCGGGGCCGGCGTTGGAGTCGACCACGCCGGTTTCCAGGTCGACGATGCCGTCGCGCAGCGGCGCGCTGTCCTTGTCCGGCTTCTGCATGAAACGCAGGTGGATGCCCGGCGCTTCGGCGGCGATGCGGGCGATCAGCGCGGGGCCGAAGTTCTCCACGAAGCCCTCGCTGGTGCGCAGGGTGAAGGTGCGCGCCAGCTGCTCCAGCCGCGGCCTGACCGCGGGGCGCAGCACTTCCTCCGCACCCAGCACGAGCTGGCCGACCCGGTCGCGCAGTTCCAGCGCGCGCGGCGTCGGCACCAGGCCGCGGCCGGCGCGCACCAGCAGCGGGTCGCCGGTGGCTTCGCGCAGACGGGCCAGTGCGCGGCTCATCGCCGAAGGGCTCAGCCGCAGCCGCCGCGCGGCGCGCGCGACGCTGCCTTCGGCCAGCAGCACGTTGAGAGTCACCAGCAGGTTGAGATCGGGCATGGACATGCGCGCCACCATGGCAGCGGCGATACCTGGCGTCAAACGCACGGATAAAGTGCAAATGCTGCGCCTTCCGCCATGCCACGAGCGGCATTAATTTGCCGGCATCCACGCTGCCGGAGTCGCCCGCTTCATGTCCAAGCCGCTTGTTTCCGCCCAGGGCGAATGCGCCATCGAGGGCTCCACGCGCCAGCCCGCCGCGCCCTGGGCGCTGGCCGGCCTGGCGCTGTCCATGCTGCTGCCCTCGCTGGACACCAGCATCGCCAACACCAGCCTGCCGCTGCTGGCGAAAGCGTTCGACGCGCCGTTCCAGCAGGTGCAATGGGTGGTGCTGGCCTATCTGCTGGCGATCACCACGCTGATCGTCGGCGCCGGACGCCTGGGCGACCTGGTCGGCCGCAGGCGCCTGCTGCTGGTGGGCATCTTCTGCTTCACCTTCGCTTCGATGCTGTGCGGCGTGAGCGGGCAGCTGTGGGTGCTGATCGCGGCACGCGCGGAGCAGGGACTGGGCGCGGCGATCATGCTCGCGCTCACCATCGCCAGCGTCAGCGAAGCCGTGCCCCGCGACCGGATCGGCCGCGCGATGGGCCTGCTCGGCACCATGTCGGCGATCGGCACCGCGCTGGGGCCGTCGCTGGGCGGCGTGCTGGCGGCGGCGTTCGGCTGGCCGGCGATCTTCCTGGTCAACGTGCCGCTGGGGGTGCTGGCCTTCGTGCTGGTGTCGCGGCATATGCCGCGGGAGCGCACCGCCGACAAGCCGGCGAGCGCCGGTTTCGACCCGCTCGGCACCGTGCTGCTGGCGGTGGCGCTGGCGGCGTATGCGCTCGCCATGACGCTGGGCCACGGAAAGTTCGGCGCGCTCAACCTCGCGCTTCTGCTGGCCGCCGTTGCGGGCGCCGCGTTGTTCGCTTACGCACAGACGCAAGTGGCCGCACCGCTGATCCGCCTGTCGATGCTGCGCGATGGCGACCTGAGCGCGGGGCTGGCGATGAGCGCGCTGGTGTCGGCGGTGATGATGACGACGCTGGTGGTCGGGCCGTTCTACCTGTCGCGGGCGCTTGGCCTGGCGCCGCTGTGGGTGGGCCTGGTGTTGTCGTCCGGCCCTTGCGTCACCGCATTGAGCGGCGTGCCGGCTGGCCGCCTGGTGGATCGATTGGGTGCGCGCCGCACGACTACGCTCGGCCTGATCGGCATCGCCATCGGCACCTCGCTGCTGTCCATGTCCACGCTGTGGCCGCTGGGCGTGGCCGGTTACATCGGCCCCATCGTAATCACCACGCTCGGCTATGCGCTGTTCCAGGCTTCCAACAACACCGCGATGATGACGGGCGTGGCGCAAGGCCAGCGCGGTGTGGTGTCGGGGATGCTCAGCCTGTCGCGCAATCTCGGCCTGGTGACGGGTGCGTCGGCGATGGCCGGGATATTTGCGTGGGCGGTGGGCAGCGGCGATGTCGCACATGCCGCGCCAACCGCGGTGGCGTTCGGCATGCGCACGACCTTCGGCGTGGCAGCTGCATCGATGGTGCTGGCGATCAGCGTTTCAGCCCAACGCCGGCACCGCTTCGCACGTCCGTTGGGGTTCGCGTTCGCTCACCCCAACCTACGCCGGATGTTTCTACGCGGGGTGCGATGCTTTCAACCGGCGCGGCTTGATCGCTTTGTCGACGTGCTTCGCGGGAGCATCCCGCCGGCGCCGCTTCGCCACCGAACGCCACGCCACGGTGGCGACGCCACCGGCGGAACTCACGCCGCCGGCGATCAGCCACGCGGTACCGATGCATAAAGGACACATAACCGCCCTCCTCAATGTTCGCCGCAGCAGGGCGGCACGGCCGCGGTCACCCCGGGCCACGCGCCGACGCCGCCCGGCAGCATGTCGAAGAAATGCCACAGCACGCAGAAGTCGTCGCCGGGACTGAAGCCGGTGTCGGATACGCGCAAGATGGCGGCGCCGTCGCGGCGGAACACCGACAGCCCCGGCAGCCAGCCGCCCTTGGGCGATACATAGCCCATGTCCCTGGCGAAGCTGCTGCCTTCGTGGCTGAGTATCGGGAATGTCCAGCCGCGCAGCTCCGCCATGCGCTTCTGCACCGAAGGACGATCCGGACTGGTCACGGCGAAACCCGCGCGCGTCACCACATGCTGATGGATGCCGTTGTAGCCATCCGCCCACAGCGTGCAGTACGAACAGGCCACGCCCATGTTGTGCACCACGATCAGGTCTTCGTGTTCGCCGAACAGCTCGGACAGGCGCACCTTGCCCTCGCTGCCGTTGAACTCGTAATCGTCCACCCGCTGCGGCTCCACGCTGGCCAGCGTGTCGCGCATCTGCTCGCGGATGGCGGCGATCTGGCGGCGGTAGTCGGCGAGCTTGCCGCTCACGTCGTTGTATTTCATGGCGGTGTTCCTTGGCGCTCAGGTGCCGTAGGCGATGCGGTGCTTCACCCAGGCCATCGGGTACGACAGGCTTTCCTCGTTGCGGCCCAGCGGCGAAGCGTCCAGGTACTGGTACGCGGCGTTGAACATGTCGATGCCGCGCGAGTAAGTGGAATAGGTGTGATAGACCTTGCCGTCCTCGTCCTTGAAGAACGCGCTGACGCCGGGGTAATCGGTGCCGCTGACCTTGATGCTGCCGTAGTTGTAGTAAGCCTCGCCGCGCTCGAGCACGTCGGGCCGGAACGACACCTGGTAGTCGTAGTTGAAATCGTCCAGCGAGGACACCCAGGGGAAAGCCCAGCCGAACTCGCGCGCCTGCTTCTGCAGCTTGGCCAGCGGCGCGCGCGAGATCGCCGCGAAGGCGACGTCGTGCTGGGCCAGGTGCGGCACGATGCCGTTGAAGTTGTCGGCCCAGAACGCGCAGCTCTTGCAGCTGATTTCCCACTCCGGCGCGTACATCAGGTGATAAACCATCAGCTGGCTGCGATCGCCGAACAGATCGGCCAGCGTGGCCCTGCCCTGCGCCGTCTCGAACGCATAGTTCTTCTCGACCAGCTCCCACGGCAGCTCCTGGCGCTGCCGGGTGACTTCGTCGCGCAGATGGGTGAGTTCTTTCTCTTTGGCGAGGAAGAGCTTGCGGGCCTTGAGCCATTCCTCGTGACTGACGATGCGATGCTGAGCCATGACCATTACCTCGGGATAAGGGGGAGTTGGGGCTTGCATGGACGGCGCGCCGTCGCGGCGCGCTTATTTCCTGCCTGGCGTGCGCTTCTTCGCGGCTTTGCGCGCAGGCTTCGCGGCCGCCGCGGCGCGGCGCTCGTCGATATCCGCCAGGGTGACGGCGAGCAGGTCGAACTGCTGCTGCCAGTATTTGCTGTAGCGGTTCATCCATACCGCCGCTTCCAGCATGGGGCCGGCATCCAGGCTGCAGCGGCTGATCCGGCCGGTGCGTTCCTGCTGGATCAGGCCGGTGCGCACCAGCACCTGGATATGGCGCGATACGGCCTGCAGCGAGATATCGAAAGCGGCGGCGATTTCCGATACCAGCAAGGCCTGGCCGTCGAGCCGTTCGAGGATGTCCCGGCGTACCGGATCGGAAAGCGCGAAGAACACCTGGTCGAGGCGTTCCCGGGCCAGCTCGGGGTGTTCGCCCGAGGCGTCGACGAGGTGCAGGAGCTGCTGGATATTCATCATGGGGGATGAATATCAACTCATTCGTTGATAATCAACAATGAAGTTGATTTTTTAGACGACTGAGCTATCCAGATCATTGGGATAGCTCAATCGACTCAGAAATCAGCACCGAACAGAAGTCCGACCGGCGCTCCCTCGCCTCAGAACCGGTAACTGAACGTCACCGACGCCGCCTGCGCCGACGCATGCCCCACCTTGAGCAGCGCGTCGTAGCTCAGCGACAAGGTCGACGCCCGCGTCGGATGCATCGCCACGCTCGCGCCCAGCGTGGCGTAGGAGCGCGGCAGATCCGTGCCGGGTGCGGCGAACAAGGTGCCGTCCTGCGCCGCCACCGTCACGCCGCGGTGGCGGCCGGCGGTTTCGGTGGCGTAGCCGGCGCGCAATTGCAGATCCAGCGGCTTGCCGTCGTTGTCGAAGGACCGGTCGAACGACAGCCCGACATACGGCTGCAGGCTGCGCGCGCTGTCCACGCCTACGCGCAGGTTCTGCCCGCGCGCGCCGTCTTCGCCGAAGGCATTGCCGTGGAAGTAGGCGTAGCGCGCGCCGATGCTCGGCGTCAGCGTGCCGCCGCCCACCGCAAGCGGCATGGCCGCCTGCAGCGCCGCGGTGAATTCGTGCCCCACGTGATCGCCTTCGGCCACGCCGATGCCGCCGAAGTTGCGCTTCTGCGAGAGGTCGTCGAAGGCGTAGCCCACCGTGCCGGACAGGCGCACCGCACCCAGCGGCTGCGCGCCGTAAAGGGCCAGGCGCACGGTGTCGGTCTGCGCGGTGTCGCCGGTCACGTTCTCGCGCAGGTTGCTGTGCGAGAAGCCCGCCGCAACGCCGACGGTGGCATCGCCCAGCGGACGATCCACACCCATCATCAGGCCGTACTGGTCCATGTGGAAACCGGGTTGCCCGCTGCGTCCTTCGATATCGGTGCCGGCACCCGATGCGGTCACCCACAGGCCGTCGCCCTTGCGCGACCGGTCATCGAGCAGCGCGCGAGCCACCAGCGAAGCATTGGCGGACTGCGCGCGCAGCAGCGCGGCGGTGCCGAGCGCGGCGTAGTTGGAGGTCTGCGTGGGTGCGATCACGGTCGGGCCGGCCGGGCCACTCGGGCCGGTCGGCGTCGCCAGGTTCAGGCCGACCTGGTTCGCGCCGTAGGTGACCGTGGGCGTAAGCGTGCCGAGCGCGGCGCCATTGGCATACGTATTGGTGACGTTGCCGAACGTGCCGGTGACGCTGCCGCCCGCCGTCACGATGGTGTACTGGTGCGCGGCATAAGTGCCCGGATCGTAGATAAGCGCCAGCGTGCCGCCCAAGCTGGCGTTGCCGCCCACCTTCAGCAGCGAGGCATCGGTCGGACTCACTTCGATGGACAGCGTGCCGTTCGCCGATTGCGCGTAGTTGCCAGCCACCGTCAACGTACCGATGGATCCACCCGGCGCCACCATGCCGCTGTTGGTGACGCTGCCGGTGATGCTGCCATGGCCTTGTAGCTTGCCTTGCGCACCCACCGCCACGTCGCCGCCGAGAACCGCGCCGGGCGAACTGGCATCGCCAACCGCCAGCGTGCCAGCCGTCACGTTGGTCTTGCCGGTGAACGCGCTGCTGTCGCCATTGACGGTCAGCACCGCACTGCCCTGCTTGTTCAACACGCCGCTGCCCGTGAAGCTGCCGGCGAACGTGCCGCCGCCGAGGTTCAAGGTGTTGGCGCCGAGCGCCACGCGGCTGCCGCCGACGCCGGCCAGCGTGGCGATGGTCTGCGCGCCGGCGGCGGAGATATCGAAGCTCGCGCCGCTGCCGTTCAAGGCGAGCGCCGTCGCCGGCACCAGCGAGCCGCTGCCCGCCAGGGCCAGGGTGCCGCCGGTGACAGTGGTGGCGCCGGTGTAGGTATTGGCGCCGGTCAATGTCTGCGTGCCACCGCTCAAGCTCAGCCCGCCCGTACCGCCGATCGCGCCGCCGAAGCTGCCGTTCGCCTGCGTGAGGGTCAGCGACTGGCTGCCGAGATTCACGCTGCCGGTACCGGCCAACCCGGCGATCGACGTACCGGACGTGGTCGCCGAGATATCGAAGTTGCCGTTGGCGAGCGTGACGCCGCTCGATGCCGCGATGCTGCCTGCGCCCTGCAGCAGCAGCGTGGCGCCGTTGATGGTGGTCGCGCCGGTGTAGGTGTTCACGCCGGTCAGCGTCTGCGTGCCGCCGCCCAGCGTCAGTCCGCCCGCGCCGCCGATCACCCCGTCGAACGTGCCGGCGGCCTGCATGATCGTCAGCACGCTGCCGCCGAGATTCACGCTGCCCGTGCCGGTGAGGTTGGCGACCGATGCGCCGCTGCTGCTCGCGGCGATATCGAAGGTGCCGTTCGCCAACGCAAGCCCGCTGGATGCCGCGATGCTGCCGCCGCCCTGCAGCGCGAGAGCGCCGCTGACGGTCGTTGCGCCGGTATAGGCGTTATTGCCCGTCAGCGTTTCGGTACCGGCAACGTTCAGACCGCCCGCTCCGGAAATCGCGCCACCGAACTGGCCACTGCCCACCAGCGTGAGCGCCTGGCTGCCGAGGTTCACCGCACCGCCGCCGCCAAGCGCGTGGATCGTCGCGCCGGTGTTCGCGGCCGTCACGTCGAGCGTGCCGTCGACCGTCACCGCGCTGGAGGAAGCGATGCTGCCCGCGCCGGTCAGTGCCAGCGTGGCGCCGGTGCCGATCGCGGTCTGGCCGCTGTACGCCTGCGCGGCGCTGAAAACCTGCGTGCCGCCGGTGATGGCAACGCCGCCGGTTCCCGTCATCGCGCCGTCGTAGCTGCCGCTCGCGCCTGTCAGCGTCAACGTCTGCGCACCGAGATTCACGCTGCCAGGGCCCGTCAGCGCCTTGATGCTCGCACCGGCCGTCGTGCCCGAGATATCGAAACTGCCGCCATTCGCCACGCCGCTCGACGCCGCGATGCTGCCCGTCCCCGCCAACGCCAGCGTGGCCCCCTGCTGGATCGTGGTGGCGCCGGTATAGGCATTGCTGCCGCTGAGCGTCTCCGTGCCGCTGGCCACGACCAGGTCGCCCGCGCCCGTGATGTTGCCGCCGAAGTTGCCGGCCGCCTGCGTCAAGGTGAGCGTGCGCAAGCCCAGGTTGACCTGGCTGTTGGCGCCGCTGCCGCTGAGCGTGGCGATGGATGCGCCGTTCGTCGCACCCGTGATGTCGAACAGTCCATTCGCCACCACCCCGCTCGACGCCGCGATGCTGCCGTTGCCGGACAAGGCCAGCGTGCCGGCGCTGTCGATGGTGGTCAGCCCGGTATACGCGTTGACGCCGCTGAGGAATTGCGCGCCACCCGCGATGGTGAGCCCGCCGCTGCCGGAGGCGATGCCGTCGAACGCGCTGCCGCCATTGGCGATGGTGAGCGTCTGCGCACCGAGCGTGACGGCGCCGCTGCCGGAAAGCTGCCGGATGCTCGCACCCGCGGTCGTTCCCGCGATATCGAACGTACCGTGGTTCGCCACACCGCTGGACTGCGCGATGGAGCCGGCGCCGCTCAGCGCCAGCGTGGCGCCGCTGTCGATCGCGGTGGCACCGGTATAGCCGTTGTTGCCGCTCAGCGTCTGTGTGCCCGCACCGATTCCGATGCCGCCCGTGCCGCCGATGGCGCCGCTGAAGTTGCCGCTGGCCTGGGTAATCGTCAGCTGCTGCGCGCCGAGATCGACCGCGCCACTCCCAGTCAGCGTGCGGATGCTCGCACCATTGCTGGTGGCGGAGATATCGAAGATGCCATCGCTCGCCACCCCGCTCGACGCCGCGATGCTGCCCAGGCCGCTCAATGCCAGCGTGGCGCCGCCGCCGATGCTGGTGGCGCCGGTGTATGCCTGCACGCCCGAGAACGTCTGCGTGCCGCCGCTGACGGTCAGCCCGCCGCTGCCGCCGATCACGCCGGCATAGGTGCCGCCGCCGTCGGTCAGCGTGAGCGTCTGCGCGCCCAGCGCGACATTGCCATTGCCGGCCAGGCGGGTGATCGATGCGCCGCTGCTGGTGCCGGAGATGTCGAAACCGCCGCCGTTCAATACCAGGCCTGCCGAACTGGAAATACTGCCCGTGCCGGTGAGCGCGAGCAGGGCGCCATTGGCGACGGTGGTCTGGCCCGTATACGCATTGCTGCCGCTCAGTGTCTGCGTGCCGCCCGCGATGGTCAGGCCACCGCTGCCCGCGATGCCGCCCGCGAAATCGCCGCTGGCGTCGGTGATGTTGAGGTACTGCGAACCAAGCGCCACCCCGCCGCTGCCGGTCAGCGCGGCGATCGCCACGCTGCCGCTGCTGCCGGAAATATCGAAGTTGCCGTTATTCACCAGGCCGCTGGAACTGGCGATGCTGCCGGCGCCGGCCAGCGCCAGCGTGGCGCCGGCATCGATGGCGGTCTGGCCGGTGTAGGTGTTGACGCCGGAAAAGCCCTGCGTGCCGCCGGCTACCGTGACGCCGCCCGAGCCGGAAATGACACCGGCAAACTGCGAACTGGCCTGGGTCAGGGTCAGATCCTTGGCACCCAGCACGACCGAGCCCGCACCGGCGAGCGATGCGATGCTGCTGCCGCTGGCCGTGGTGCCGGATATATCGAAGCTGCCATCGGCAGTAACCAGCGATGACGAAGCGATGCTGCCCGCGCCGGTCAACGCAAGCGTCGCACCGGCGCCGATGCCGGTCGCGCCGGTATAGGCCTGCGCGGCGGTCAGCGTCTGCGCGCCGCCGGCGATCGACAGGCCGCCGCTGCCGCTCGCGACGCCGTCGAAGCTGCCGCTCGCATTGGTCAGCGTCAACGTCTTGCTGCCGAGCAGGATATTGCCGGCGCCGCTGATGGCCGTTACCGAAGCGCCGGCGTTGGTGCCGCTGATATCGAAGTTACCGTTCACTGCCACGCCGCTCGAAGCGGCGATGCTGCCGTTGCCGCTGAGCGCCAGCGTGCCGCTGTTGATGGTGGTGGAACCGGTGTACGTATTGACGCCCGACAGCGTCAGCGTGCCGCTGCCGTTCTGTTCCAGATTACCGGTGCCATCGATGGCGCCGCCCAGCGATACCGCATCGCTGCGGTTGAAGGCGAGCGTGCCCAGGTTGTGCACATTGCCGACGATCGAACCGGTGGTGCCGCCGTTGCCGATCTGCAAGGTGGAACCGATGTCGATCGAGGTGCCGCCGGTGTACGTACCCGTGCCGGAAAGCGTGAGCGTGCCGGCACCGGTCACGGCCAGGGCGCCTGCGCCGGAGATCGGGCCGGAGAACTGCAGCCCATCCGCGCCATCCATGTCGCCGGTGAGGATGGAACCGGCGCCGAGCGTGATCGCGTTGTCCAGCACCATGTTCACGTCCTGCGCGAACACGCGCGCCTGCGCGCCCGCCGCGAGGTCGATGCCGCCGGTGATGCTGCTGCCGTCGAACATGGTCAGCGCATTGCCGGTGCCGTTGAACTGGATCGCCAGTGCGGTGCTGCCGTCCGGGTTGAGTCCGCCGCTGATGCTGCCGCCGGGGCCGTTGACGATGGTGTTGCCGTTCCAGGTGACCACGCCGATGCCGCCCTGTCCGCCCACGGCACCGTTGCCGCCGGCGATGCTGCCGTTGTTCTGCAGCGTAGCGAACTGGCCGACCAGGTTGACGCCCGCACCGCCGCTGCCGCCGTGCGCGGAGTTGTCGGCGCTGCCGGTGCCCGCCACCGCGCCGTTGCCGCCCTGGATCCCGCCGCTGTTAGTGGTCGAGCTGTTCTGGCCCAGCACCAGCACGCCATCGCCGCCCGCGCCGCCGCCGCCGTTGTTGCCGCCGCTGCCGCCCGCGCCGCCGGAACCGCCGGTGACCTGGCCATCGATCTGGATGTCGGCATCGTCCGCCACCGCCAGCACGCCGGCACCGCCGCCGCCGCCGCCCGCGCCATTGCTGGCGCCGCCGCTGGTACCGTTGCCGCCCGCGCCGCCGCTGCCGCCCGCCACCGCCGCGCCGCCCTGCACGTTCAACTGGATGCCGGCAGCGGTAAACGTCACGCCCGCACCGCCGCCGCCACCGCCGCTGGCGAAATTGAAGCCGTTGGCACCGGCCGCGCCCGTGCCGCCATTCGAGGTGGCGGTAATGTCGAGCGTGCCGCCACCGGTGGTGCCGACGCTGCCGCCGGCGCCGCCGGCGTTCTCGCCCGCCGCGCCCGCGCCGCCTACGCCATTGGCACCCGCCGGTGCACCGACGACCTGGTCGGTTGCGCCGGTGCCTGAATTGAACACGCTCGCGCCACCGCCGCTGCCATTGCCCGCGCCGCCACCACCGGTGCGTTGCGGAATGCCCGCGCCGCCCGGCGCGCTGCAGGAAGGAATATCGCTGGCGTTGGAGCTGCACGCGGCCCACGCCGTCGACGAGATCATGGCCAGGCTCACCGCCAGCGCGAGGGGGCGCAGCATGGGCGCAATCCGCGCCCCGCTTCGGCCGGACACGCCGCTGCTTGCATGCGCCAGTTCGGAAGCCACCTGCAGCAGGCGCAGCGAACGATTCCAGACGAGCCGGTAGATGCGGTTCATGGCGGTACCCCTGTTTATGGGTCGATCGATCGGCCACTCGCGGCATGGCGCCGGGGCCGCTTGCAGCAAGCATGGGCGGATGGCATAGACCGATCGTTCGGGGTGCGTGCGGAACCGGCTTGCAGCACAAAGCTTCGCGCCGCGCGATGGAAGCGATTCCATCGGCGTTCCCCAACGACCGCTACCAACATCCCCTGGATTCGACTTTGCGCCGTGCCTTCCGCCGGATGGAGGAACAGCGCCCCCTTGTCGAGCCGGGGGCCTGAACGCCGCACTCCATGGCGACGGGCCGTCGACTCGCGTGGCGTATGGTGCACGCGCGGATGTGGCCCGGCAATGTAACTTCCGGCCGGTGATGCGCCCGGCAGCAGCGGCGGCGGGCACTGGCTATGATCTGCCGTTTCCCCACGCCAGGAGTGTGCCGTGTCGCGACGTCCCGCCTGCTGTCTCGCTGTTGCCGCGCTCGCCTTCGCCGGCTGCGCCCATGCCGCCGATGCGCCCGCCGGCGTGCGCCATCTCGATCCCGCCGGCTTGTCCAAGCCCACCGGCTATACCCACGTGGTGGACGTGCCGGCCGGCGCGCGCACGCTGTATCTGTCCGGCCAGATCGCGCTGGATGCGAAAGGCAACCTGGTCGGCGCCGGCGATTTCGCGGCACAGGCCGAGCAGGTCTTCGCCAATATCGATACGGCGCTGAAGGCGTCGGGCGCGAGCTTCCGCAATGTCGTGAAGCTCAACATGTACGTCACCGACATGACGCAGCTCAAAGCGCTGCGTGCGGCGCGCGACAAGTACGTCGACGTGCAGCATCCACCGGCGAGCACCTTGGTCGAGGTGAGCAAGCTGGGGCGCGAAGGCTTGCTGCTGGAAGTCGAGGCGACGGCCGTCGTGCCATAACGCTACCCCCTCTCCCCGCGGGGAGAGGGTCGGGGTGAGGGGGCCTACGGAGCGATGAAGCAGGAGCACAAAAGCAAGCGACGCTTCGTCGATCTTCTACCGCAACCACCCACCCCTCATCCGGCTGTGCCACGTTTAGCCGCCCAAACACTTGCTCTCTCCATATAAGAATCATTATCATTTGGGACTGACAACCCCGCAGCAAGCCACGTCGCTCCGCCGACCCAGCCGCTCCTTCTTCATCAACGGTGCCTCCCGCGTGGAAGCACCGTGCCCAAGGACGCACCCGTGGCCGGCCACTCCCCCGCTTCTCCCTCGTTCCACCGCAGCGCTCTCGCCCTCGCCTGCCTGCTCGCCCTCGCCGCACCGGCGCTCGCCACCGAACCGCCCGCCACCGGCAGCGACCACAAGGACCAGCGCCGCGTCACCACGCTCGAAGGCGTGAGCGCCACCGCCAATGTCGACGACCACGGCTACACCGTGCCCGCCGCCAGCGGTGCGACGCGCCTGCCGCTGTCGCTGCGCGAGACGCCGCAGTCGGTAAGCGTGGTCACGCGCGCGCAGATGGACGACTTCGGCCTGAACAACATCAACGACGTGCTCGGCCGCACCACCGGCATCAACGTCGAGAAGATCGAAACCGACCGCACCTACTACAGCGCGCGCGGCTTCGACATCACCAACTTCCTGACCGACGGCCTGGGCATGCCGTTCGCCAACGGCGGGCAGGAAGGCGATATCGACACCGCCATCTACGACCATATCGAAGTGCTGCGCGGCGCCAACGGCCTGCTCTCGTTCACCGGCAATCCCTCGGCCACCATCGACTTTGTGCGCAAGCGCCCCACCGCCGACCTGCAGGGCAGCGTGGGCGCCACCGTGGGCAGCTGGAACAACCGGCGGCTGGACGGCGACCTGTCCGGCGCGCTCAATGCATCCAAGAGCGTGCGCGGCCGCGTGGTGCTGGCCGATCAACAGAGCGACAGCTATCTCGACCGCTATGCGGTGCGCAAGAAAGTGGCCGCCGGCATGCTGGAAGCGGACCTGACGCCCAACACCCTGCTCTCGGCCGGCATCACCTGGCAGAAGAATGCGCCGAAGAGCCCGATGTGGGGCGCGCTGCCGCTGTACAACACCGACGGCACGCCGACCGACTACCGCCGCTCCACCAGCACCGCAGCCGACTGGTCGCGCTGGGACATGAGCAACACGCAGTCCTACCTGTCGCTGTCGCACGACTTCGCCAACGGCTGGAGCGTGAAAGCCGCGCTCAACTACCGCCGCCTGGCCGGCGCCAGCGAGCTGTTCTACATCTATGGCACGCCGGATGCGGCCACCGGCCTGGGCCTCTTCAGCTACCCCTCGCAGTACAACAGCACCGAAAAGCAGTACTACGCCGATGTCTACGCCAGCGGCCCGTTCTCGCTGGGCGGCCGCGAACACGAGCTGGTGCTGGGCGTGAACGCGGGCAAGAGCGACGTGGACCAGCTCTCCGGCTACTCCACCGACATCGGCACCGCGCTGCCGCCGCTGTGGGACTGGAACGGCCGCTACGCCAAGCCCGCCTTCAACGCCTACTACAACAGCGCGCAGTTCCACATCCGCCGCCGCAGCGCCTATGCCACCGCGCGCTGGAACCTGGCCGACTCGCTGAAGCTGATCACCGGCGCCACCCTCACCCATGTCGAGAGCACCGGCCAGAACTACGGCGTGCCGCATGCGTACGAGAAAACCAAGGCCACGCCCTTCGTCGGCGCGGTCTACGACCTCGACGCGCACTACTCGCTGTATGCCAGCTACGCCAAGCTGTTCAATCCGCAGACCGAAGTGGACGTCAACAACCGCGTGCTCGCGCCGGTCACCGGCGACAATCTCGAAGCCGGCATCAAGGGCGCCTGGATGGACGACCGCCTCAACGCCTCGTTCGCGGTGTTCCGCTCGCGCCAGAACAACTACGCCGAATCGGTGGGCATCAACCCGGCCACCGCGCAGAACTACTACCGCGGCATCAACGCCACCTCCACCGGCTACGAATTCGATCTCGCCGGCCAGATCACCCCGGACTGGGAAGCCAGCGCCGGCATCACCCAGCTCGGCATCGAGGACGACCAGGACCGCAACGTCCGCACCTACGTACCGCGCCGCACGCTGCGCATCAACACCACCTACCGCTTGCCGTGGATGCCCGGCCTGAAAGTGGGCGGCTCGCTGCGCTGGCAGGACCGCATCGTGCGCGACCAGCTGGCGCTGGATACGCAGGGCCGCGAGATCTACACCACCCAGGGCAGCTATGCGCTGCTGGGCCTGATGGCGCGCTACGACTTCGATCCTTCGTGGAGCGCCACGCTCAACCTGGACAACCTCACCAACCGCAAATACATCGCCAGCCTGTACTGGGCACAGGGCTACTACGGCGCGCCCACCAACTGGCAGTTGAACGTGACGTACCGGTTCTGAGCCATGGTGCCCGCCGCCCTCCTGCTGTGTTTCGCCAGCGCGCTGCTGTTCTACCTGGCCAGCCCGCAGCAGCGCCTGCGCGCCCGGCCGCTGCCGTCGTGGATACGGCTGGCGGCATTGGCGTTCGCGGCCAGCGGCGCCGGTGCGTGGATCGACGTGCTGGGCCTGGGCGCGGGGCTGTTCACCGCGCTTACCGCACTGATGCTCGGCTGGGTCGGCCTGCCCTACGCGGCGTGGTATGCCTCGCGCGGGGAGCGGCGATGATCGCGCGCTGCCTGGCCGGCACCGTGCTCGGCTTTCCGCTGTCGGGGATGCTGCTGGCGCTGTGCCTGTTCTGGCTGCCCGGGCATGGGCAGGATTGGTTGATTCCCGTGCTGCTGCTGTTCTTCCCGCTGTGGGTGGGCGTGATGGCGGGCAGCTATATGTTCCGCAGCGGCGCGCGCGCATGGCTGATGCTGGCTGCCGCCAATGGCGCGGCGTTCGCTCTGCTGTGGCTGTCGCGCCACGTCGCCGGTGCCTGAGGCCCGCATGAAATCCTCCACCATCCGCACCTTCCAGACCGTCCACACCTGGGCCGGCCTGCTCGCCGGCTTCGCGCTGTTCGTGGCGTTCTATGCCGGCGCGCTCACCGTGTTCCATCACGACATCGCGCTGTGGCAAAGCCCGCCGTGGCGCAGCGAACCGGCGCGCGACGTCTCCGTGCAGACCATGATCGACCGCCTGCTCGCCGCGCATCCGAAGGCCGCCAAGGATTTCGGCATCGTGCTGGCGCCGCCGGGCACCGCCCAGGGTCCGTATGCGTACTGGAACGATGGCGAGGAACATTTCGCCACCGCCGACAAGCTGGACCGCCCCACCGACGACGCCGGTGCCACCCGCGGCCAACTGGCCGACTTCGTCTACGCGCTGCACGATTCGCTGGGCATTCCGGTGGTGGGCCTGTACCTGATGGGCATCGTCAGCGTGATCTACGGCCTGGCGCTGATCTCCGGCCTGCTGATCCACCTGCCGCAGCTGCTGGGCGACCTGTTCGCGCTGCGCCCCGGCCGCAACCTCAAGCGGCTATGGCAGGACGCGCACAACGCCATCGGCGTGCTGAGCCTGCCCTTCCACATCATTTTCGCGGTGACCGGCGCGCTGATGTGCCTGTTCGTGCCGCTGTTCGCCGCGCTCAACCTGATCGCCTTCGACGGCAAGCTGGACGATGCCTTCGCCAAGGCGATCAGCACCGCGCCGACGGTGCAGGCCAGCGGACGCGCGGCACCGATGCTTTCGGCCGAGGCGCTGATCGAACGCGCGCGCGCCTCGGCGCTGTCGCTCGGCGTCACCCGCTTCGAACCGGACTACGTGCACTACGACCACTACGGCGACGCCAACGCCCTGGTGCAGGTGCGCGGCGTGTCGGAGCGCACGCTGGGCACCTACGGTACCATCGCGCTCAACGGCGCCACCGGCGCGGTGCTGGAGCAGCACGTGGGCGCCGCGCACAGCGTCAACGGGCTGGTCAATTCCTCGATCTATGCGCTGCACTTCGGCAACTTCGGCGGACGCGCGGTGCAGTGGCTGTATTTCCTGCTCGGGCTGGCGGGCGCATTCCTGTTCTATTCCGGCAATTTGTTGTGGATCGAATCGCGGCGCAAGCGCCGCCACGCCGAACAGCCGCGCAAGACGCTGGTGATGGCGCGCGCCACCCTGGGCGTGTGCCTGGGCACCTGCGCCGGGATTGCGGCGGCATTCGCGGCGACGATGCTTGCGCAGGCGCTGGGCATCGATCCCGCCATGCCGCAGCAAGCCGCCTGCTATGGCGTGGTGGCGCTGGCGGTGGCGTATGCCTGTATGCGTCCGGTGGCGCGGGCCGCAGTGGAGTTGCTGCTGTTCACCGCGGCGGCGCACATGGCCGTGGCGATCGCCGACCTCATCCGCAACGCGCCGGCGTGGAGCCAGCCATGGACGCCGCAGTCGCTGGCGGTGCTGGGCGTGGACCTCACCGGCATCGCCCTGGCCATCGGCTTTGCGTGGCTGGCGCGGGCCAGCCGGCAGCGTGCGCTGCATGGGGATGCCCATAGCGTATGGGCCGCCTCTTCCGCTCGGCCAGGCATGCACGCCGAAGTCTGAAGAACCTGCCGGTCACGCGTACTTCACGCGTATAGAAATCATCGATCGGTGCAATTCGATCAATCAATTATTCATGGCCGCCGGCGAGGCATAGGCTCGCGGCAGGCGGCTTCATTACCAAGGGGGACACGTCAGGCCGCCTGCTACCCAACGCAAGGGAGGCCCCATGAAACGCGCAACCGTAAAGCACGGACGGCGACTCGCGCTGGCGATCGCCGTGACCTTCGCCGTGGCCGGATCGGTGCAGAGCCAGCAAGCCGACTCTTCCCGCAAGCCGCCGCCGAGCAGCTACGCGCCGGTGATCGAACCGGATTTCGCCACCACCATGCAACGCATGTCGCAGGCCAAGGCCGGCGTCATGCAGCGCCAGAAGAACCTGCTGCAGGAACGCTACGACCTTGCCGACAAGCCGGCCAAAGGCGTGACCATGTCGCGCGGCAAGCCGGTGCAGGAAGGCGTACGCGTGAAACTCCGCTCCGGCACCAGCTGGCAGCAGCTGGCCGACCTGTCGCCGGACGAGATCAAGAGCAAGGACCTGTTTCCGTCCGGCTTCCTGCCCCTGCCGCATCCCAACCATCCCGAAGGCGGCATGGTGTTTCCGCATTTCGAGATCGAGCGGATCAAGCAGCAGGACAACCGCGACCTGACCCGCTTCGACCTGGACTTCGACCTGCCGGACCACATCCTGCCGGAGTTCCCGCAAGCGATCTTCCTCACCACGCGCCCGGACCTGGGCGATGTCTCCAAGGGCAAGCTGGTCACGCTGGACAATTACTACGAGCTGTTCAACGGCCTTCTCAATCCGAAGCAGCTGGAAGGCCTGCGCCTGCTGGTCACGCCGTTTCCGCAGCAGCAGTTCAACGCCACCGGCGACCGCCGTTCCGCGCGGCCCAGCCTGGGCGTGGCCTGTTTCGATTGCCATGCCAACGGCAGCACCAATGGCGCCACCCACCTGGTGGGTGACATCCGCCCGCAGGAATTCCGCCACCGCATCGAGACACCGTCGCTGCGCGGCGTGAACATCCAGCGGCTGTTCGGCTCACAGCGCGCCTTGAAGACGGTGGAGGATTTCACCGAGTTCGAACAGCGCGCGGCCTACTTCGACGGCGATCCGGTGATCGCCACCAAGAAGGGCGTGAACATTCTGGAGCGCGGCAGCCAGGTGCATTTCATGGCGGAGTTCCAGGAGATCCTGGATTTCCCGCCCGCCCCCAAGCTGGCCTGGGACGGCAAGCTCGATCCCGCGAAAGCGAGCGAGCAGGAGTTGCGCGGGCAGGCGGTGTTCTTCGGCAAGGGCCAGTGCAGCGGCTGCCATACGCCGCCCTACTACACCGACGGCAATATGCATAACCTGCAGGCGGAGCGCTTCTACAAGCCGCGCATGATCAACGGCATGATGGCCGGCGCGGACGGCCCGATCAAAACCTTCGCGCTGCGCGGCATCAAGGACACGCCGCCGTATCTGCACGATGGCCGGCTGCTGACGCTGGACGACACGGTGGAGTATTTCAACCTGGTGCTGGGCACGAAGTTGAACGAGCAGGAGAAGCAGGACCTGGTGGCGTTCATGCGGGTGCTGTAGGCATCAACGCCGGCGTAGGTTGGGGTGATAACCCCAACGTCGTCGCATCCACGATGCGCAGCGATGTTGGGGTTGTCACCCCAACCTACGGCTTGGGCAGCGCATAGGCGACCAGGGCGTCGCCCATCTTCGTTCCCAGCGAACCATGGCCGCCGGCCATGATCACCACGTATTGCCGCCCGGTCTGGTCGGAGACATAGCTCATCGGCGTCGCCTGCCCGCCTGCCGGCAGCCGCGCCTGCCACAGCTGGCGGCCGTCGCGAACGTCGTAGGCACGCACATAGTCGTCCAGCGCAGCGCCCATGAAGGCCACGCCGCCGCCGGTGGTGATCATGCCGCCGAGGCTCGGCACGCCCAGCGGCAACGGAATCGGCAGGGGCGCGTTGTCCACCACCGTGCCATTGCGATGCATCCACACTTTGCGCATGGTGCGCAGGTCCACCGCCGCCACATAGCCCCACGGCGGCGCCTGGCAGGGAATGCCCAGCGGCGACAGCAGCGGCTGCAGGTCGACCGCGAACGGCGTGCCCTGCATCGGCTGCAGGCCGTGCTCGACGCCGGTGGAACCCTTGGCGCTCTTGGCCTCTTCCTTCTCGCGCGTGATCAGCCGCGACACGAAGGCCATGTAGTTGGGATTGCCCACCAGCAGCTGCCGCGCGGGATCCACCGCCACGCCGCCCCAGTCGAACACGCCGTAGTTGCCCGGATACACCAGCGAGCCCTGTTCCGAGGGCGGCGTAAAGATGCCGTCGTAGCGCAGCCGCTTGAACTTGATGCGGCACACCAGCTGGTCATAGGGATTGGTACCCCACATATCCGCTTCGCGCAGCGGACGCTCCGGCGTGAAGCTCAGTTCGGAGAACGGTTGCGTGGGCGAAGTGCGGTCGCTGGTGGCCGCGCCCTGCGGCACCGGCTGCTCCGGCGCCGGCACGATGGGCTTGCCGTCGCGCCGGTCCAGCACGTAGATATCGCCGCGCTTGGTCGACGCCACCAGCGCCGGCCGCTTGCCCTGCGGCGTGTCCAGGTCGACCAGGCTGGGCTGGCCGCCGATATCCATGTCCCACAGATCGTGATGCACGGTCTGGTAGACCCAGCGCAGCTTGCCGGTGGCGATCTCCAGCGCCACGATCGCGCTGCTGAAACGCTCGCCTTGCGGATAGCGGTCGCCGCCCCACATGTCCGGCGTCTGGTTGCCCATCGGGATATAGACCAGGCCGAGCTTCTCGTCGACGCTGGACACGCTCCACGAGTTCGGCGAATTGTGCTTGTAGTGCGCGCCGGCCGGCAGCGGCTCGGTGCTGGCGGGATCGGCCGCATCCCAGTTCCACAGCAGCTTGCCGCTGGTGACGTCGTAGCCGCGGATCACGCCGGAGGGTTCGTCGGTCGATTCGTTGTCGGTGACGCTGGCCGACACGATCAGCACATTGCGCGTGACCGTGGGCGGCGAGGTGGGATTGAGAAAACCGCGCCGCGTCATCGCCATGCCCTGGTTCAAGCCGATCGCGCCGTGGTCGCCGAAGTCGGTGCAGGGCTGGCCGTTGTCGGCATTGAGCGCGATCACGGTGGCATCGGCGGTAGGCGCGAAGATGCGGCGCGGGCAGCTGTCGAAATGGATCGCCTCGGCCACCACCGCACCCTTAGGCGTCGGCGGCGGCGCCACCGGCGCCACGCCTTCGGCCGCAGCCTGTGCGGCATAGGCGCCGGAATCGTGATACGCCACGCCGCGGCAGATCATGTGCTGATAGCCCTTGGCATCGCGGTTGATCTTCGGGTCGTAGCGCCAGCGTTCCTTGCCGGTGTCGGGATCGAGCGCAATCACGATGTTGTGCGGCGTGCACAGGTACAGCATGCCGTTGGCTTTCAGCGGGGTCACTTCATTGGCGATCTCGGTGGGGTCGCCGGGGCCCTTGAGGTCGCCGGTGTGGAAGGTCCACGCCACCTGCAGTTTCGAGACGTTTTCCGGCGTGATCTGCGCCGCCGGCGCGTAACGCTCGCCGTAGCCGGAGCGGCCGTAGGCGGTCCAGTCGTTCGGCGGCGTGCCGGTGGCATCGGCGGACGGAGGCGCGCCCACGCTCTCGTCGGCCATGGCGCCGGCGAGCGTGTGGTAGTCGGTGAAGTACGCCACCGCGCCCACCGCCACGCTTGCGGCCATCGCCACCCACAGCGGCAAGGTGCCCGTCGCCCAGCGCAAGGCCGCTTCCGGATCCGGCTCCAGGCGCCGCGACACCCACGGCAACAGCAACCACGCGCCCAGCACGAACCACACCGCCAGCCGCGGCACCAGCTGCCACCAGTCGAAGCGCACCTCGTAGATCGCCCACAGCAAGGTGGCAAGCAGCAGCAGCGCGTGCAGGCCCAGCGCCAGGCCGCTCCCTCGCCACGCCAGCCAGCCGGTGGCGATCAGCACCGCGCCGGCCAGCACGTAGTACGGCGAACCGCCGAGCACGAGCAGCCACGCGCCACCGGCCAGCAGGGCCAGGCCCAGGAGTACGAACACTGCCGCGGTGATCCACAGCGCGGCGGCCGGTCGGGACTTCGTCTCCATTCGCTCTTCCCTTGTCGCGTATCGAACGGCGGGGCATCGCCAGATGGGCCCGCGCCACATGGTCGGCAAGCCGCCGTTGGGGTTTCGTGACGCCAAGCGCGTGCTTGCCGCAGCGCCCGACTATGGCGCATGCCGATGAACGCACACCGAGCCGCGCGGGCCGACCGCGTACGCGCTGGGAAAAAGCACGCCACCCCGCCGCTTTCTCGCGCCGGGTCCGCTTCCTCTATACTTGCCGCCCGTTGCCCCCGTAGCTCAGTTGGATAGAGCGTCCCCCTCCTAAGGGGAAGGTCGTACGTTCGAATCGTATCGGGGGCACCACTCTTCGCTGGCGGCGGGCCGGCTTGTCACTAAGCGGCCTCGCCCGCCACCGGCTCCAGCGGCCTGCGCGCGATGCGCTGCTTGAGCGCCATCGCCGGCGCCTCCACCAGCCGCCAGGACAGCATGCCGGCCAGCAGCGCCAGCGGCGCGGCCAGCACGAACATCTTGTACGGACCGGCCGACGGCAGGTAATGCGCGATCACCTGCTGGATGGGAAACGCGTAGAGATAGACGCCGTAGCTGTAGTCGTCGATCCAGCGCGGCAGCGCCAGCTTGCGTCCGTAGCCGATCACCAGCGTGCCGTAGGCCAGGGTCAGATAGCACAGCGGATAGAACGCGCGGGTATCGGCGGAAAGAAAGGCCATCGCCAGCAGCGCCACCGCCAGCGCCGGGCTGTAGGGAATGAAGCGGCGGTTGACGTACACCAGGCCGCCGAAGCAGAACATCGCCGCGAGCTTATATTCCCAGACCCCATGCGCAATCATCGGCAGAAAGTCGAAGAACGCGGATGCGATCAGCAGCACGGCCAGCGCATTCAACGCCGCGCGCGACTTGTACGCCGCCAGCGCGGCCAGGCCCACCAGGATGTACAGCCGCACCTCCACCGGGATGGTCCACAGGCTGCCGTTGATCACGCCGGCGAAGGCGCCGTCGCGCAAGGTCACGCCGGGAAGATCGCCCGCGATGCGATACGTGGTGGCGTTGGTGAGCAGATAGCGCCAGGTGGTGGGCGAGGAGAAATACTCCGGCAGGCTCAGCGACGTGAACACCGTGCCCAGCACGAAGGTCATCACCAGCGTGCAGACGATCAGGCCCGGAAAAATGCGCAACGCGCGCTTGGCGAAATAGCTGGCGGCGGAACGGCTTTCCACGCAGCTCTTGGTCACCAGGAAACCGCTGATCACGAAGAAGATGAAAAGCCCGATCCGGTGGCTGAGGATTTCCGGGTCGCGCGACACCAGCGAAGCCAGGTCCACGCAGGAAGCGCATTCCGCGGCCAGGCGGAACGAATGGCCGTAGACCACCAGCATCGCCGCCAGCAGGCGCAGCAGCAGGAAGTTGTTGGACTGCTGGTCTGCGCGTTCCGCGCATATCGCTTCGAACGTCTTCAAGAGGACTCCTCGCAACGGCGGCAGGGCCGCGGCCGTTTTTTTCCGCGCGGAGGATACGCCAGAACCATGTCGTATCCCTGTCACGCAAATCCACCCGGGTGAGGCCTTGCCGGCCCGATGGCGCGGCGCACCATCCGCCGCCGCCGGCCGTGCCTCGGGCCTACCCGTGCCGGCCTGCTAGAATTGCCCTTTTCCACCCATCCCTAATCACCCATCCCAAACCACCTCCGCGCCCCCAGGCGCCACGGTCCAGGAGCAAGCATGTCCCACGAAATCCTCAAGGCGCTCGGCATCGGCGCGGAGCATTCCGGCACCTATCTCGGCCAGGGCGAATGGTCCCGCACGGCGGATGCCGGCGCGCTGCAGCCGGTGAATCCGGCCACCGGCGAGGTGATCGGCACCGTGCACGCCTCCAGCGCCGCCGACTACGAAACCATCGTCAAGCGCGCCCAGGAAGCCTTCAAGACCTGGCGCACCACCCCGGCCCCGCGCCGCGGCGAAGCCGTGCGCCTGTGCGGCGAAGCGCTGCGCAAGCACAAGGACGCCCTCGGCTCGCTGGTCGCGCTGGAGATGGGCAAGATCAAGCCCGAAGGCGACGGCGAAGTGCAGGAGATGATCGACATCGCCGACTTCGCGGTGGGCCAGAGCCGCATGCTCTACGGCTACACCATGCATTCGGAGCGCCCCGGCCACCGCATGTACGAGCAGTACCACCCGCTGGGCCTGGTCGGCATCATCAGCGCGTTCAACTTCCCGGTGGCGGTGTGGGCGTGGAATGCCTTCCTCGCGGCGATCTGCGGCGACATCTGCATCTGGAAGCCATCGCCGAAGACCCCGCTGTCGGCCATCGCCACCATGAAGATCTGCAACGAGGCGCTGCAGGCCGGCGGCTTCCCGGACATCTTCTTCCTGTTCAACGACGCCGGCACCGACCTCTCGCAGGGCTTCGTCGACGACAAGCGCATCCCGCTGATCAGCTTCACCGGCTCCACCAAGGTCGGCCGCATGGTCGGCGAGCGCGTGGCGCGCCGCATGGGCCGCTCGCTGCTGGAGCTGGGCGGCAACAACGCCATCATCCTGGACGCGAGCGCCGACCTTAAGCTGGCCATTCCGGCCATCGTGTTCGGCGCGGTCGGCACCGCCGGCCAGCGCTGCACCACCACGCGCCGCCTGTTCGTGCACGAGTCCATCGTCGGCGAAGTGACCGACAAGCTGGTCGCCGCCTACAAGCAGGTGGAAGGCAAGATCGGCGACCCCACCCTGGCCACCACCCTGATGGGCCCGCTCAACAGCCAGGACGCCGTGCAGGCGTATCTCGGCGCGGTGGAGAAGGCCAAGGCCAGCGGCGGCAAGGTGCTGACCGGCGGCGCCGCGCTCACCGACCGCAAGGGCAACTTCGTGCTGCCGACCATCGTCGCCGGCGTCAAGAACAGCGACGAGGTGGTGCAGACGGAAACCTTCGCGCCGATCCTCTACATCATGCCGTTCAAGAGCCTGGACGAAGCGATCGAGCTGCAGAACGACGTGCCGCAGGGCCTGTCCTCGGCGATCTTCACGCGCGACCTGAAGGCGGCGGAGCAGTATCTGTCCGCGGCCGGCTCGGACTGCGGCATCGCCAACGTCAATATCGGCACCTCCGGTGCGGAAATCGGCGGCGCCTTCGGCGGCGAGAAGGAGACCGGCGGCGGCCGCGAATCCGGTTCGGACGCGTGGAAGGTGTACATGCGCCGCCAGACCAACACCAGCAACTATTCGGATTCGCTGCCGCTGGCCCAGGGCATCAAGTTCGACCTGTAAGTGCGACGGCGCCCGGCCACGCGCCGGGCGCTTTTTCCATAGGTAACGGTGGCTCCCTGAGGTCCCAAGGACTAGCGCCATGACCGATCTGCAAGCCACGGAACGATTCAGCAACCGCGTCGAGGACTATGTCCGCTACCGCCCGGATTACCCCAGGGCGATGCTGGACTGGCTGCAGCGCGAGCACGGCGTGACGCCGCAGTGGCTGGTCGCCGACGTCGGCGCCGGCACCGGCATCTCCAGCAAGCTGTTTCTCGATGCCGACTACCGCGTGATCGCGGTGGAACCCAATGCCGCCATGCGCGCGGCGGCGGAGAAATGGCTGGGCCTGGACCAGCACTTCCGCGCCCTGGACGGCCGCGCCGACAAGACCGGCCTGGCCGCGCACAGCGTGGACCTGGTGTCGGTGGCGCAGGCCTTCCACTGGTTCGACCAAGACGCCACCCGCCACGAGTTCGCGCGCATCCTGCGCCCGCACGGGCTGGCGGCGATCTACTGGAACAGCCGCCGCCTGACCGGCACGCCGTTCCTGGAAGGCTACGAGGCGCTGCTGCAGCGCTACGGCACCGACTACACCAGCGTGGCCGAACGCTACGCCGACGAGCCGCGCATGCGCGCCTGGTTCGGCGACGGCTACCGCGGCAGCGGCAGTTTCGAGCATCGCCAGCAGCTGGATTTCGACAGCCTGCGCGGGCGCTTGATGTCCTCCTCGTATGCGCCGAAGGAAGACCATCCGCAGCACGCGCCGATGATGCAGGCGCTGCGCGAGCTGTTCGACGCCACCGCGCGCGACGGCCAGATCAGTTTCGATTACGACACCCGCGTCTACGTGGGCCACCCAGGCTAAGCACCGCACGCATGTATTCCTATCTTCGCCCCCTGCTGTTCGCGCTCGACGCGGAAACGGCGCACCGCGTCACGCTGTACGGACTGGACGTGGCCCACCGCAGCAACTTCCTGCACGTGCTGGCCCGGCCGCCGCAGGCCTTGCCGGTCAATGTGTTCGGCATCGACTTCCCCAACCCGGTCGGCCTCGCCGCCGGCCTGGACAAGAACGCCGACCATCTCGATGCGCTCGGCGCGCTCGGCTTCGGTTTCGTCGAAGTGGGCACCACCACGCCGCGCCCGCAGCCGGGCAACGACAAGCCGCGCATGTTCCGCCTGCCGCGGCACGAGGCGGTGATCAACCGGCTGGGCTTCAACAATGCCGGCGTGGATGCGCTGGTGCGCAACGTGCAGCGCTCCAGCTACCGCGGCGTGCTGGGCATCAATATCGGCAAGAACAAGGACACGCCGAACGACAAGGCGGTCGACGACTACCTCTTCTGCCTGGAGCGCGTGTATGCGCACGCCAGCTACGTGACGGTGAACATCTCCTCGCCGAACACGCAGGGCCTGCGCGACCTGCAGGAAGAAGCCACGCTGCGCCGCTTTATCGAAACGCTGCGCGAGGCGCAGGAGCGCCTGGGCGCGCAGTCCGGCCAGCGCAAGCCGATGCTGCTGAAGATCGCGCCGGACCTGGCCGAGGCGGAGCTGGACGGCATCGCCGAGGTGCTGCTCGCCACCGGCATCGACGGCCTGATCTGCACCAACACCACCATCGAGCGCGGCCACGTGGCCAGCTCGCCGCACGGCAACGAAACCGGCGGCCTGTCCGGGCGCCCGCTGTATGCGCGCTCCACCGAAGTGCTGCGCGGCATGCGCCGCCGCCTGGGCGAGCGCGTGCCCATCGTGGGCGTGGGCGGCATCCTCGACGGCGCCGATGCGGCCGGCAAGATCGCGGCGGGCGCGGCGCTGGTGCAGCTGTATTCCGGCATGGTGTATCGCGGCCCGGAACTGATCGGCGAATGCGTGGACGAAATCCGCCGCCAGGGCGAGCACGACGATGCCGGCTGACCGCTACGCGCTGCCGCCGGAACGCACCGACATGGGCGGCTACGCGCTGATCGAAAACGCCCCGCTGGGCCAGCGCAACACGCTGCGCGTCAATGCGCGCGCGCGCCTGCTGGCCGAGGTGACCGAAGCGGCCAGGCTGCCGGAGCTGCTGGACTTCCCCGCCGTGCGCAGCGGCCCGCTGCTGGTGCTCGGCGAAGGCAGCAACCTGCTGCTGGCCGGCGACGTCGAGGGCACCGTGGTGGCCATGGCCAACCGCGGCGTGCAGGTGGAGCAGGCAGGCGAGCTCACCCGCATCGCGGTGGCCGCGGGCGAGCGCTGGGACGACTTCGTGCGCTGGACCCTGGGCCAGGGCTTCGCGGGCCTTGAGAACCTGATCCTGATTCCCGGCACGGTCGGCGCCGCGCCGATCCAGAACATCGGCGCCTACGGCACCGAAGTGGCCGAGTTCATCGAAAGCGTGGAAGCCTGGGATACGCGCGAGCGCCGCGTGGCGGTGCTGAGCCGCGACGACTGCGCCTTCGCTTACCGCGACTCGCTGTTCAAGCGCGAACCCGGCCGCTACATCGTCACCGCGGTGCGCTTCGCCCTGCCCCGCGCGCACGCGCTGCGCCTGGACTACGCCGGCATCCGCGAGGAGCTGGCGCGCATGGGCGTGGACAAGCCCGCGCCGTTCCACGTCGCCGAGGCGGTGGTGCACCTGCGCACGCGCAAGCTGCCGGACCCGGCGGTGATCGGCAACGCCGGCAGCTTCTTCAAGAATCCCGTCGTCGCTGCGGCCGTGGGCGAAGCACTGAAGCGCCACCATCCGGAACTGGCCGCCTGGCCGGGCGCGGACGGGCGCTGGAAGCTCTCCGCCGCCTGGCTGATCGAAGCGGCCGGCTTCAAGGGCCAGCGCGACGGCGACGCCGGCATCTCCAACCGCCATGCGCTGGTGCTGGTCAACCACGGCCAGGCCAGCGGCGCCCAGCTGTGGGCGTTCGCGCAGAAGGTGATCGCCGGTGTGCACGCCAGGTTCGGTGTGACGTTAGAGCCCGAACCGGTGGTCGTCGGCAAGGGATAAACCATGAGGCTGGCAGGGAAGATCGCGCTGCATCTGTTGCTGATATTCGCGGTCCTGCTGATTCCGCCGCTGCTCTACGACCAGGTGTCCAAGCACATCCACGGCGAATCGCCCTGGCTCTATGTCGGCGGCCTGACGTATCCGCTGTACCTCGGCTGGTGGATGACGCGGATCGGCCATCCGCGCATCCGCGCCATCCTGCTGCACCTGCTCGCGTTCGCCACGCTGTTGTCGGCGCTGGTGCTGGTGCTCGATCCGCGTACCGCCGGCTTCGCGCCGTTCCTGCCGGCCGTGGCGACCCTGCCCTGCATCGCGCTGGCCGTGCTGCGCGCCTGGCAGGGGCGCGGCGAGCAGGCGCGCACGCATGTGTATGCGCTGTTGCTGCTGATTCCGTTCGCGCTGTTCCTCACCGCGCTGATCGTGATCGGCATGTCGCTCACCGCCATGCACGGCATGCGCTGGTAAGCCGCCGGCTCAGGCTGCGCCGGCGGCCTTGCGCCTGGGGCCATCGAGGTTCGGCAGCAGCACGGTGATCACGCCCAGCAGCGGCAGGTAGGCGCACAGGCCGTAGACGAAGTCGATGCCCTGCGCGTCCGCCACCTTGCCCAGCACCGCGGCGCCGATGCCGCCCATGCCGAAGGCGAAGCCGAAGAACAGGCCGGAGATCATGCCCACGCGGCCGGGAATCAGCTCCTGCGCATAGACCAGGATGGCCGAGAACGCCGAGGACAGGATCAGACCGATCACCACCGTGAGCACGCCGGTCCAGAACAGGCTGGCGTGCGGCAACAGCAGGGTGAACGGCGCCACGCCCAGGATCGAGGCCCAGATCACCCACTTGCGCCCGATGCGGTCGCCCACCGGTCCGCCGATCAGCGAACCGGCCGCCACCGCGAACAGGAACACGAACAGATGCGTCTGCGCGTTGGGCACCGACACGCCGAACTTGTGGATCAGATAAAAGGTGTAATAGCTGGTGATGCTGGCGATGTAGAAGTACTTGGAGAAGATCAGCAGCCCCAGGATCGCCACCGCGCCGGCCACGCGGCCGCGCGTCAATGTCACCGTTGCGTGGCGCGCCTTGGCCTTGCCGCGCACCGCGTGGTGGTCGCGGTACCACGCGCTCACCTGCAGCAGCACCACGATCGCCAGCAGCGCCGCCAGCGCGAACCAGGCCACGCTGCCGCGGCCGTGCGGCACGATGATCCACGCCGCCAGCAGCGGCCCCAGCGAGGCGCCGGTATTGCCGCCGACCTGGAACAGCGACTGCGCCAGGCCGTGGCGCCCGCCCGAGGCCATGCGCGCCACGCGCGAGGATTCCGGATGGAACACCGACGATCCCGTGCCCACCAGCGCCGCGGCCACCAGCAGCAGGCCGAAGTTCGGCGCGTTCGCCAGCAGCAGCAGGCCGCACAGGGTGAAGCCCATGCCCACCGGCAGCGAGAACGGCATCGGCTTGCGGTCGGTGATCATGCCCACCATCGGCTGCAGCAGCGAGGCGGTGACCTGGTAGGTCAGCGTGATCAGGCCGACCTGGGCGAAGCTCAGGTGGAAGCCTTCCTTCAGGATCGGATAGATGGCCAGGATCAACGACTGGATCATGTCGTTGAGCAGGTGGGCGAAGCTGATCGCGCCAATGATGCCGAATTCGGTCTTCGGCTCGGTCTTGGGCGCGGCGGCCGGCAGGGGGAGATCTTCGACGCGGGTCTGCATGGGAGCGGGCGGGTCTGTGGGGGACGGTGGGTGCGGCGGCTTGCCGCGCACAGGCCAGCACCTTAAATTGGGCCTTGCCGGCCCGCTCACGCCAGCGGGTCAATATCCGTCGAATCCGGGCCATCTCCATGCGCCAGACCCGCGTCAACCACTATGAGGACGTGCCGCGCGCCATCGTCGCCACCGGCAACGACTACCCCGCCCGCTTCGTGCTGCCCGCCCATGCGCACAAGCGCGCCCAGCTGCTGTACGCGGCCACCGGCGTGGTCAAGACCATCACGCCCGAAGGCAGCTGGATCGTGCCGCCGCGCCGCGCGCTGTGGATTCCGGCCGGCGTGATGCACGAAGTGCATATGGACGGCGAGGTGAGCACGCGCAGCGCCTATCTGCAGCCGGAGGTGGCGCGCCATCTGTGGCCGCACTGCCAGGTGATCGCCGTGTCGCCGCTGCTGCACGAGCTGCTCGAAGCCGCCGTCGACCTGCCCGTGGAATACGCGCTGGACAGCCGCGACGGCCGCCTGATGGCGCTGCTGCTGGACGAGATCGCCGCCATGCCCACCCTCGCCCTCAACACCCCGCTCCCGGCCGAGCCGCGCCTGCACAAGCTCTGCCGCGCGCTGCTGGACGCGCCGGCGCTGGATCTGGATATCGACGCGGTGGCGGCCAAGGTGGACATGAGCCGGCGGCATTTCACGCGCACGTTCCGGCAGCAGACCGGGATGAGCTATGCGGCGTGGCGCCAGCAGGCGTGCCTGCTGGCGGCGTTGACGCGGCTGGGGCGGGGGCAGTCGATTACCGAGGTGGCGGTGGAACTGGGGTATGGGAGTGCGAGTGCGTTTACGGCGGCGTTTCGGCGGGTGCTGGGGGAACCGCCGAGCCGGTATATGGCGGGAGAGCAGCGGCCGCGCGCCAAGGGTGCTCCGACCTGAAACAGCACGGCGCAGGTTGGGGTGAGCGCAGCGAACCCCAACACCGCACCGCCAGGCGCCTCGCATTGTTGGGGTTCGCTGCGCTCACCCCAACCTACGCCGACCGCGTCAGAGGCAACCGGCTCCCACCAGCGCACTACGCAGCGCGTCCACCACCGGCGTCGCCGGCACCTCGCCGAGAAACCGCCGCAGCTTCGCATCCTCCAGCCGCGCCTCGTGCTTCCACAGATAGCGCATCTTCCATAGTTCGCGCAGCGTCTCCACGAACGGCTGCGCCACTGCCACCATCCACCATGGAAAGCGCGCCGCGCGCACCGTCGCATCGCCGGTCGCCGCGCGCACCGCGTCGACCATCTGGTGGCCGTCGAGCCAATAGCCGCCGAAATGGAATGCAGCGAACGGCTCCAGCTCGTCGGCGCGATCGAGCAGGCGCGCCAGCGTTTCGGCCACGTCGGGCAGATACGCCCAGGCGTGGCCCAGCTCCGGCGGCCCCGGATAGCTCACCGCGCGCACCTTGCTGCCGGCCTTCACCAGCCCCTGCGAGAACCAGCTGTTGCCCGTATTGCGCGGGCCGATGAAGTCGCCGCAGCGCAGGATCAGCACCGGCGCGCCTTCGTTCGCCGCCTGCGCCAGCCGCTGCTCCATCGCCACGCGCAGTTCGCCCTTGCGGCTGGCCGGATGCTGGGGCGCATCCTCGGTAAGCACCGGGAAGGCGTCGAGGCCGTAGTTGTAGATGGTGCCCGGCAGCACGATGCGCGCGCCGGCTGCTTTTGCCGCGGCGATGGTGTGGTCCAGCATCGGCAGCACCAGTTTCTCCCAGCCGCGATAGCCCGGCGGATTCACCGCATGCACGATCACGTCGGCGCCGGCCGCAGCGCGCAGCACGTCGGCCGCCACCATCGCATCGCCCTGCACCCACTCGATGCCTTCCAAGCTGCCGGGCCGGCGCGCCAGCGCGCGCACATGCCAGCCATGGCGGAGCAGGGCCATGCAGGTCTCGCCGCCCACGCCGCCGTTGGCGCCTACCACCAGTACCGTCTTCGTGCGCTTCATCGTGTCGTCCTCCGTTGGGATGGGCCAAGCTTGGGCTGGGGGCACCCATAAGAAAATCCACGAAGACCGAACATCTGCTATACAAATATGCATGGACAAGCCCGAGCCCTCCTGGGACCTCTACCGCTCCTTCCTCGCCGTGATGCGCGAAGGCAGCCTGTCCGGCGCCGCGCGCGCCCTGGCCATGACCCAGCCCAGCCTGGGCCGGCATATCCGCGAGCTGGAAGCGGCGCTGGACGCCGCGCTGTTCACCCGCTCGCCGCAGGGCCTGCTGCCCACCGAGCTGGCCCTGCGCCTGGTGCCACATGCGCAAGCGATGGCCTCGGCGACGGCGGCGCTGCGGCGTGCGATCGGCGCGGGCGAAGATGCCGTGCGCGGCGTGGTGCGCCTCACCGCCAGCGAAGCGATCGGCACCGAAGTGCTGCCGCCGATGCTGACCGAGTTCCGCCGCGAACACCCCGGGGTGACCATCGAGCTGGTGGTCACCGACCGCGCGCAGGACCTGCTGCGCAAGGACGCGGACCTGGCCATCCGCATGGCCCGCCCCACCCAGCAGGCGCTGATCGCGCGCCAGCTCGCGCGCATCGAGCTGGGCCTGTTCGCGCATCCGCGCTATCTGCGCCGGCACGGTGCGCCGGCCACGCTGGACGAGCTGCGCGAACACAGCCTGATCGGCTTCGACCAGGAACCGCCGTACCTGCGCACGCTGCGCCCCAAGCACCTGCCCTGGACGCGCGAGCATTTCGCGCTGCGCACCGACCACCCGCTGGCCGCGCTGGCGGCAATGCGTGCCGGCTACGGCATCGGCATCTGCCAGGTGCCTTTGGCCGCGCGCACGCCGAAGCTGGTGCGCCTGCTGGCGCAGGAACTGTCGATCCCGATGGAATGCTGGGTGGTGATGCACGAGGACCTGCGCCGCCAGGCCGCCGTGCGCAGCCTGTTCGACTATCTCGGCGAAGCCTTGAATGCTTACGCGCAAAGCTGAGCGCCGTCACGCCGCCGTCAAATTTCCGCAGCAATATGACGGTTTGCGAAATGGCCTGGACTGACCGCCGGGCTTACGGCATGCCTGCCGCGGCAACGGGGTAGGATGCCTGTTCCCACACCCCGTCCGCGGGGATCAGGAAGCACCCGATGTCCAGCAGCGAAAACCGCCCCAGCCTCACGGTCGAAGAAGCGCCCGCCACCGCCATGCCCGCGGGCGACGCGCAGGGCGCGCCGCCGGATCTCAACGACAGCAGCCTGTACATCCACCGCGAGCTGTCCCAGCTGCAGTTCAACATCCGCGTGCTGGACCAGGCGCTGGACGAGCGCAAGCCGATCCTGGAGCGCCTGAAGTTTTTGCTGATCTTCTCCAGCAACATGGACGAGTTCTTCGAGATCCGCGTGGCCGGCCTGAAGAGCCAGATCGCCTTCGACCACGAGATCGTCGGCCCGGACGCCATCGCCCCGCGCCGCGCGCTCACCGAGATCAGCGAGATCGCGCACAAGCAGATCGAGCGGCAGTACACCATCCTCAACGAGAGCGTGCTGCCGGAGCTGGCGCGCCACGGCATCCGCATCGTGCGCCGCAACGAGTGGTCGCACAAACAGAAGCTGTGGGTGCGCCGCTATTTCCGCCACGAGGTGGCGCCGCTGGTCACGCCGATCGGCCTGGACCCGACGCATCCCTTCCCGCTGCTGGTCAACAAGAGCCTCAACTTCATCGTGCAGCTGGAAGGCGTGGACGCGTTCGGCCGCGACTCCGGCCTGGCCGTGGTGCCAGCCCCGCGCGTGCTGCCGCGCCTGATCCGCCTGCCGGACGACGTGTGCGAAGGCGGCGAGAACTTCGTGCTGCTGTCCTCGATCATCCACGCGCATACCGAGGAATTGTTCCCCGGCATGTCGGTGCGCGGCTGCTATCAGTTCCGCCTGACCCGCAACGCCGACCTCACGATCGATCCGGAAGACGTGGAAGACCTCGCCCGCGCGCTGCGCGGCGAGCTGTACTCGCGCCGCTTCGGCGACGCGGTGCGCCTGGAAGTTGCCGACAACTGCCCGAAGGAACTCACCGATTATCTGCTGAAGCAGTTCGGCCTTACCGCGGCGGAGATGTACGAGGTCAACGGCCCGGTCAATCTCACCCGCCTGATGGGCCTGGCCAACAAGTCGCATGCGCCGCAGCTGCTGTATCCGCCGTTCACGCCGGCCATCCCCAAGGCGCTGAAGAAAGAGGAAGACCTGTTCCAGGTGATCGGCAAGCAGGACGTGCTGCTGCTGCACCCGTTCGAATCCTTCGCGCCGGTGGTGGATCTTCTGCATCAGGCCGCGAAAGACCCGAACGTGCTGGCGATCAAGCAGACGCTGTACCGCAGCGGCGCCAACTCCGAGATCGTCGACGCGCTGGTGGACGCCGCGCGCGCGGGCAAGGAAGTGACCGTGGTGGTGGAACTGCGCGCGCGCTTCGACGAGGAGTCCAACCTCACCCTCGCCTCGCGCCTGCAGCAGGCGGGCGCGATGGTGATCTACGGCGTGGTGGGCGTGAAGACGCATGCCAAGCTGATGCTGATCCAGCGCCGCGAAGGCGACGAACTGGTGCGCTACGCGCACCTGGGCACCGGCAACTACCACACCGGCAATGCGCGCCTGTACACCGACTACAGCCTGCTCACCTCCGACCAGGCGCTGTGCGAGGACGTGCACAAGCTGTTCAGCCAGCTCACCGGCATGGGCAAGGTGCTGCGCATGAAGAAGCTGCTGCATGCGCCGTTCACCCTGAAGAAAACGCTGCTGGACCTGATCGCGCGCGAGACCGCGCATGCGCAGGCCGGCCGCGCCGCGCAGATCATCGCCAAGGTCAACGCGCTGACCGACCCGAAGGTGATCCGCGCGCTGTACAAGGCCAGCATGGCCGGGGTGAAGATCGAACTGATCGTGCGCGGCATGTGCTGCCTGCGCCCCGGCGTGCCGGGCGTATCGCACAACATCCGTGTGCGCTCGATCGTGGATCGTTTCCTGGAACACAGCCGCGCCTACTGGTTCGCCAACAACGGCGACGACGAGCTGTTCCTGGCCAGCGCCGACCTGATGGAGCGCAACCTCGACCGCCGCGTCGAAACCGGCTTCCCGATCGAGAGCAAGAAGCTGCAGCAGCGCGTGAAGAAGGAACTGGAACTCTACCTCGCCGACAACAGCAGCGCGTCGGTGCTGCAGGCGGACGGCCATTATCACCGCCTCGCACCGTCCGGCCAGGCGGTGCGCAATGCGCAGGCGCAACTGCTGGAGCGCATCTGCGGCGTGGGCGCCAACCCCGTCGAATAGGCCGCCACGTGCAGGCTTCGTGAAGGGCCAGGCGAGCGTGATGGAGTTCTGGTTTGACCTGATATCCCGGTGCTAGTCTCGATCGGCCGCATTGTCGCGGCTCAATCGCAAAGGGCATTCACATGGAACTTCAGGAACTCACCGTGCGTGAAGAAGGCGTGATTGCAGCTGACGTGTTCGGCGTGCCGATGGACGCGCCGATGCAGAAACAGGCCCCCATGCAGAAGCGTGCGCCGAAGACCCGGTTCGATGGCGATATCGGCACCTTCGGCGGCCGCAACGACGGCGGCGGCTGAGTCGCCGCGCAACGTGACCACGCGCCCTCACGGGTGACCGCCAAGCCGCCTCGCCAACGGGGCGGCTTTTTCATGCCGGTATGGCTGGCCCCGCCTTTCATGGACGGAACATGCTCAAGGCCACGATCGCGCTTGCCGATCTTGCATTCGATCCGCGCTGGGACGGCCAGGCCGTCGCCTTCGGCGCCAGCCGCATCGAACCGTTCGCGCATCCCGCGCTGGAAACCCTGCTGGTGCGCACCGACGGCCAATGGTTTGCCACCGTGCGCGAGCGCCGCACCGGAGGCGGCGCGCCGGCGCGGCAACTGGACGTCGACGCGGCCGAATTCGAACAGCGCTACCGCGAATGCCTGCTGTGGCCGCTCGATTACACCATGGTCGAAGCGGCGCAGGCCGGGTGCCGCCTCAAGCTGCGCGCAGGCGTGTTCGGCGCGTTGCCGGTGTATGCGCGCGCCACGGACGACCGGCTGGAACTGTCCTGGGATGCCGGCGACCTGACCCGCGCGCCGACCGCGCTGGACTTCGAAATAGCGAGCCATCGCCTCGCGCTGCACACGATCTACTCGGCGCGGCAGATCGCGGTCGGCATCGTGATGCTGACCGAACGCGCCTCGCTGTCCGTCGAACCTGGCAAGGCCAGCTATCACTACCCGCCGCCGGTGCAGGTCACCACGCTGGCGCAGGCGCGCGAGCGCGACGCATGGCTGGCTTCATTCGCCGCGCAATTGCGCGAAGCAGTCGATGCGCGCCCGTTCGTCGCGGCACGCAGCGCACTCGAACTCAGCGGCGGCATGGACTCGGCCACGGTGGCCTGCGGCCTGGCCGCGATCGCCGCGCCGCGCAGCAGCCTCGGCATCCTGCTCGAAGGCGAGACCCGGCCGCCGCAGTTGAAGCGCCGCGGGGCTATCGTGGAACGGCTTGGGCTGCACGACGAAACGGTGGAGATCGCTGCGCGGCCCCCAAGCCTCGACCTGCGTCCGGCGCCGGGACAGCGGCTGGGCTTCAATCAGGAGTATTACCTGGAGGCCTGCGCCGCACTGTGGGATCGCGCCGCTTCGCTCGGTTGCGACCGGCTCTATACCGGCGTGGGCGGCGACGAGCTGTTTCCCGACTACCTGCACGAACTGGCCAGCGAAGACGACACGCTCGAAGCGCAACGCGAGCGCACGCACCGCGCACAAGTCGACACGCTGCTCACGCCGCGCGCGCGGGAAGCCGCGCGCGGCCTGCACAGCTTCGGCGCGCCAGCCGGCCCGGTGCCGGCCACCGCGCTCGCCGCGCAGGCCTGCCGCGCAGCGGATATCGCACGGCGCGGGCTGTGGCCGGTGAATCCATTGAGCGATCCGCGCCTGGCGCGGTTCTGCCATCAGCTCCCGCTCGAGCAACGACACGGGCGCGCCCTGATGCAGCGCTATCTCCAGCAGCAGCTCGGCGAGGATACGTTTCCGGCCGGTTATCGGAAGGAGACGTTCGAGCAGGTGTTTCCAGCATTGATCGCGGCACAGGCGGGCATGCTGACGGAACAGTTGCGCGAATGCGCGCTGGCGGATCTTGGGCTGGTCGACCGGCGTGGCGTGATGGCGCTGCTCGACGCGGTAGCGGCCAGCCAGGCGCGTGCGCCTACGGCGGTGCTGGTGTCGTTTCTGTGGATGGAGCGGTTGGCGAGGCAGTGGGGGTGACTATGGAACCCTTCTCCCCTCCGGGGAGAAAGTAGCAGCAGCCGGATTAGGGGTGGGTGCTCGCGATTACGCTTCTACGAAAAGAAGAAAAGCTCTTGAGCTTATCGAGACCCTCCACTCACCGCTCCGCCCGACCCCTCACCCCGACCCTCTCCCCGGAGGGGAGAGGGAGCAAACTGCGCTTCAGCGAAAACGCTTTATCCATGCCACGTACTTGTCCACGAACCCCTGCAGGAACTTCTTCGTGCCGTCGCTCGAAATATTCCCCTCGCCGTCGATCAACCCGTCCTTGAACGCAATGAACACCTCCGGCTGCGCCAGCAAGGGCACGTCCACATAGGCCAGCACATTGCGCAGATGCTGCTGCGACAAGGCCGAGCCGGTCGCGCCGATCGAGGCGCCGATCACCGCGCCGGGCTTGCCCGCGAAGGAATTCGTCCCCCACGGCCGCGAGGCGATGTCGATCGCGTTCTTCAGCACGCCGGGAATCGAACGGTTGTATTCGGGCGTCACGAACAGCAGCGCATCCGCCGCTTCCACCGCCTGCTTCAGCTGCTGGCACGCGGCCGGATAGTCGCCGTCGAAATCCTGGTTGTAGAGCGGCAACCCGCCGATGTCGATGTGCTCGAACGAAAGATCCTTCGGCGCCAGCTTTTCCACCGCACGGGCGAGTTTGCGGTTGATCGAGTCCTGGCGAAGGCTGCCCACGAAGACGGCGACCTTGGTGCTCATGGCGAATGCTCCTTCCGGGAAAGGGAACGCCCAAGCTTGCGGAGCCGCGGTCAAGGCAAGGTGACGCCTGGATGGCACGCCCCATGCTTTCTTTCCTAGGCCATTCGTCCGAATGGGTCAGCCGCCGCGACTCGGCCAGAATCCAAGGCCAGACCGCACGGCAGAGCCGGGCCAGGATGGCCGCGGACGCCAGGCGGGCCGGCAGGGGGGTGTGGTGGTGGCAGGCTGGTTACCAGGAACGCACAGGTGGCGGCGATGGTTCGTCCTCGCGCTGCTGCTGCTCGTGCCATGGCGCGCCATGCCGCAGCCCGCGGCCGCGATGGAGGCGGCCTGGTGCGCGGCGCGGCCCGGCGACACGCCGGCCGGCGTGCTGGCCGCCTTCGACCGCGGCGAGCTGCGCGCCTTCGACCCGTCCGCGATGACTCCCATCCTCAATCCCGGCGAAGCCGCCTGGGTGGTGCTGCGGCCGCTGCCGACGCCGCTGGTCGAGGAGCGCGCGCTCACCATCGAACCGCCGCCGCTGACGCCGGTGACGCTGTACGCGCGCGGCGAACCGGCGCGCCGGCTGGCCCTGGACGATTTCGACGCGCCACTGCACGGTCACGGCCGGCTGGCCTGGCGCGTGCCGGCCGACGGGGCCGCCACCGCGCCGATCCTGCTCCGCTTCGAAGCCAATGCCGCGGCCAGCGCACCGGTGCGCTTCGGCTTGCAGCCCTGGGCCGACTACCTGCGCGACGACGCCGGCTGGCTGATGTTCGCCAGCGCCTGCTTCGCGGTGATGCTGGCGATGGCCGCGTTCGCGTTGTGCCTGGCGCTGATGCTGCGCGACGCCACCTTCGGCTGGTATGCCGGCTATGTGTGCTGCTACGCGGCGATCCAGGGCATCCAGACCGGCTACGTGTTCCATCCGATGGAGTGGGCCTGGCTGGCCGGCACCGCGCAGGTGGCCGCGCCCACCGCGGCGCTGCTGTCACTGGCCTTCGCCGCGGTGTTCGTGGCGCGCTTCTGCGATCTGCAGCGCTTCGCGCCGGCGCTGCACGCCACCACGCTGGCGCTGGCGCTGGGCGCGCCGCCGCTGGTGCTGATGCGCAGCAGCCATATCGATGCGCTGATCGCGCCGGCCCGCGCCCTGCACTACCCCATGCTGCTGATCGGCGCGGTGCTGCTGCTGTGCGCCGGCGTGGTCGCCGCCGTGCGCGGTTCGCGCAGCGCGCGCTATTTCCTGCTCGGCTTCACGCCGCTGCTGGCGCTCACCGTGCTCGACAGCGCGCAGGCCAACGGCGCCCTGCCCGGCATGGGCTGGCTGGACGATGCGGCCCTGGCCGCCGGCGCGGTGCAGGCGGTGGTGCTGGCGCTGGGCCTGGCCGACCGCGCGCTGGCCATGCGCCACGACACCGACGTGGTGCGCGAACTGGCCGACGTCGACGCGCTGACCCGCGTGCTCAACCGCCGTGCCTTGAGCGAAAGCCTGCAGGCGGCGATGTCCTGCCACGGCGAGCCGCTGGCCCTGCTGTTCCTGGACCTGGACTGCTTCAAGTCGCTCAACGACAGCCAGGGCCACCACGCCGGCGACTGCGCGCTGACCGCCGTGGCCGCCGCGCTGCGCCACGAGCTGCGCCCGCAGGACCTGCTCGGCCGCCACGGCGGCGAGGAATTCCTCGCCGTGCTGCGCGGCGTGGAGCTGCCGCAGGCCATCCACGTGGCCACGCGGCTGTGCCGGCGCGTGCACCGGCTGGAAATTCCCGTGGACGGCCGCCAGCAGCTGCTGACGGTCAGCATCGGCATCGCCATGCATCGCGCCGACGATACGGTGGAAACCCTGGTCGAGCGCGCGGACCACGCGATGTATCGCGCCAAGCTGGACGGGCGCAACCGCGTAAGAGTGGACGAGAAGCTGATGGCCTGCCGCTCGCGCGAGCGGGCGGCGCTGCGTTCGACGGAGCAATCCTGAGCCGCGGACGCGCCGGCATGCGCCTCGCGCCACGGCCATCGATCAGGCACTCTGGTAGAGCCATTGCTTCAGCGCCGCTTTTATCTTCGCGTCGGGCCGGCCCAGCCAGGTGAGCTCGTCGCGGCTTTCGTCGGCGCCGCCGTCGTCAAGATCGGACCGGTCGCGGCGGGCCCGCGCGAACACACCCCACATCGCATGGCTCTTCTCGTCGTACGCCAGCACCAGACGCTCGGTGGCGCAGTCGTGCGGCTTGCAGCCGTGCGCGACGAGCAAGGTCCGGCCGTCCGCCCGCATGTCCTTCGCGGGCGCGGCGGTGCCGCCGTCGCGGGTCCAAGCGGGAAGCGCGTTGATTCCGGCGAGCGCCTCGAAGGCGATGGCGAAATCGGCCCGTTCCAGCAGGTCGGACAGATAGGGGCCGAGCACCGATACTTCCGGCCCGGCTCCGTCCGCCGGCTCTGCATCGGCCCACATCGGAAATGCCGCCGATACGCTGCCGCCATGCGCCGGAGCGGCAGGGATGATCGGACTGGCGACCCGCACCCTTACCTCCCGGTCCCCATCGTCCTGCGAGCAGGCGGCGATAGCGAGGACCGAAGCGATCGCGAGAGCCCGAGCGGGCATGTTCATGCTGATTTTCCTTCGACGGCGGATACGGCAGCTTGTTGGTGCAGACTGCGTGAAAAGCACCGCACCATAGCCACCGCCATCGCACCGCGTCGGCAGGAAAATTCCAGTGGCCGCGCCAGGCCGCGGCCGGCATCGGGCATCACTCGGGGTAGTACAGCCTCTTCTTCAAGGCGTCCTTGAACTGATCGTCCGGCTCGCCCAGCCAGCTCAGCTGGTCGTTGCTGCCGTCGCTGACATCGGCCGGCGCTTCGCCCTGGCGCCGCGCGAACACGCCCCACATCGCGTGCGTCTTCTCGTCGTACAGCAGCACGATGCGTTCGCTCGGACAGTCGTGCGGTTTGCAGCCGGCGGCGGCGAGCAGGCTCTTGCCGTCGACCGCGACTTTCTGCGCCGGCGTCGACGTGCCGCCCTGCTCTGTCCAGTCGGGCAGCTCCTTCGCGCCCTTCAGCGCATGGAACGCCGCGGCGAAATCGCTCTGCTGCAGCAGGTCGAACAGATACGGGCCAGCCGAAACCGGCGTGGCGGCGGAAGACGCGGCAGCGGCACTGCTGCCGGGAGCGGGAGCCAGATTGCTCGCGGCTGCGGTGGCGGTGGTGGATAGGGCCGGCGTCGACGGCGAAGTCGCCGGGTTATCCGCGGTGTCGTCCTGCGAGCACGCGGCGACGGCGAGGACCGAGGCGATCACGAGCGCGTGAACGGCATGTTTCATGGCTGCCTCCCTTCGTTATTCGTTCGAAGGACTTCGACCATACGGCGCGAGGGCTGAATCGCCACCCTTGCGGTCCCATGCCGTGAACCAGATCACGTGCATCGTGCGGTTGGGGTTCGCCTGCGGCTCACCCCAACCTACGCCATGCGGTCGGCCGCGGCCACGATCTCCGCTTCGCCCGGCAGGACCAGCAACGCGGCACCGGCCAAAGGCGTGTACGTGTCGGCGCCCACCACGCGCTGCAGCGGCGTGGCGCCGCAACCTCCTTCGACGATGGCGGTGATGATGCCCTCGCCCACGCCGGCGCTGCGGCGGCCTTCGTCGAGCACCAGGATGCGCTTCGCGTTGCGCGCCTGCTCCACGATGAACGCATCGTTGAGCGGCGCCAGCCAGCGCAGGTCCACCACGCGCGTGCGCCAGCCGCGTTTCTGTTCGATCTCGCGCGCGGCGCGCAGCGCCATCGGCACGCCGTTGCCGAAGGTGAACACCACCAGGTCGTCGGCGTCCTGTTCGTAGACGCGGCCCTCGCCCAGCGGCAGCGCCTCGCCCGGGGCGGGATAGGCGTACTGCCACAGGCCGTCGCCGGCTTCGTACAGGTCCTTGGTCATGTACAGCGCGATCGGCTCCAGGAAGGCGCACACGCGCCCGTCCACCTTGGCCAGCGCCATCAGCGTGCGCAGCATGGCCGCTGCGTCGTCGCCGCGGCTGGGGCAGCCCACCACCAGGCCGGGGATGTCGCGCAGCGCGGCGATCGAGTTGTCGTTGTGGAAGTGGCCGCCGAAGCCCTTCTGGTAGCCCAGCGAGGCCACGCGCATCACCAGCGGATTGCGGTACTGGTCGTTGGAGAAGAACTGCAGGCTGCAGGCTTCGCCGCGGATCTGGTCGCAGGCGTTGTGGAAATACGCCAGGTACTGGATTTCCGGCATGGGCAGCATGCCCATGTTGGCGTAGCCCTGGGCCAGGCCCAGGATCACCGTTTCGTCGAGCAGCGTGTTGAACACGCGGTTGCCCTTGAAGGTCTTGAACAGGCCCTTGGTCACCGTGTACACGCCGCCCTTCAGCGCCACGTCCTCGCCGAACAGCAGCGACTCCGGATACTTCGCCATCACGTCGTGCAGCGCCTGGCCGATCTGGATCGCCAGATGGCGCGGCGGCTGCTTCTCCGGCAGCTTCTCTTCGCCGCCGAACACCTCGGCGCGGCGCGCGGCGTAATCGGCGCGTTCGGCTTCGGCCTTCACCGCGGCCGGCGTGTACGGCGCCAGCGGCTTCATCACTTCGGCCAGCGTGCCCAGGCGCGGACGGCGGTCGGCATCTTCGGCGGCGGCGAAGCACTGCTTGCGCGTGGCTTCGTACAGCTCCAGCAGCGACTCGCGCGTGTACAGGCCCGAAGCGAGCGCGATCTCGGCCGAGCGCAGCAGCGGGTCGGTAGCTTCCAGCGCGAACAGCTCCTCCACGCTGCGCCACTCGATCTCGAAATCGGTGCCGGCGTGGCCCATCACGCGCGTGGTGCGCAGATGCAGGAAGGTCGGGCGGCGCGTGCGGCGGCAGTGCTCCACCGCGGCCTGCACCTGGCCGTAGCCTTCGGCCAGGTCCAGGCCGTCGGCGTAGAAATAATCAAGGTCCGGGCGCCGGCTGAAATTGTTGGCGATCCAGCCGCTGGGCGTCTTCACCGAGATGCCGATGCCGTTGTCCTCGCACACGAACAGCACCGGCGCAGGCAGCTTCTGGTAGGCCGTCCACCCTGCCGCGTTGAACGCGGTCTGCGCGGTGGCGTGATTGGAGGAGGCGTCGCCGAAGGAGCAGATCGCGATGCTGTCCTCCGGCACCGGCAGCGTGTGGCCGATGCGGCGCGCCTGTTCGATCGCCACCGCGGTGCCGAAGGCTTTCGGCAGATGCGAGGCGATGGTCGAGGTCTGCGGCAGCACCCACAGCGGCTTGCTGCCCCACACCTTGTGGCGGCCGCCGGAGGCGGGGTCTTCCATGCTGGCGGCGAAGGACAGCGCCGAATCCATCACCGGATCCATGCCCGGCAGCTTGCGGAAGCGCTCGGCCATGAAGCCGCCGGAGCGGTAATGCAGGAAGGCCGGATCGGTATGGCGGGTGAGCCGCGCCACCATCGCATTGCCTTCGTGGCCGCTGGAGCCGATGGTGTAGAACACCTTGTTCTGCACGCGCAGCACGCGGGCCATCAGGTCCAGATGGCGCGAGATCAGCTGCGAGCCGAGCAGGTCGCGGAAGCCCTGCGCGTCCAGCGCGCTGCCTGGCAGCACCGGCTCGCCGTCGCGCGGCGCGGCCTGCGCCTGGCCCTGCCAGAGCTGTACGAACTCGATGAAGTTCTGGTCGACGATCTCGGCGCGGTTGAAGCCTTTGTGGCGGGCATTCAGGGAGAACGGAAGCGCGGTCATGGCGTGTCGGGTTCGGTAGGAAGGGAAAGAAGGAAACGCTGGCGTCAGCTCGCGGTGCCCGGCAATGCGCGCAGCAGCGCGGCGCGATGCAGGTCTTTCGGGCGGGCGAAGCTTTCGAGGATGCGGATCTGTTCGGGGATGCTGGGCACGGGCACGTCCAGGCCGGCGACGCGCACCTGCACGGTCTCGTGCACCGCCACCGGCTGCCAGCCCTGCCCCGCGTTGAGTTCCAGCGCACCCATCACTTCCACCGGCATGCCGGGGAAGCGGAAGCGGGCGAAGAGCGAGCGGAAGCGTTCGGCGCCGGCGGGTTCGTAGCCGGCTTCGAGGCGGTCGCGCCAGGCGTCCGTGAGGCGCGCGGCATCGGCGGCGCTGGTGAGCAGGTCGAGGTCGGCCACGCTGACATCGGCGCCGGCCAGGCGGGCGGCGGCGCTGCCGATCAGCTGCCAGGGGTCGCGGCACAGCCGCCGCAGCTGCGGCACGGCGTCGAGGATCACCTGCTCCAGTGCGTCGCGCATGCGGCTCGTCAGGCGCGCCGGCGGCGGCGCCACTCCTCGCGGCTCTGGCCCCAGATATCGATGGCCACGTCCTGGAACGGCTCCGGCAGGCGGCCCGGGCCGCGCTTGCGCGAACCCAGGCGCATGGCCAGCGCCTGCGAGGCGGTGTTGGCGGGGTCGATGCTGTGGATCACGTCGGTCCAGCCCAGATGCTCGAAGGCCCAGTCCATCGCCGCCGCCGCGCCCTCCGCCGCATAGCCCTTGCCCCAGGCCGCGCGCGCCAGGCCCCAGCCCACTTCGGGGCCGGGCCAGCCTTCCGGCTGCCAGGGGCCGAGCCGGCCCAGCCACTGGCCGGTGGCCTTCTCGATCACCGAGAACATGCCGTAGCCCTGGATCGACCAGGCCCCGACCATGGTCAGGAACCCGCGCCAGGCCACCGCGCGCGGCTGCTGACCGCCGATGAAGCGGGCCGATTCCGCATCGGCCATGTTCGCGGCCCAGCCGTCGAAATCCTCGGCCCGCGGCGGACGCAGCAGCAGGCGCTCGGTTTCGATGCGCAGTTCGACCCAGGCGGTATCCGGCGCCCCCATCGGCGTCAGAACGCGTTGATGCCGGTGAGCTCGCGGCCCACCACCAGCTGGTGCACGGTTTCCGTGCCCTCGTAGGTGATCACCGATTCCAGGTTCAGCGCATGGCGGATCGCCACGTGCTCGGTGGTGATGCCGGCGCCGCCCAGGATGTCGCGGCATTCGCGCGCGATGTCGATGGCCATGCGGCAGTTGTTCCACTTGGCCAGCGAGACCTGGGTCGGCTGCATGGTGCCGGCGTCCTTCAGGCGGCCCAGCTGCAGCGACAGCAGCTGCGCCATGGTGATGCGGCGGGCCATCTCGGCCATCTTCAGCTGCACCGCCTGATTCGAGGCCAGCGGCCGGCCGAACAGCATGCGCTCCTGGGTGTAGTCCAGTACTTCCCTGAGGCAGGCCTGGGCGGCGCCGATCGGGCCCCAGGTGATGCCGTAGCGGGCCTGGGTGAGGCAGCCCAGCGGGCCCTTCAGGCCTTTTACGTTGGGCAGGCGGTTGGCTTCGGGCACGCGCACGTTGTCGAAGAACAGCGCCGAGGTGACCGAGGCGCGCAGGCTCATCTTCTTGTGCACTTCCTGGGCGGTGAAGCCCTGGGTGCCGGTGGGCACGATAAAGCCCTGGATGCCGTCCTCGGTCTGCGCCCACACGATGGCGATGTGCGCCAGGTTGCCGTTGGTGATCCACATCTTGGCGCCGTTGATGACCCAGTCGCCGCCATCCTTTTTGGCGTTGGTCTTCATATTGGCCGGGTCCGAGCCGCCGTGCGGCTCGGTGAGGCCGAAGCAGCCGATGATCTCGCCGGCGGCCATCTTCGGCAGGTAATGCAGCTTCTGCTCCTCGGTGCCGTAGGCGTAGATGGGGTACATGCACAGCGAGCTCTGCACCGAGGCGAAGCTGCGCAGGCCCGAATCGCCACGCTCCAGCTCCTGGCAGATCAGGCCGTAGCTGACCCCGTTCATGCCGGCGCAGCCGTATTTCTCCGGAAGGGTGGCGCCCAGCAGGCCCAGGCTGGCGATGTCCGGCACCAGTTCCTTGGGGAAGCGGCCCTGGTCGAACGCGTCGCCGATGATCGGCAGCACGCGCTCGTCCACGAAGCGGCCCACGGTGTCTTGCACCATGCGCTCCTCGTCGGTGAGCAGCGAGCGGACGTCGTACAGGTCGAGCGGGTTCAGGCGGGCGGACATGCGGATGTTCCGTGCGGTCGGTGGGAAGCCGCCGATTCTAGCGGGGCGGCTCGCCCGGGGTCATGACGAGGTGCAGCAGATGGCGCAACGGTTGCCGTAGGTTGGGGTGAGCGCAGCGAACCCCAACGCCGCGCACCGTTGGGGTTCGCTGCGCTCACCCCAACCTACGCCGGGCTTTGGCTGTCATTGGGCATGCAAGCCATGGGACCATGGCCCTTTCCCCCGCCGCCTTCCCCTTCCCCATGCTCAAAGGCGTCCTCCTCGGCTTCGCCTGCTACGCCGCCTACGCGATCAGCGATGCCTTCGTGAAATCCCTGCACGGCGGCCTGCCGGCCTTCGAGGCGGTGTTCTTCGGCGCCGTGCTGATGCTCAGCGCCCTGCCCTTGATCCGGCGGCCGGGGGACCGCTGGATCGAGGTGTTCCAGGCCCGCAAGCCGTCGCTGTGGTGGATCCGGGCGGTTTCCGGCGCCGTCTGCAATATCACTGCCGTGATCGCCTTTACCGCGCTGCCGATGGCCGAGGCCTTCGCGCTGATCTTTCTGTTGCCGATCTTCGTCACCTTGCTGTCGGTGCTGTTCCTGAAGGAGCACGTGGGCTGGCGCCGCTGGTCGGCGGTGGTGGCGGGCTTCCTGGGGGTGCTGGTGGTGCTGCGGCCGGGCTTCCGCGCGCTCGGCGTCGGGCACCTGGCGGCCATGACCTGCGGCCTGTTCGGCGCGGTGTCGGTGGTGGCGCTGCGCATGGCCGGCGCGCACGAGAAGCGCATCAGCCTGTACGGCGCCGGCGTGATCGGCCCGCTGCTGGCGGGCGGCGTGCTGATGCTGCCGCATTTCGTCTGGCCCGATGCCCATCAATGGCTGCTGCTGGCCGGCTATGGCCTGCTCGCCGGACTGGCCGGCGTGCTGCTGATGCTGGCGACCCAGCATGCGCCGGCCAACCGGGTGGCGCCGACCCAGTACAGCCAGATGCTATGGGCGATCGGCTTCGGCTACTGGCTGTTCGGCGACCGGCTGGACTGGCCGATGCTGATCGGCATCGGGCTGATCCTGGGGTCGGGGCTGTTCACGCTGGTGCGCGAGGAGCGCGTCACGCCGTGGTGGCGGCGAACGAAGCTGGTCTAGTTCATATCTCGCGCGGGGGGCCCGCGCTCAGCTTCATATCGCGCGGCAGGCCCGCGCTCAGCTGTTGCTGACCCCGTGCGGCACGTGCCCCGCCGCCACGTATCTGCGCGCGGACTCGATATTGGCCGGTGAGTCGTCGAAGAAGATGTCCGCGCCGAAGGCTTCCAGGAACGGGCCCTTGTCGCGTCCGCCGAGGAACAGCGCTTCGTCGATACGCACGCCCCAGCGGCGCAGCGTGAGGATCACGCGCTTGTGCGCCGGCGCGGAGCGTGCGGTGACCAGTGCGGTGCGGATCGGCGAGGTCTCCGCCGGAAACGCCGCCTGCAGCCGATGCACCGCCGTGAGAAAGCCGCGGAACGGCCCGACCGACAGCGACTCCTCCGCCCGCTCGCGTTCGTTGCGGTGGAATGCATCCAGCCCTTCCTCGCGCGACACCCGCTCGCCTTCGTCGCCGAAGATCACCGCATCGCCGTCGAAGGCGATGCGCAGCTGCTCGGTCGCACGCGGCGGCGCCACCGACGGCAGGATGGTGGCGGCGGCCACGCCGGCGGCGAGCGCGCGGCCGACGTCCTCGGCGTTGGCGGACAGGAACAGGTCGGTCTTGAACGGCGCGATGTAGTCCGACGTCGGCGCACCGCTGGTGAATGCCGCGCGGCTGATGTCCAGGCCGTAATGCTGGATCGCATTGAAGATGCGCAGCCCCGTATCGCCGGAATTGCGCGACAGCAGGATCACTTCCACCGGCGGCACATTGCCGCCGAGCTTGTTCAAGCCCAGCAGCTTCTGCACCAGCGGGAAGGCCACGCCGGGCTTGAGAATCTCGTTCTCGTGGTCGATCTGGAATGCGCGGTAGGCATCGAGCCCGTCGCGCTCGAACAGCGCGTGGCTGTCGCCGAGGTCGAACAAGGCGCGCGAGGAAATCGCCACCACCAGGCGGTTGTCGCTGGCGGCTTGCGGATCGTGGGCGTCGGGGTGCGGGGTGGTCATGGTGTGCTTGTACAAGTGATCAGTCCGGCGCGAACTGCTCGTCGAGGATGCGCTGCTCCAGATTGTGCTCCGGATCGAACAGCAGGCGCACGCCCGGCCCCGCCGACTGCCTGACCGTCACCTCGCGCACGTCGCGCACTTCGTGGAAATCCGCGGTAGCGCTGACCGGCCGCTTGTTCGGATCGAGCACGCGCAGGCTGACCTGGGTGCGGTGCGGCAGGATCGCCCCGCGCCAGCGGCGCGGGCGGAACGGGCTGATCGGGGTGAGCGCCAGTACGTTGGCGTCCAGCGGCAGGATCGGGCCGTGCGCGGAAAGGTTGTAGGCGGTGGAACCGGCTGGCGTGGAAACCAGGATGCCGTCGCACACCAGCGCATCCAGCTTCACGGTTTCGTTGAGCTTGATTTCCAGATGCGCGGCCTGGTTGCTCTGGCGCAACAGCGAGACTTCGTTGAAGGCCAGCGCGTGGTGCTTCTCGCCCTTGGCGCAGACCACGTCCATCTCCAGCGGATACAGCACCGCCGCATGTGCCCGCTCGATGCGCCCGGGCAGATCGTCCACGCGATGCTTGTTCATCAGGAAGCCGACGCGGCCCAGCTTCATGCCGTAAACCGGAATGTCCAGCGGCAGATGCGCATGCAAGGTGCGCAGCATGAAGCCGTCGCCCCCCAAGGCCACGATCGCCTGCGCCTGCTCCGGCGGCACCTCGCCGTAACGCTCCACCAGTTTGCGCCGCGCCTGCTGGGCGACCGAGGTTTCGCTGGCGACGAAGGCGTAGGCCATGGGGGCGTGGGCGGCGGTGGATGGGCCGCCAGTTGAGCCTAGATGGGCGACAGGCGCAAGGGCTGGCGCCGCCCGCGACAGGCCAGTCCTGGTTTTTTCCGGTTCATTGCCGCTGAGCGGATTTCTACGATGCACATCCCTCATCGCACCCGGCGTGCGTGCGCGAGGTTCCTTCGATGCCCAGCTACCGCCAGGTGTGCGGTAGGCGTTGGCGCGTGCACGCGCATTCGAATCAAGTGGAGATGCTTTAAGTGAATACGATCTACAAGGTTGTACGGAGTGCTTCGACCGGCAAGTGGGTGGTGGCGTCGGAATTGGCCAAGGGGCGCACGAAGAAGGCTTCGAAAGCCATCGCTGCAATGGCGATCACCATCCTCGGATTCAGTGCGAATCTCGCCTTGGCCGAAACAGATGGCGCGACGGAGCATGCAGCAACATCCTGTACTACAACCGACGGCAAGCCCGGGACCATCAACGCACAGAATGTATGTGCGGCCCGCAATAGCCCAAATTCAGCTGCACGTGCACCACGGACCATTGCGTCACGCGCGGCGCTCGACGATGGATTCATCAAAGTCAATGGCAATACAAGTGCAAGCTCAACCACCCCGGCCACTGCAAACGGTTCTGGAGCGATTGCCATTGGTGACGCTGCTCAGTCAGGCGCGTCGAGCGGAACTGTCGACACGGTAGCCATCGGCATTTCATCCAGGGCTATAGGACGCACCTCCATCGCTCTCGGCAGGGCGGCCTCGTCAAGCGGAATCCAGTCTACGGCCATAGGCAACGAAGCATCGTCGGCTGCCACCAACTCTCTCGCCTTCGGCGCAAGTTCATCAGTTGACTCGACCTCCACGGGTGCCATCGCGCTCGGCGCCGGAGCCTCCGTAGCCGCGAACGCAGCTAACTCGGTTGCACTCGGCAACAATTCGACGGTCGGCGCCGCCAATACCGTGTCGGTTGGCAACTCCACGACCAAGCGCACTATAGTCAATATGGGCAACGGCGTGAGCGCTAACGACGCCGTCAACGTCAGCCAGCTTTCGCCGGTGGTGACCGCCCTGGGCGGCGGTGCCACGATCGACGCCACCACCGGCGTCGTTACGGGCCCGACCTACATCCTGACCAATGGCGGCACGCAGACCACGGTGGGTGGTGCGCTGAGCAGTCTGGATACGGCCATCACCAACTACAACAAGTATTACAAGGTGAATACCTACAGCAGTGCGGCGGATGCGGTTGCCAATGGCACCGGCGCCATTGCGATCGGTGCCGGTGCAGTAGCAGGGGCTGCCGGCGGCGGCGCCACGGATTCGATCGCGATCGGCCTTAACGCTCAAGCGGACGGCACGCAGTCGCTTGCATTGGGCCGGACTTCCCGCGCCAGCGGGGTACGCGCGGTAGCCCTCTCCGACAGCGCCAACGCTGCGGCTGACAACTCGCTGGCGGTCGGCTACAACGCTTCGGTGGCTGCCACCTCCAGTGGCGGCATGGCGCTCGGCGCCAACAGTTCGGTAGGCGCGAACGCAGCCAATTCTGTCGCCCTGGGCTATGGCTCGGTCGCCGACCAAGCCAATACGATCTCCGTGGGCACCAGCACCGCGCAGCGCAAGATCGTGAATGTGGCTGCCGGCGAGCTGTCCGCCTCCAGCCACGACGTGGTGATCGGTTCGCAGCTCTACACCACCAACCAGAACGTCACCAACCTGCAGAACCAGATCAGCAACGGCTCGGTCGGCCTGGTGCAGCAGGATGCCACCAGCAAGAAGATCACCGTGGCCTCGGGCGTCGACGGCGATACGGTGGACTTCTCCGGCACGAAGGACGGCGCCACGATCTCGCGCAAGATCACCGGCGTCAGCGACGGCGAAGTGTCCGCCACCAGCAAGGATGCGGTGAACGGCTCGCAGCTGTACGCCATCGACAACAGAGTGATGACCAACGAAAGCGACATCCTCGCACTGCAGAACGGCACAACCGGTCTGGTCAAGCAGGATGCCACCACCCAGGCAATCTCCGTGGGCGCGAGCAGCGGTGGCACTAGCATCAACTTCGCTAACAGCACGGGCGCCGGCCGCGTGCTGAGCGGCATCGCCAACGGCGTCGCCGACAGCGATGCGGTGACCATCGCGCAGCTGAAGGCCGCCGGCCTGGTCGACGGCAACGGCAAGTCGCTGCTGGCGCTGGTCTACGACGACCTGACCATGGGCAGCGCCATGCTCGGCGGCAGCAAGGGTACGGTGATCCGCAACCTGGCCAACGGCTCGGTGGCGCACGGCAGCATGGAAGCGATCAACGGCGGCCAGCTGTTCGACTTCCAACAGGACGTGCGGAACCAGATGAATGCGCTCAACGGGCAGATCAATGCGCTGAACGACCAGGTGAGCCATATCCAGGAAGGCATCAACAACGGCTCGATCGGCGGCACCGGCACCGGTGGCGACAGTGCCTCGCTGGGCGTGGGCGCCAATGCGTCCGGCGATCACAGCACGGCGGTGGGCACGGGCTCGAACGCGTCCGGCGCCGGCAGCACGGCCACCGGCGCGGGCTCCAGCGCCTCCGGCGACAACAGCACGGCCAATGGCGCCAACGCCATCGCCTCGGGCGGCAACAGCACCGCCAATGGCAACGGCGCGCAGGCCACCGGCAACGACAGCACGGCCAGCGGCGCTCATGCCATCGCCTCGGGCGAGGGCTCGACCGCCAACGGCACTAATGCAGTGGCCTCCGGCAACAACAGCACGGCACTGGGTTCCAACAGCAGTGCCACCGGCAGCAACTCGGTGGCCCTGGGCGCCAATTCCAGCGCCGACCGCGACAACACCGTGTCGGTCGGCTCGGCAGGCAACGAACGCCAGATCACCAATGTCGCCGCCGGCACCCAGGCTACCGACGCCGCCAACTGGGGCCAGGTGCAGGACGCCGTGCACGGCGTGCAGGATTGGGCGACCCGCCGCTTCGAGCAGGTCGACGGCCGCATCGACCGCATGGGTGCGATGGGCGCCGCCTATTCGCAGATGGCCTTCAGCGCGACGGGGGTGAACACGCCCAACCGCGTCGGTGTGGGCGTGGGCATGCAGGGTGGCAAGTCGGCGGTGGCGCTGGGTGTGTCGCACCAGTTCTCGCCGAACGTCAACGTGTCCTTCGGCGGTTCGGCGTCCGGCAAGGAGGCCTCGGTAGGCGCGGGCATGGCCATCGGCTGGTAAGCAGCAGCAAGCGAGGGCAGTCCCTTGGGCCGGCATCGAAAGATGCCGGCCTTTTTTTGCGTCCGGCATTCGGCGGTTATCCGTTTGGCTCCATTCCGGTACGCGCGAGGGCGGTTCTGCGAATGGCGCGACCACCGTCACCGCCGTCAGCCGGCGCACGGACGAGCATGGCCACGCTGCTGCCGACTGGGCAGGGGACATGCCACTCGTGGGGGCAAGACACGAGCAAGCGAACATGGCCAGCGGCAGCAGCGCTTATCGCGAACAACCCGTCGCCCGGCGCCTTGCGCCCGCGCGGCGGCGTTGCGCGCCCTCTCCAAGCACCGTTCACCTACTCGCAAGCGCTACCCATGAGTCCCAGATACCCGATCCGCCTCAACCGGCACGGCACGCCATGCGTGCATGCCACGCGCCATACCGGCCGCGGTGCCGCCAGACGCCCGGGCCAAGGCGGCGACCTGCTCGCCGTCGGCTTCGGCGCCCTGGCTTTATGCGTCACCATCCAGATCCGCGCCAACGTGCTCGAAATCTGCGACGGCAACACCGCCACCACCATCACCGCAGGTTCCACCGCGAAAGTCGGCAAATGCAACGCACAGGGAAAGAACGGCACCACCTTCCTGCTCGCCAGCAACGGCGATGGCGCGGCGGTGCACGGCCATGACAACGGCACGCTGACCCTGCGCGGCAACAACGGCGTGCAGATCCACGGCCAGGCCTCGCTCAACGGCAACAAACTCACCAGCCTTGCGGCCGGCACCGCCGACGCCGACGCGGTGAACTTCGGCCAGTTGCGGCCGTTGCAGGATTCGCTGAAACAAACGAGCGGCACGCTGGGAACCTTGGAGAAAAACCTCGGCGCCGCCAGCAGCAGCATCGCCAGCCTCAGCACGGGCCTCGATGGCGCCAACAAGCATATCGCCGGCCTCAAGAGCGGCCTCGATACCAGCAACAGCAGCATCGCCAGGCTCAGCGGCAACCTCGACACCGCCAACAGCCATCTGGCCGGCCTCAATAGCAGGCTGGACACCAGCAACGGCAACATCGCCAGGCTCAGCAGCCACCTCGACACCGCCAACAACGATCTGGTGAATCTGAAGAGCGGCCTCGCCACTGCCAGCAGCAGCATCGCCAGGCTCGACAGCGATCTGGGCGCGAGCAACGCCCATATCACCCGCTTGCTTGGCGTACTCGGCGGCGGCGCCACGGTCGATGCTGCCGGCAACGTGGTGCAGCCCATCTACAGGATCCAGGGCCGCGAGCACACCGGCGTGGATGGCGCGTTGAATGCGCTCGACGCTGGCCTGGATAACGCCAACACCCATATCGCCAGGCTCGACGGCAGCCTCGGCAACGGCTCCGCCGGCCTGCTGCGGCAGGCCGCTCCAGGCGAGGACATCATGCTGGCCAAGGATCTCGATGGCGAACGCCTGAATATCGCCGGCAGTTTCGACGATGCGACCGCAGGCGGCGGCACGGTGACGAAGATCAAGGACCGCCGCCTCACCGGACTCGCCGCCGGCAGCGCCGACAACGACGCGGTGAATCTCGGGCAGCTCAAGGACAGCGGTCTGTTCGATCGCGATGGCACCGCGCGCCACGCCGTGATCTACGACGGTGCGGACAAGGCGATGGTGAGCCTCGGCGGCAGCGGCGGCACCGTGCTGGCCAATGTCGCTCCCGGCCTGATCGCCGCCGGCAGCACGCAGGCGGTCAATGGCGGGCAGCTCCACACGCTGCGCGAAGACCTGCAAGGCCAGCTGCATGGACTGGACGGACGCGTCGGCCAGCTGGAGACATCCGGTGCCGGCCATCACGACGACATGTCCCGCACCGCCAACGACACCGCGACAGCCGCTCCGGCCAAGAGCCAGAACGGCAACGCCAACCATCGCGCGGAAACAGGCACCGCCAGCCACACCGTGGCGGACCGCGGGCACACGGCATCGTCAACTCCGGCATCGTCAACGCCGGCAGCGCAGCCCCGCCCGATCGCCCACGTCGCCCCCGGCACCGCACGTACCGACGCCGCCAACTGGGGCCAGGTGCAGGACGCCATCGGCGACGTGCGGCACTGGACTCGCCGCCGCTTCGCGCAGATGGATCGCCGCATCGCCGGCATGGGCGCGATGGGCGCGGCCATGGCGCAGATGGCGTTCAGTGCGCAGGGCCTGGCGAAGGCCAACCGCATGGCCGTGGGCGTGGGCAGGCAAGGCAGCCGCTCCGCCGTGGCGCTCGGCTATTCGCACCAGCTGCATGCGAATCTCAACCTGTCGCTGGGCGGCGCGGCAAACGGCGACGACACCTCGATGGGTGCCGGCCTCGCACTGGGCTGGTAAGCGCGGCCCGCCAAAAAGAAGGCCGGCATCCACGGATGCCGGCCTTCCCGTTCAACGCTTCCGCATGGGCGCGGAAGCCTTCGCAGCCACTACCGCTTACGCGCTCACCGGCACCGCGGCCAGCTGCGCCAGGCGGCGCACCGCCACCGAGGCGATCGGATAATCCGCATTCTGCGTGAGGATCTCTGCCAGCATGTTGCGCGTGTACTTCAGCGTCGCATCGTCGCGCTGCAGCCATGCCTGCACCGGCGAGACGTCCTTGGCCTGGCCGGCGAGCGCCAGCACCTGCAGGGCCAGCGCGCGATGCTGGTGGTTGAGCTCATCCAGCAGCGAACCGCGCGCCTGCGCATGCCAGTGGCCTTCCACCGGCAGCGCCTCGATCTGGCTGCGCAGCCATTCCAGGTCCAGCGCCTCGCCCAGCTCGTAGAACACGCCGGCCACCTTGTCCACCGGCTGGCCGCTCTGCTGCGCCACTTCCACCATGTCGAGCATGGCGCGCAGCTCGGGGATGCGGGCCATGCGCACCGACAAGCCGGTGGGAAGACCTAGGCCTTCCCATTTCTCCTGGCTGGTGCCGAAGTCGGCCTTGCCGGTGGGCGTCAGTGCGTCGGGCACCGCTTCGTACAGCGCGGCGACGCCGGCCTGGTAGCGGTCGACGTTCGCGGCGATTTCCAGCGTGCCGCCCGGACGGCTCAGCAGCCAGCGGGTGAGATGGCGCAGCAGCGACCAGATCTGCATGACGGCGTCGAGCTGGGTCTCCTCCGCCACCTTGCTGTCAAGCGCCTCGATCTCCGCCCACAGGTCGCGCGCGCCGAGAATCTCGCGGGCCGCCGTATAGGCCTTGGCGATCGCCGCCGGGCCGTGGCCGGTGTCTTCCTGCATGCGCATCATGAAGGTGGCGCCCATGCGGTTGATCGTCGAGTTGGTCACCGCGGTGGCGATGATCTCGCGCTTCAGGCGATGGCGCTGCATGTGCTCGGCGTACTTCTCGTGCAGCGGCTCGGGGAAGTAGCGCACCAGCTCCTTGGAGAGGTACGGGTCTTCCGGCACGTCCGAGTCGAGCAGCTGCTGGAACAGCTTGATCTTGTCGTACGACAGCAGCACCGACAGCTCCGGACGCGTCATGCCCTGGCCGCGCGTCTTGCGCTCGGTCAGCTCCGCCTCGCTGGGCAGGTTCTCGACCTGGCGGTCGAGCAGGCCCTCGCCTTCCAGGATGCGGATGAAGTGGGCCATCGAACCCAGGCGGCGCACCGACTGGCGCTCCATCAGGGTGATCGCCTGGTTCTGGCGGTAGTTGTCCCACAGCACCAGCTGGCCGACCTCGTCGGTCATCGCGGCCAGCTGCTGGTTGCGCGCGGCGGTGTCCAGCTCGCCGCGCTGCACGGCGTCGTCGAGCAGGATCTTGATGTTCACCTCGTGGTCGGAGGTGTCCACGCCGGCCGAGTTGTCGATGAAGTCGGTGTTAAGCAGCACGCCGTGCTGGGCGGCTTCGATGCGGCCCTTCTGGGTGAAGCCCAGGTTGCCGCCCTCGCCCACCACCTTGCAGCGCAGCTCGCCGCCGTTGACGCGCAGCGCGTTGTTGGCGCGGTCGCCGGCGTCGGCATGGCTCTCGCTGCTGGCCTTGACGTAGGTGCCGATGCCGCCGTTCCAGAGCAGGTCCACCGGCGCCTTGAGGATGGCGTTGAGCAGTTCGTTCGGCGCCATCTGCGTGACGTCGCCCTTGATGCCCAGCGCGGCGCGCACTTCCGGCGACACCGGCACGGCCTTGAGCGTGCGCGGATAGATGCCGCCGCCGGCGGAGATCAGCGACTTGTCGTAGTCCTCCCAGCTCGAACGCGGCAGCTTGAACATGCGCTCGCGCTCGGCGAAGGAACGCTCCGCGTCCGGGTTCGGATCCAGGAAGATATGGCGATGGTCGAACGCGGCCAGCAGGCGGATATGGCGCGACAGCAGCATGCCGTTGCCGAATACGTCGCCGGACATGTCGCCGATGCCCACGCAGCTGAAGTCCTGCGTCTGGCTGTCGCGGCCCAGCGCGCGGAAGTGGCGCTTGACCGATTCCCAGGCGCCCTTGGCGGTGATGCCCATGCCCTTGTGGTCGTAGCCGTTGGAGCCGCCGGAGGCGAACGCGTCGCCCAGCCAGAAGCCGTGCTCCAGCGAGATGGCGTTGGCGATGTCGGAGAACGTCGCCGTGCCCTTGTCGGCCGCCACCACCAGGTAGGGGTCGTCCGCGTCGTGGCGCACCACGTCGTGCGGCGGCACCACCTTGCCTTCGACCAGGTTGTCGGTGATGTCGAGCAGGCCGCTGATGAACATGCGGTAGCAGGCGATGCCCTCGGCCAGCTGCGCGTCGCGGTCGCCGCCCCCACCCGTTAGCTGGGGCGGACGCTTCACCACGAAGCCGCCCTTCGAACCCACCGGCACGATCACGGTATTCTTCACCATCTGCGCCTTGACCAGGCCCAGCACCTCGGTGCGGAAATCCTCGCGGCGGTCGGACCAGCGCAGGCCGCCGCGCGCCACCGCGCCGAAGCGCAGGTGGATGCCTTCCACGCGCGGCGCCGACACGAAGATCTCGCGGTACGGCACCGGCTTGGGCAGGTCGGGCACGCGGTGCGAATCGAACTTGAAGCTGATGTAGCCGCGGTGCGCGCCTTCCCACTGCTGGAAGAAGCTGGTGCGCAGGGTGGCGCGGATCAGCGCCATGAAGCTGCGCAGGATGCGGTCGTCGTCCAGGCTGGAGACGTTCTCCAGCAGCACGCCGATGGTTTCCTCGATCACCTTGATCTGCTCGGCGCGCGGCTGTGCCAGCGCCCCGACCAGGCCGTCGATCAGGGCCGGATGCGCGTGGCGCACGCTTTCCGGGATCAGCGCCTGCATCTCGCCGGCCAGCGCGGCCTGCGCGTTCTTAAGTTCCAGCGCTTCCAGCGCCTCGCGGCGCGGATCGAACTTGGCCAGGAACAGCTCCACCAGCAGGCCGGCGATGGCCGGATAGCGGTTGAAGGCGTCTTCCATGTAGTTCTGCGAGAACGCCACGCCGGTCTGCAGCAGGTACTTGCAGTAGCCGCGCAGCATGGCGACCTGGCGCCAGCTCAGCTTGGCCCCGAGCACCAGGCGGTTGAAGCCGTCGTTCTCGGCGTTGACGCGCCAGATCTGCTCGAAGGCGTCCTCGAACAGGCTGCCGACCTGCTCCACCGAGAACGTGAGGTTGCCCACCGGCTGCACCTCGAAGTCCTGGATGAACAGCGGCGTGCCGCCGGTCTTCACGTCGTACACGTGCTCGGTGAGCACGCGCAGGCCGAGGTTCTCCAGCTGCGGCAGCACTTCGGACAGCGCGATGTCGGCGCCGCTGCGGTAGACCTTGAAGCGCAGTTCTTCCGGACGCTGCTCCGGGTGATAGAACGACATGCGCACCGCGTCGTCGCCCTTCAGCAGGGCCAGCTGGCGCACGTCCTCGGCGGCGGCGGCGGGCAGCACGTCTTCCACGTAGCCGGCCGGCAGCGCCTTGCCGTAGCGGTTGGCCAGCACCACGCCGTCGTGGTCGCCCATCAGCTTGACCAGGGCGTCGCGCAGGTCGTCGTGCCAGTTGCGCACGATCGCGGCCACGTCCTGCTCCAGCGCCGCGGCGTCGTAGCTCACGTGGTCGCCGATCTTCGGGCGCACCACGATGTGCAGGCGGGCCAGCGCGGCCTCGCCCATCAGCACGGAGGAATCGATCTGCTCGCCGTGCAGCGCGTCGCGCAGCATGCTCTCGATGCGCTCGCGCACCGAGGTGTTGAAGCGCTCGCGCGGCACGAACACCAGGCAGGTGAAGAAGCGGCCGTAGCGGTCGCGGCGCACGAACAGGCGCGTGCGGGCGCGCTGGCGCAGTTCCAGGATGCCGATGGCGGTGGCGTAGAGCTCGTCCTCGTTGCTCTGGAACAGCTCGTCGCGCGGCAGCGTCTCCAGGATGTGGCGCAGCGACTTGCCCGAGTACGAATCGCGCTTCAGGCCCGAACGGGCCGTCACCGCTTCCACGCGCTGGCGCACCAGCGGCACGTCCTGCGGGCGCGCCATGTAGGCATTGGAGGAGAACAGGCCGAGGAAGCGCTGTTCGGCCACCGGCTTGCCGCTGGCGTCGAAGCGCAGCACGCCGACGTAATCCATGTGGCCCTGGCGGTGCACGTGCGAGCGCGCATTGGTCTTGGTCAGGATGATCGCGTCGGTGGAACCGGACTGCGGCAGTTCGCTGGCCGCCATGCTGCGCAGCGAACGCGGCGCCATCGAGCGCTCCTGCTTGTGCAGGATGCCGAGGCCCGAGCCTTCGACCGAGCGCAGCACTTCGTCGCCGGCGGCCTGGGTGACTTCGTATTCGCGATAACCGAGGAAGGTGAAGTTGTCGTCGGCCAGCCAGCGCATGAACTCGACCGCTTCTTCCACCGAATCGCGGTTCAGCGGCAGCTGGCGGTTCGGCAGGTCGGCGGCGATGGCCAGGGCCTGGTCGCGCATGCGGCTCCAGTCGGCGACCGAGGCGCGCACGTCTTCCAGCGAGCTCTCGATCTGCGCCTTGAGCTGGGCCATCTCGGCTTCGTCGGCGAGACGGTCGATCTCGAAGTGCATCACCGACTCGGGCGCGCCGTCGTCGGCGCCCAGGCGCTGCAGGCGGCCGGCGGCATCGCGCGCGGCCTTCACCACCGGATGGATCACCGCATGGATCTGCAGGCGGGTGGACACGATCATGCTCACCGTGTCGACCAGGAAGGGCATGTCGTCGGTGGCGATCTGCACCACGCTGCGGCCCGCATGCCCGGCCTGCGGATTGAACACGCGCACCGAGGCGCGGCCGGTCTGGCGCTGCTGCACGAACTCGAGCAGGCCGCCGATCAGCGCGGCCCATTCGCTTGCGGTGTGCAGTTCGAGGTCGCCGGCGGCGACGCGGGAGAAAAAGGCGCTGATAAAAAATTGCGCCTCATCAAGGCGCTGGTTGGGGAAACCGGTTTTTTTCAGTTCATCCAGAACTTCAGCCTGGATCGATGTTTCGCTGGCCGCACGAATTGCGTTCATGGCATCTATTGGCAGTGACGGAGATGGGGCAGAAAAGCCGCAAAAGGATACGCTCGCACCAAGGCGATAGCCACCTGCATTGCGGCAATCACTTCAGCCTGCGGTTCGGCAGACGATCGTTTTGCGCAAGCGTGCGTTGCGGCTCGATCAACGGTGCTCGTGGATGCATGCGCACTGCGGTGCGGAGCGATGCGCACGTGTGTTCGTCGACGGATGCGGATCGACGATGCAAGCGATGCCTTGCCACTGCATCGGAAAGAGGCCGCGCGCGTGCTTCGCTGCGCCGCAGCACGCCAAGCCGGCTTAGGGGCGAGAAACCCGGATAAAAATACCGGCTCGATATCCGGAACGCGGCGGCCGCGGCGTGGTCGCCGCCTGCCGGCTCAAGAATTCCTCTGAGGGAGCATTCCACCCGGATCGCTAGCTAGACCATGCGCCCGCGCACGGTCCCCGCCATATCCCGTCACACCCCCTTCGCGGCGAAAACACGAAGAATTCAGGGCTAGACCATTCGTCAAAGCAAATTGTAAACTGGCCGGTATAGTCAAGCCCGCTGCCCGTCCGGAGCACCGCATGCGTTGTTCACAGCCGTCGTTCAGCCGCAAGCTGTCCGGCGGCACTAGGCAGGCATGCTGCGCCACGGAAAGCTACGCGCCTGGCAGCCGATCCGGGGATCGGCGAGACCCGCACACCCGATACCTATAAATGGAGTCCCCATGAAGTCCTCGTCACTGCGCACACCCCTGCTGTGCCTTGGCCTGCTGGCGCTGGCCGCCTGCGGAGGCAAGAAGGAACAAGGCCCGCCGCAGATGCCGCCGCCGGAAGTCGGCGTCGTCAAGGCCCAGCCGGTTTCCGCCCCGCTCAACAAGGACCTGGTGGGACGCCTCTCCGCCTTCCGCAGCGCCGACGTCCGCGCCCGCGTGGCCGGCGTGCTGCTCAAGCGCGTCTATGAGGAAGGCACCGACGTCAAGAAGGGCCAGGTGCTGTTCGAGATCGATCCGTCGGTCTACCAGGCCAACTTGAACTCGGCCCAGGCCAACCTCGCCTCGGCCCAGGCCACCTACGCCAATGCCCACAAGGCCGCCGAGCGCGCCCGCCAGCTGCGCCCGCAGGGCTACGTGTCGCAGGCCGACCTCGACAGCGCCGAAGCCAGCGAGCGCAGCTCGTCCGCCGCGGTGAAGCAGGCGCAGGCCTCGGTGGAAAGCGCCCGCATCAGCCTGGGCTTCACCCGCGTCACCGCGCCCATTGACGGCCGCGCCGGCCAGCAGCAGGTCACCGAAGGCGCCATCGTGGGCAACGGCAACGCCGATGCCGGCGCCAGCTCCACCCTGCTCACCACGGTCGACCAGCTCGATCCGCTGTACATCAACTTCACCGTCAGCGCCGCCGACCTCGACCGCCTGCGCCGCGCCCAGAGCGCCGGCCACGTGAGCCTGACCGACCCGACCAAGACCACGGTCGACGTGATCCTGCCCGACGGCAGCAAGTACGAGCACCAGGGCCAGCTCGACTTCTCCGGCGCCACGGTCGATCCGACCACCGGCACGGTCAACCTGCGCGCGCAGCTGGCCAACCCGGACAAGCGCCTGCTGCCCGGCACCTACGTCACCATCAAGGCGAACCTGGGCCAGCAGAACAACGTGTTCCTGGTGCCGCAGCAGGGCGTGGCGCGCGACGTCGCCGGCGCCTACGTGCTGGTGGTGAACCAGGAGGGCAAGGTGCAGCGCAAGGACGTCACCGCCAACGACCTGAGCAACGGCAACTGGATCGTCACCGGCGGCCTCGCCGCGGGCGACCAGGTGATCGTGTCGGGCCTGCAGGCCGTCCAGCAGGGCGCGCCCGCCAAGGCCTCGCCGTGGACGCCGGGCCAGAACGCCGGTCCGCCGAACGGCGCGCCGGGCGGTCAGCCCGCGGCCGGCAAGCACTGACGGGAGTCGACCGACATGCCCAGTTTTTTCATTGACCGCCCGATTTTCGCGTGGGTGGTAGCGATCCTCATCACCATGGTCGGCACGATTGCGATGCTGAACATGGGTATCGAGTCCTACCCCAACATCGCGCCGCCGCAGGTGGTGGTTAACGCCACCTTCCCGGGCGCCAACGCGGACACGGTGGAGAAGAACGTCACCCAGGTGATCGAGCAGCAGCTCACCGGCATCGACCACCTGCTGTACTTCTCCTCTTCCTCGAGCTCCAACGGCTCGGCCTCCATCACCCTCACCTTCGAGACCGGCACCAATGCCGACATCGCCCAGGTGCAGGTGCAGAACAAGGTCTCGCTGGCCCAGCCGCGCCTGCCCACCGCCGTGACCCAGCAGGGCGTGGTGGTGGCGAAGAACAATCCGGACTTCCTGATGTTCGTCTCGTTGGTCTCGACCAACCCGGACATCGACGGCAACCGCCTGGCCGACATCATCGCCTCGCAGGTCGCCGACCAGGTCGGCCGCATTCCCGGCGTCGGCAGCACCCGCGTGATCGGCGCCGAATACGCGGTGCGCATCTGGCTGAACCCGGACAAGCTGCAGGGCTACGGCCTCTCGGCCAGCGCCGTGCGCGACGCCGTGTCCACCCAGAACGTGCAGTTCGCCGCCGGCTCGCTGGGCGCCGACCCGGCGCCGGCCGACCAGGGCTTTACCGCCACGGTGTCGGCGGAGGGCCGGTTCTCCTCGCCCGAGGAGTTCGGCAACATCATCCTGCGCGCCAACAGCGACGGCACCGTGGTGCGCCTGAGCGACGTCGCCCGCGTCTCGTTCGGTCCGCAGTCCTACGGCCTGGCCTCCACCTGGAACGGCCAGCCGGTCGGCGGCCTCGGCGTGCAGCTGCTGCCGGGCGCCAACGCGCTCGACGTGGCCACCGCCGTGCGCGCCAAGATGGACGAGCTGTCCAGGGACTTCCCGCAGGGCGTCACCTGGTTCGCGCCGTACGACACCACGCCGTTCGTGAAGGTGTCGATCAACGAAGTGGTGCACACCCTGGTGGAGGCGATCATCCTCGTCTTCCTGGTGATGCTGATCTTCCTGCAGAACATCCGCGCCACCATCATCCCCACCCTGGTCATCCCGGTGGCGCTGCTGGGCACCTTCATCGGCCTGATCGCGCTGGGCTTCACCATCAACCAGCTGACCTTGTTCGGCATGGTGCTGGCGATCGGCATCGTGGTGGACGACGCGATCGTGGTGATCGAGAACGTCGAACGCATCATGACCGAGGAGCACCTCCCGCCGAAGGAGGCCACCCGCAAGGCCATGGGCCAGATCACCGGCGCGGTGGTGGCGATCACCGTGGTGCTGGCGGCGGTATTCGTGCCGTCGGCCCTGCAGGCCGGCGCCTCGGGCGTGATCTACAAGCAGTTCGCGCTGACCATCGCGGTGTCGATGGGCTTCTCCGCGTTCCTCGCGCTGTCGTTCACCCCGGCGCTGTGCGCCACCATGCTGAAGCCGACCCACGACCAGAAGAAGAACGTGGTGTACCGCGGCTTCAACAAGATGTTCGACTGGGTCACCCACACCTACAGCGGCCATATCTCCAGCGCCGCGCGGCATGCGCCGCGGTGGATGATCGTGTTCGCGCTGATCACCGCGCTGGCCGGCTTCCTGTACACCAAGCTGCCCACCAGCTTCGTGCCCAGCGAGGACCAGGGCTTCGCGCTGGCCATCGTGAACCTGCCGCCGGGCGCCACACTCAAGCGCTCCGAGCAGGTGATGGCGGAGATGCGCGAGCGCATCAAGAACAGCCCGCTGAACGACTCGATCGTCGGCATGTACCAGATCAGCGGCTTCAGCTTTGTCGGCCAGAGCGAAAGCGCGGGCATGGCCTTCATCAAGCTCAAGGACTGGAGCGAGCGCAAGATCACCGCGGACGAGCTGATCATGCAGGCCAACGGCGTGCTGCACGGCATCCGCGACGCGCAGATCTTCGTGGTGAACCTGCCGACCATCCGCGGCCTCAGCCAGTTCGGCGGCATCGACATGTACCTGCAGGCGCGTGCCGGCCAGACCCATGGCGAGCTGATGCAGGCCATGGGCATGGTGCTGGGCAAGTCGCAGGGCAACCCTGCCCTGCTCGGCACCCGTCCGAACTCGCTGCCCGACGCTCCGCTGTGGAACCTCAAGGTGGACCGCGTGCAGGCCGAGTCGATGGGCCTGTCGGTCAGCGACGTGTACACCGCGATCCAGCTCACCCTGGCGCCGATCTACGTCAACGACTTCGTCTACGGCGGCCGCGTGAAGCGCGTCTACCTGCAGGCGGACCAGCCGTTCCGCATGGGCCCGGACGCCTTGAACCACGTGTTCACGCCCAGCGCGCTGGCCAGCACCGGCAGCAGCAGCGCCGCGCGTTCGGCCACCAACCCCTACAACATGATCCCGATCTCCAGCGTGGTGCATTCCGACTGGGGCACCGGCTCGCCGGCGCTGACCCGCTACAACGGCTACGCCGCCGTTGAAATCGTGGCCAGCGAAGGCAAGGGGTACTCCACCGGCCAGGCCATGGGCGCGCTGCAGAACATCGTCGACAAGGACCTGCCCAAGGGCTTCGGCGCTGACTGGACCGGCCAGTCCTACCAGGAAATCCTGGCGGGCAACTCGGCCACCCTGCTGCTGGTGCTGTCGATCGTGATCGTGTTCCTCTGCCTCGCGGCGCTGTACGAGAGCTGGTCGATCCCGGTCGCGGTGCTGCTGGTGGTGCCGCTCGGCCTGCTCGGCACGGTGGTGTTCTCCATGCTGCGCAGCCTGCCGAACGACATGTACTTCAAGATCGGCATGATCACGGTGATTGGCCTGGCGGCGAAGAACGCCATCCTGATCGTGGAATTCGCGGTGGAACAGCAGCAGCAGGGCAAGTCGCTGTTCGACGCGGTGGTCACGGCGTCCCGCCTGCGACTGCGCCCGATCCTGATGACCTCGATGGCCTTCATCCTGGGCGTGTTCCCGCTGGCGGTGTCGACCGGCGCGGGCGCCAACTCCCGCCATGCGATCGGCACGGGCGTGATCGGCGGCATGCTGTTCGCCACCTTCCTGGGCCTGCTGCTGATCCCGGTGTTCTACGTGGTGGTGCGCCGCGCCCTGGGCGACAAGCTGGACGAGAGCTCGCACAAGGTGCGCCAGGCGCACGGCGGTGGCGGCGACGCAGCCTCCGGGCACTGATCGCCAGCTACCCTGCAACAAACAGAAGCCCCGGCCATGCCGGGGCTTTTGTTTTATGCATCCGCCGCATCGAAAGCCGTTGGTTGGCCAAAGCCCCGATGGTCAAATCTAGTAATCGTAAGTCTCGGACCGGAAGATCTGGTTGAGGATCCAGTAGTCCTCGGTCGTCGGCATGATTTGAAAGAACTCCCAGAAGCGCGTGGGATACTGGTTGATCCGCAGGGTTCCTTTTACAAGGACGCAGATCCCGCCATTCATGCTCGGCTGCGCGTAGGTTTCCTCGACTTCATAAGTCACCGCGGTAATGGACTGCAATTTTCCGATGATGGCGCCAGCCCCCTGGTAGTTCTCTCCTTCAAAGGTGAGCAGGGAACCGTCGTGGTAGAACGGCGCCAACGTATGCGGATCGGTCTGCAAGCCGTGGTAGTACCGCCGGGAAAAAGCGCTGGCGACCACGTCGGTATCTACGCCGGGGTTCATGACTGCATCCTTTTGCATGTTCTCGGCGCCGAGCTTACGACGCCATCCGGCCGCAGGCATGCCGCGCATCCCATAAAAAAGCCCGGCGGTCACCCGCCGGGCTTGATCGATCGCGCTTGCCGAAAGGCTCAGCGCAGACCGGTTTCGGCGCGCGCGATCACCAGGCGCTGGATCTCGCTGGTGCCTTCGTAGATCTCGGTGATCTTGGCGTCGCGGAAATAGCGCTCCAGCGGCATTTCCTTCGAATAGCCCATGCCGCCATGGATCTGCACGGCCTGGTGGGCGATCCACATGGCCGCCTCGGAAGCGACCAGCTTGGCCACCGAAGCCTCGGTGCCGAAGCGGCCGCCGTGCTTCTCGGTCTGGCCCTTGGTCCAGGCCGCGCGCAGGGTCAGCAAGGTGGCGGCGTCGAGCTTGCACTTCATGTCGGCGATCTTGGCCTGGGTCATCTGGAACGTGCCGATCGGCTGGCCGAAGGCCTTGCGGTCGCGCGACCACTGCAGGGTGGCCTCGTAGGCGGCGCGGGCGATGCCCACCGCCTGCGAGGCGATGCCGATGCGGCCGGCGTCGAGCACGCCCATGGCGATGGAAAAGCCCTTGCCCTCCTCGCCCAGCAGGTTTTCCTTGGGGCAGACGTAGTCGCTGAATTCGATCTCGCAGGTGGCCGAAGCGCGGATGCCGAGCTTGGGCTCGGTCTTGCCGGCCATGAAGCCCGGCAGCTGGGTGTCGACGATGAAGGCCGACACGCCCTTGGCGCCGATGCCCGGCGTGGTGATGGCGAACAGCACGATGTAGCGCGCCACCGGGCCGGAGGTGATCCAGCTCTTCTTGCCGTTGATCACCCAGTCGCCATTGGCGTTCTTCGTCGCGCGCGTGTGCATGGCCGAGGCATCGGAGCCGGACTGCGGCTCGGTCAGCGCATAGGCGCCGATCGCCTCGCCCTGGGCGATGGCGCGCACGTACTTCTGCTTCTGTTCCTCGTTGCCGTGCTTGAGGATGCCGTTGCAGAACAGCGAATTGTTCACCGACATCACGGTGGAGGTGGCCGCGTCGGCCGCGGCGATCTCGATCATCGCCAGCACGTAGGCGACCGGGTCCATGCCGGCGCCGCCGTACTCGTGCGGCACTTCGATGCCCATCAGGCCGAGCTGGCCCATCTCGCGGATGTTCTCCAGCGGGAACTCGCCCTTGGCGTCCAGCTCGGCGGCGACCGGCACGATGCGCTTCTGGGCGAAATCGCGGGCGATGGACTGAATCGAAAGCTGGTCTTCGGTAAAGCTGAAATCCATGGGGGACTCCGGGGAAGGGCAAAGGAAAAAAGCTAGCCCGCTATTTTAGCCGGCGCGGGAAAAAGGCCCCTGTGCGGTGCAGCAGAAGGCCTGCCGCCCCGCCCGCCGGCCCGGGTGGAGGCCGCCCTGGAATTTGTCGCTTGACGCCCTCCCGGTCCCGCCCTAGCCTTTTGCATCTTTCCATCGCGATATAAGGATGCGGCATGGATCTCGCCACCGCTTCCAGCGTTCTGCGCCTGCTGGCCGACCCCACCCGGGTGCGCCTGCTGGCCCTGCTCGAACGCGAAGAACTCACCGTCGCCGAGCTGGCCGCCGTGCTGCGCCTGGCCCAGCCGCGCGTGTCCACCCACCTGGCCAAGCTGAAAGAGGCCGAGCTGGTGCGCGACCGCCGCGCCGGGGTGTCCGCCTATTACCGCGCCAATATGGAAGGCGACGAGCGCCAGCACGACCTGATCCGCTCGCTGCGCGACAGCATCGACGACGCCCTGCTGCGCGAAGACGCCGACCGCCTGCCCACCGTGCTGGCTCAGCGCGCCGGCGAGGCCGGCTGGGCCGACACCGTGGCCGGCGACATGGAGCGCCACTACTCGCCCGGCCGCACCTGGGAAACCCTGGCCCGCTCCCTGCTGCAGCTGCTGGAGACCGGCGACGTGCTGGACATCGCCTCCGGCGACGGCATCACCGCCGAGCTGCTGGCGCCGCATGCGCGCTCGATCGTCTGCGTGGATTCCAGCGACCGCGTGGTCGAAGCCGCCGCCCAGCGCCTGCAGCCCTTCGCCCACGTGGAAGTGCGCCAGGGCGACATGCACGCGCTGGATCTGGGCGAACGCCGCTTCGACCTCGTACTGATGCTGCACGCCCTCACCTATGCCGAGCGCCCGGCGCAGGCCGTGGCCGAGGCCTCGCGCCTGCTGCGCCCCGGCGGCCGCCTGCTGGCGGTGACCCTGGGCCGGCACGACCACCGCGCCGTGGTGGAGCCCTTCGACCACCGCAACCTGGGTTTTTCTCAGGACGAACTCTCCGGCTTCGCGCGCGGCGCGGGCCTGGAAGACATCAGCTGTACCCGCCTGAGCCGCGAGCGCAAGGCCCCTCATTTCGAGGTGATCAGCCTGCTCGCCCGCAAGCCGTAAGGAGAACATCCGCATGAGCGCCCTGCCCTGGCTCCACCCCGACCGCGTCGCCCTGCTCGAGGCCGCGCTGCGCCAACGCATCCTGATCCTCGACGGCGGCATGGGCACCATGCTGCAGGGCCATCGCCTGGACGAGGAAGGCTTCCGCGGCGAGCGTTTCGTCGAAGGCCGCGACCATGCGCACGAGGCGCATCACGACCATCCCGGCTGCGACCTCAAGGGCAACAACGACCTGCTCACGCTGACCCAGCCGGCGATCATCCGCGGCGTGCACGAGGCTTATCTCGAAGCCGGCGCCGACCTGGTCGAGACCAATACCTTCAACAGCACGCGGATCAGCCAGGCCGACTACCAGCTGGAACACCTGGCGCACGAGCTGAACCTCGAAGGCGCGCGCCTGGCCCGCGCCGCCTGCGATGCATGGACCGCGAAGACGCCGCACCAGCCACGCTTCGTGATCGGCGTGCTCGGCCCCACCAGCCGCACCGCCTCGCTGTCGCCGGACGTCAACGACCCGGGCTTCCGCAACGTCACCTTCGAGGAACTGGCCGCCAACTACACCGAGGCCGCGGCCGGCCTGATCGACGGCGGCGCCGACCTGATCATGGTCGAGACCATTTTCGACACGCTCAATGCCAAGGCCGCGCTGTTCGCCATCAGCGAACTGTTCCGCGAACGCGGCGCGCGCCTGCCGGTGATGATCTCCGGCACCATCACCGACCGCTCCGGCCGCACGCTTTCGGGGCAGACGGCCGAGGCGTTCTACTACTCCGTCGCGCATGCGCGCCCGCTCACCGTGGGCCTGAACTGCGCGCTCGGCGCGGCCGACCTGCGCCCGCACGTGCAGACCCTGGCCCAGGTCGCCGACTGCTTCGTCAGCACCCATCCCAATGCCGGCCTGCCGAATGCGTTCGGCGAATACGACGAAACGCCCGAGCAGATGGCCGCGGTGATCGGCGGCTTCGCCCGCGACGGCCTGCTCAACCTGGTCGGCGGATGTTGCGGCACCACGCCGGCGCATATCAAGGCGATCGCCGAAGCGGTGCGCGACTGCGCGCCGCGCGCCCTTCCTTCCATCGACGCCGCCGAAGCCGCCTGATCCGATGAGCACACGCCATACCCGCCTGTCCGGCCTGGAACCGCTGGTCATCACGCCCGACCTGCTGTTCGTCAACGTCGGCGAACGCACCAACGTCACCGGCTCCGCGCAGTTCCGCAAGCTGATCAAGGAAGACCGCTACGAGGAAGCCGTCGAGGTGGCGCGCCAGCAGGTGGCCAGCGGCGCGCAGATCATCGACGTCAACATGGACGAAGGCCTGATCGATTCGGAAGCGGCGATGACGCGCTTCCTCAACCTGATCGCCGCCGAACCGGACATCGCCCGCGTGCCGGTGATGGTCGACTCGTCCAAATGGAGCGTGCTCGAAGCCGGCCTGCGCTGCCTGCAGGGCAAGGGCATCGTCAATTCCATCTCGATGAAGGAAGGCGAGGAGCTGTTCCTCGAGCACGCGCGCAAGGTGCAGCAGTACGGCGCCGCCGTGGTGGTGATGGCCTTCGACGAACAGGGCCAGGCCGATACCTGCGAACGCAAGGTGGAGATCTGTTCGCGCGCCTATGCGCTGCTCACCGGACAGCTCGACTTCCCGCCCGAAGACATCGTGTTCGACCCGAACATCTTCGCCATCGCCACCGGCATCGAGGAACACAACAACTACGCGGTGGACTTTATCGAAGCCACCCGCGAGCTGAAGCGGCGCTTCCCGCTCAGCCATATTTCCGGCGGCGTCTCCAACGTGTCGTTCTCGTTCCGCGGCAACAACACCGTGCGCGAGGCGATCCATTCGGTGTTCCTGTACCACGCCATCAAGGCCGGCATGGACATGGGCATCGTCAACGCCGGCGCGCTGATGATCTACGACGAGGTGCCGGCCGAGCTGCGCGAGCGCGTCGAGGACGTGGTGCTGAACCGCCGCGCCGACGCCACCGAGCGCCTGCTGGAGATCGCCGACAACTACAAGGCGAAGAAAGGCGAGGTGGTGGTCGAGAACCTGGCCTGGCGCGAGAAGCCCGTGCGCGAGCGCCTCAGCCACGCCCTGGTGCACGGCATCGACGCCTTCGTCGAGGCCGACACCGAAGAGGCGCGCCAGCTCGCCGCGCGCCCGCTGGACGTGATCGAAGGCCCGCTGATGGACGGCATGAACGTGGTCGGCGACCTGTTCGGCGCCGGCAAGATGTTCCTGCCCCAGGTGGTCAAGTCCGCCCGCGTGATGAAGAAGGCAGTGGCCTACCTGCTGCCGTATATCGAGGAAGAAAAGGCCCGCACCGGCGACGTCGGCAAGAACAACGGCACCATCGTGATGGCTACCGTGAAGGGCGACGTGCACGACATCGGCAAGAACATCGTCGGCGTGGTGCTCCGCTGCAACAACTTCGAGGTGATCGACCTGGGCGTGATGGTGCCGGCGCAGAAGATCCTGGACACCGCGCGCGAGCACAAGGCCGACCTGATCGGCCTGTCCGGCCTGATCACGCCCTCGCTGGAGGAAATGAGCCACGTCGCGCGCGAAATGCAGCGGCAGGAATTCAGCATTCCCCTGCTGATCGGCGGCGCCACCACCTCGCGCGCGCATACGGCGCTGAAGATCGACCCGCATTACAAGGCGCCCACCGTATGGGTGAAGGACGCCTCGCGCGCCGTCGGCGTGGCGCAGTCGCTGGTCAGCAAGGACCTGGTCGACGCCTTCATGGCCAAGGTGCGCGCCGACTACGAGGAAGTGCGCGAACGCCACCGCAACCGCGGCCCCGGCAAGAGCCTGGTGCCGCTGGAGAAGGCCCGCGCGCAGCGCTACAGCTGCGACTGGGCCGCGTACGAGCCGCCGCAGCCGCGCCAGCCGGGCGTCACCGTGTTCGACGACTACGACCTGGCGGAACTGCGCAGCTACATCGACTGGACGCCGTTCTTCCAGGCTTGGGAACTGGCCGGCCGCTATCCGGCCATCCTCACCGACGACGTCGTCGGCACCCAGGCCAGCGAACTGTTCCGCGACGCGCAGGCGATGCTCGACCGCATCGTCGCCGAGCGCTGGCTGACCGCGCGCGCGGTAATCGGCTTCTGGCCCGCGGCGCAGGTCGGCGACGACACCGAGGTCTACGCCGAAGACGGCCGCAGGCTCGCCATGCTGCGCCACCTGCGCCAGCAGGCGGACAAGCCGGCGGACCGTCCGGATCTCTGCCTGGGCGACTTCATCGCGCCGAAGGAAGCCGGCAAGCGCGACTGGGTCGGCGGCTTCGCGGTCACCGCGGGCATCGGCATCGAGGCACATATCGCCCGCTTCGAAGCGGACCACGACGACTACTCGTCGATCCTGCTCAAGGCGCTGGCCGACCGCCTGGCCGAGGCTTTCGCCGAACGCATGCACGAGCGGGTGCGCCGCGAGTTCTGGGGCTATGCGCCGGACGAGGCGCTGGATAACGAAGCGCTGATCGACGAAAAATACCGCGGCATCCGCCCCGCCCCCGGCTATCCGGCCTGCCCCGACCACACCGAGAAAAGCACGCTGTTCAAGCTGCTGGACGTGACCGCCAACACCGGCATCGAGCTGACCGAGGGCTACGCGATGTATCCGACGGCGGCGGTGTCCGGCTGGTACTTCTCGCATCCGGACAGCCAGTATTTCGTGGTGGGACGGTTGACCCGCGAGCAGGTCGAGGATTACGCGAAGCGCAAGGGGTGGACTCGCGAGGAGGCGGAGAGGTGGCTGGCGCCGAATTTGGATTACGATCCGGATTGAGGGTGAGGGGCTGGCGCCCCTTTTTGCTCGGTCATCCCGGCGTAGGCCGGGATCCAGTAACTGTATCGCTTGGTTTTCGCGTTATCGCGAATGGGCCGCTTATGCAGCGGGCATTTCGGACGCCTGCTCGTTGCTCGTCATTCCGGCGTAGGCCGGAATCCAGTTTCTGTATCGCTTGGTTTTCGCGTTACCGCGATTGGGCCGCTTATGCAGCGGGCATTTCGGACGCCTGCCGGCGCCCGAGTCACTTTTTCTTTGCTGGCCCAAAGAAAAAGTAACCCAAAAGAAATGGCCTGAGAGCCAAGGCTCGCGACGCGACTAGAAGGAGCAGTGGGCGGCTGCGGTAACTTGATTAACCTGGGTCTATACGAAACCACGGTGCGTTTACGTAACGCATGCTTCAACGTGCCGTGGCCGAGAGGATGTTCAAGAACCGAGGCCAGCTTCTGCTCTTCGTTCCTGCCTACCTCACGACATCACCCCTCTCCCCTCCGGGGAGAGGGCAGGGTGAGGGGCCAGGCGGAGCGCAACGCTAAATCTTGCCGTGACGTAGGTTGGGGTGAGCCGCAGGCGAACCCCAACATCCGCACCTTCACGCGCCTCGCCACGTTGGGGTTCGCCTGCGGCTCACCCCAACCTACGTTGGCGGCGGCGCATATAAGAGCGAAGAGCCAAAGCTGGCCTCAGTCCTTGAACATCCTCTCGGCAATGGCACGTTGAAGCACGCGTTACGTAAACGCACTGCCGTTTCGTGTAGACCCAGGTTAATCAGGTTACCGCGGCCGTCCACTGCTCCTTCTAGTCGCGTCGCGAGCCTTTGCTCTAAGGCTATTTCTCTTTGGTTACTTTCTCTTTGAGCCAGCAAAGAGAAAGTGACCCGGGCGCCGGCAGGCGTCCGGAATGCCCGCTGCATAAGCGGCCCAATCGCGATACCGCGAAAACCAAGCGATACAGAAACTGGATCCCGGCCTACGCCGGAATGACGTGCATGAGCGGGACGACGCTCAGGTCTCCTCCGGCCCCCCGGGCCGCACCGTCTCCGGCCTGTGCTGCCGCAAATGCGCAAACACATTGTAAATCGACACCAGCATCGGAAACGCCGTCTGGATGATGCCGACCGAATCATTCTTGCCCCAGATGAAATAGGCCAGCGTCAACACACTGCCAGCCACCGACAGGTACCAGAACGACATCGGCACCACCACTTTCTTCTGCTTCTTGGTGGCATAGAACTGCACGAACCAGCGCGCGGTGAACAGCAGCGTGCCGAGCAGGCCGATGACTTTCCACGGCGTCAGCGTAATCAGGTGCAGGTTGGCGAGAGCTTCGTGCATGGCGGTCATCCGTACGGGTCAGCCGGGGCATTGTAGGCGCGGGCGCGGTGGCGCCGCGAAAACGCGAAGGCCACCGCGGGGGTGGCCTTCGTGTTTCGATCGGGATGGTGGGCGGTACAAGGATCGAACTTGTGACACCTGCCGTGTGAAGGCAGTGCTCTACCGCTGAGCTAACCGCCCGCCGGAAGCGCGAAACTATACGGGGACTTCACCAGCAGGTCAATGCCCATGACCGAAGATTCTGAGCCCGCCTGCCCTACCCGGCCCGCCGCCGCAGCCGGTATTCGTGGCGCCCCACATAGACCGCCGCCGCCAGCACCATCAGGCCCAGCACGTACCAGGTGATCAGGTAGCTCAGGTGATTGTTGGGAAAGCTGGTCACGGTGAGTCCGCCGCGCGGCCAGGCGTCGGCCTGCGCCGGGTCGGCATCCGCGTCGACGAAGAACGGCGCCACCGCACCCAGCCCTCTCGCCCTGGCGATGGCCTGCACGTCGCGCGCATACCAGCGTGCATGCGCGGGGTCGTTATGGCGCAGGAACACTTTCGTCTCGGGCGTGCGCAGCAGGCCGGTGACCGTCGCCTCGCCCGCGGGGCCGGGCGCGCAACGTCCGTCGCGGCCGCAGGCCTCGGCCGGCACGAAGCCGCGGTTGACCAGCACGATGGAACCGTCGTCCTGGCGCAGCGGCGTCATCACCCAATAGCCGCTGCCCAGCGCGGTGCTGGCCGCGACCAGCACCTGCTGCTCGTAGAGGAACACGCCGGCAAGGCGCACGTGGCGGTATTCGTGGCTGGCCGCCGTGACGGCGGGCCATTCGGACGGCGTGGGCGCGGCGACGGCCGGCGCATGCACGCGCTGCTCCACGCGGGCGATCAGCTCGCGCTTCCAGGCCAGGCGCTGCACCTGCCAGGTGCCCAGGGCGACGAAGCCGGCAAACGCCGCCAGCGCGCACAGCGCCAGCAGCGACAAGGCGAGCGGCCCGCGCGGGCCGCGCTCGGACGCATCGGCGGCGCCTAGCCTGGCCATGGCAGCGCCGCCGCGACGGGGATCACGGCAGGTTCCGCGGATCCATCAGGGCCGGCATCATGTTGTGATTCAGGTGATACATCACCCAGATCGAACCGCTCAACGTGATCAGCACCAGCACCGCGGTAAAGATCAGGGCCAGCATGTTCCAGCCGCCCTCCGACTTCGCGTTCATGTGCAGGAAGTACACCATGTGCACCACGATCTGCACGGCGGCGAAGCCCAGGATCACGAACGCCGTGGCGCTGGGATCCTTCAGGCCGCCGCTCATCACCAGCGCGAACGGCACCGCGGTCAGCAGCACCGCCAGCACGAAGCCGATCATGTAGCCCTTCAGCGAGACGTGGCCGATGCCGTCGTCGTGCTCGTGATGCTCGCCATGGCCATGCTCATCGTGGCCATGTCCGGCATGGACGTCGGTATGCGCGCTCACGGCAGCACTCCCATCAGATAGACAAAGCTGAAGACGCCGATCCACACCACGTCCAGGAAGTGCCAGAACATCGACAGGCACCACAGGCGGCGCTTGTTCGGCCCGATCAGGCCCTTGCGCTTGACCTGCACCATCAGCGTGATCAGCCAGATGATGCCGCAGCTCACATGCAGGCCGTGCGTGCCGACCAGGGTGAAGAACGAGGACAGGAAGGCGCTGCGCTGCGGACCGTTGCCCTCGGCGATCAAGTGCCCGAACTCGTACAGCTCGATGCCGATGAAGCCGGCGCCGAGCAGGCCGGTGACGGCCAGCCACACCAGGGTGGGATTCACCCGCTTGCGCTGCATCTCCAGCATGGCGAAGCCATAGGTGATCGACGACAGCAGCAGCAGCGAGGTATTGAGCGCCACCAGCGGCAGCTCGAACACTTCCGCGCCGGTGGGACCGCCGGCATAGCTGCGGCCCAGCACGCCGTACACCGCGAACAGGCAGGCGAAGATGAGGCAGTCGCTCATCAGGTACAGCCAGAAGCCCAGCAGCGTGCCGTTCTCCGGGTGATGCTCGGTTTCCTGGTGGAACCGCAGCGGCGCGGCGGCCGTGTTGTAGGTGTCGTAGGACTTCGCGTCAGACATGGCTGGCCAGCGCCTCGGTGCGCGCCGCTTCCACCCGGGCCACGTCGGCGGCCTGGATGTAGTACTCGCGGTTGTAGTTGAAGGTATGCCCGATCGCCACGGCCAGCAGGGACACGAAGGCCAGCGCGGCGACCAGCCACATCTGCCAGATCATGGCGAAGCCCAGCACCGTGCTGATGCCGGCCAGGATGATGCCGGCGCCGGTGTTCTTCGGCATGTGGATGTCGATGAACCCCGACAGCGGACGCTGCCAGCCCAGCTGCTTCATCTGCCACCAGGCGTCGCCGTCGTGCACTACCGGGGTGAAGGCGAAGTTGTAGGCCGGCGGCGGCGAGGAGGTGGACCACTCCAGCGTGCGGCCGTTCCAGGGGTCGCCGGTGACGTCGCGCAGCTTGTCGCGGCGCAGGAAGCTCACTACGAACTGGATCAGCATGGCGCCGATGCCCAGCGCGATCAGCACCGCGCCGAAGGCGGCGATCTGGAACCAGATCTGCAGCGAGGGATCCTCGAAGTGGCTGATGCGGCGGGTCACGCCCATCAGGCCCAGCACGTACAGCGGCATGAAGGCGAAGTAGAAACCCACCACCCACAGCCAGAACGAGCACTTGCCCCAGAACACGTCGAGCTTGAAGCCGAAGGCCTTGGGGAACCAGAAATTGATCGCCGCGAACGCGCCGAACAGCACGCCGCCGATGATCACGTTATGGAAGTGCGCGATCAGGAACAGGCTGTTGTGCAGCGAGAAGTCCGCCGGCGGCACCGCCAGCAGCACGCCGGTCATGCCGCCGATCACGAAGGTGACCATGAAGGCCACCGTCCACATCATCGGCAGCTCGAAGTGGATGCGGCCGCGGTACATGGTGAACAGCCAGTTGAAGATCTTCGCGCCCGTGGGGATCGAGATGATCATCGTGGTGATGCCGAAGAACGAGTTCACGCTCGCGCCCGAGCCCATGGTGAAGAAGTGGTGCAGCCACACCAGGTAGGCCAGCACCGTGATCACGATGGTGGCGTACACCATCGAGGTGTAGCCGAACAGGCGCTTGCGGGCGAAGGTGGAGACCACCTCGGAGAACACGCCGAACATCGGCAGGATCAGGATGTAGACCTCCGGATGGCCCCAGATCCAGATCAGGTTCACGTACATCATGGCGTTGCCGCCAAGCTCGTTGGTGAACATGTGGGTGCCGAGGTAACGGTCCATCGACAGCAGCGCCAGCACCGCGGTCAGCACCGGGAAGGCGGCGATGATCAGCACGTTGGTGCACAGCGCGGTCCAGGTGAACACCGGCATCTGCATCAGCTTCATGCCCGGCGCGCGCATCTTGATGATGGTCACCAGCAGGTTCACGCCCGACAGCAAGGTGCCGACACCGGCTATCTGCAGGGACCATATGTAGTAGTCCACGCCCACATCCGGACTGGCCAGGATGCCCGACAGCGGCGGATAGGCCAGCCAGCCGGTGCGCGCGAACTCGCCCACGAACAGCGAGGCCATCACCAGCACGGCGCCGGCGGTGGTCATCCAGAAGCTGAAGTTGTTGAGGAAGGGGAAGGCCACGTCGCGCGCGCCGATCTGCAGCGGCACCACGTAGTTCATCAGGCCGGTGACGATCGGCATCGCCACGAAGAAGATCATGATCACGCCGTGGGCGGTGAAGACCTGGTCGTAGTGATGCGGCGGCAGGTAGCCGAGGTTGTCGCCGAAGGAGATCGCCTGCTGCAGGCGCATCATGATGGCGTCGGCGAAGCCGCGCAGCAGCATCACCAGGCCTAGCACCATGTACATGATGCCGATCTTCTTGTGATCGATGCTGGTGAACCATTCGCGCCAGAGATAACCCCACAGGCGGTATTTGGTGATCACCGCGAGCAGCGCCAGGCCGCCGACCAGCACGGCGGCGAAGGTGGCCAGCAGGATCGGCTCGTGGAACGGAATGGCGTCCCAGCTGAGACGGCCGAAGATCAGTTTGGTCAGATCGGGATGGTCAGACATCTTGGACACCCGGGAAGGCGCAATGCGTAAGGCGGACGGGACGGCGCACGATCAGTGCTCCATGTGTTCCATGTGCGGCATGTCGTGCTCGCCGGCCGGCTTGCCGGCGCGGGCCGCATCTTTTGCCATGGTCTCGTGCATGCACGGCGTACCCGGTGCGACGCACAGATTGACGATGGCCGGATACAGGTCGGGCGCGACCGTGGCGTAGCGGCGCACGGGTTCGTTCTCGCTGGGCTTTTCCAGCTGCAGATAGCTTTCGCGGGTGAGCGCGCCGCCATCCTTCGCCTTGGCCACCCATTGCTCGAACTCGCCTTCGCTGAGCCCCAGGAACTTGAAGTGCATGCCCGAGAAACCGGCGCCGCTGTAGTTCGCCGAAATGCCCTCGTAGCTGCCCGGCTTGTTGATCACCGCATGCAGCTTGGTCTCCATGCCCGGCATGGCGTAGATCTGGCCGGCCAGCGAGGGGATGAAGAACGAGTTCATCACGGTCGAGGCGGTGATCTTGAACTGGATCGGGCGGTCGACCGGCGCGGCCAGCTCGTTCACCGTGGCGATGCCCTGCTCCGGATAAATGAACAGCCACTTCCAGTCCAGCGCCACCACGTCCACTTCCAGCGGCTTGGCACCGGCCGGAATTTCGCGGCCGGCGGCGATGCGCTCCAGCGGCCGGAACGGATCGAGCTTGTGCGTGCTCACCCAGGTCAGCGCGCCCAGCGCGATGATGATCAGCAGCGGGGCCGACCAGATCAGCAGCTCCAGCACGGTGGAGTGGTCCCAGTCCGGCTTGTAGGTGGCTTTCTGGTTGGACGCGCGGTAGCGCCAGGCGAAGAACAGCGTGAGGCCGATCACCGGTACGACGATGAGCAGCATCAGCACCAGCGAGATCAGGATGATGTCGCGCTGCTGGACGGCCATGTCGCCGGACGGCGACATGAGCACGGTCTGGCAGCCCGACAGCAACAGGACGGCGGGGAGCAGCAGTCCGCGGAGAGCCTTGGAGGACATGGGCCGGAAGGGGAGCAGAAGCATGGGGAGAGACCCGGAAGTTAACCTACGCGTGCTGCGCCGCGGAATAGGACACTTTGTCTCATGGCGATTAAACGCCGCCGGTGCGATCCTTACGCGAACCACCCCAGTTCTCAAGTTCAAGCATGGCCATGTCGAGCACTTTTGACCAACACGGATCCCCGGACACGGCCCGCCAGGACGCGCTCCAGGACAGGCCCGCCCCCGGCCACTCCCAGGTCGCCCCCGGCGAGATCGCCGTCGGCGTGGTGATCGGGCGCGCTTCCGAGTACTTCGACTTCTTCGTGTTCGGCATCGCCTCGGTGCTGGTGTTCCCGTCGGTGTTCTTCCCGTTCCGCGACCGCCTGCACGGCCTGCTGCTGTCCTTCGTGGTGTTCGCCCTGGCCTTCGTGGCGCGCCCGTTCGGCACCGCCCTGTTCATGACCATCCAGCGCCGCTGGAGCCGCGGCACCAAGCTCACCGCCGCGCTGTTCCTGCTGGGCAGCGCCACCGTGGGCATGGCCTTCCTGCCCGGCTTCGACACGCTGGGCTGGCGCGCGATCGCCCTGCTCGCCTTCTTCCGCCTGCTGCAGGGCATCGCCTTCGGCGGCTCCTGGGACGGCCTGCCCTCGCTGCTGGCGCTGAACACGCCGAAGGGCCGCCGCGGCTGGTACGCCATGCTCGGCCAGCTCGGCGCGCCGATCGGCTTCATGCTGGCCAGCGGGCTGTTCCTGTTCCTGCACAGCCAGCTGTCCAGCGAAGACTTCCTCAGCTGGGGCTGGCGCTATCCGTTCTTCGTGGCCTTCGCCATCAACGTGGTGGCGCTGTTCGCGCGCCTGCGCCTGGTGGTGACCGAGGAGTACACCCAGGCGCTGGAAGAAAGCGCGCTGGAACCGATCGGCATCTTCGAGATGCTGCGCAAGCAGGACTACAACATCTTCCTGGGCGCGTTCGCCGCGCTGGCCAGCTATGCGCTGTTCCATCTGGTCACGGTGTTCCCGCTGTCGTGGATCAGCCTGGGCTCGACCCAGTCGGTCAACCAGGTGCTGCTGATCCAGGTGGTCGGCGCCGGTGTCGGCATCCTGGGCACCATCGCCTCGGGCTTCGTGGCCGACCGCATCGGCCGCCGCACCACCCTGGGCACGCTGGCCGCGCTGATCGGCCTGTTCAGCTTCTTCGCGCCCTGGCTGCTCGGCGGCAGCCGCGCCGCGCAGGACGCCTTCATCCTGATCGGCTTCGCCCTGCTCGGCCTGTCCTACGGCCAGTCCGCCGGCACGGTGACCTCGAACTTCCCGATCCGCTTCCGCTACACCGGCGCGGCCCTCACCGCCGACGTGGCCTGGCTGATCGGCGCCGCCTTCGCGCCGCTGGTGGCGCTGGGCCTGTCCAGCAAGTTCGGCCTGGGCGCGGTCACGGTGTACCTGCTGTCCGGCGCGATCTGCACGCTGGGCGCACTGCGCCTGAACCGGGCGCTCGAAGCGCGCGACTGAGCATCGGCGTGCATGCCATAAAAAAGGCCCGGCAGCGCCGGGCTTTTTTATTTCAGGGTTTCCAGAGGAACCGCGCCGGCAGCGCGACCCGGCTGTCCTGGTTCACCTGGATCTCCTTGGCGCGATGCGTGCGCACGAAACCCTGCCGCTTGAGCAGGCGCTGCATGCCGCGCGAGAAGTCGGTGCAGAAGCATTCCACGCCGCCGGCCGGCGCGCGGCGCAGCGCATAGTCCACCAGCAGGCGGCCGATGCCGGCACGGCGCGCGGATTCCGCCACTACCAGGTATTCGAGCAGCACGGCGGGTGCGCCGTCGTCGAGGCTCACGTCCTTCAGCAGCATCGCGCCCAGGACCTGCCCCGCCTTGCGCGCGACCACGAAGCGGATGCCTGCCTTGCCGCGGCGCCAAGGCAGGCGCCTGGCCAGGATGGCCCTGGCGCAGTCCAGCCCGTGCTTGCGCATCACATAGGGCATCGATGCATAGGCACCGGCGAAATGCCCCTGGCGCGCGCCTTCGACGATTTCGCCGACGAAGAAGAAAATATCCCAAGGCTCACCGGGTGCCAGCACGACACGGTCGTCCACCACCAGTCCGGCGTTATTGAGCAGCATCGATGTCCCCTTGAGCAAAACGTTCTGACCGGACCGCCGGGTATCCCGTCCCCTTCGCCTTGCGGCGCGGCAGTCCCTGCCAGGATACGCCCGCAGAGATGCGTTCCGGTGCCTAGGCTAGCGATTTCCGGACGCAATGAGTTGCGCCGTGCGGACCTGGGTTCCTTGCGTCTCGCGCGCGTGTGATGCAGAACGCAAAAAAAGACCCGCCGTTGACGGGTCTCCGGTGGCGGACTTCGGCCATGCGGTCTATGTCATATGGCCGATGGCTTCGAACGCTGCAGGCTGAGCAGCAGCAGTACCGCCGCCAGCACCGCATAAGCCCCGGCGAACTGCCACACCAGCGCGCGCGCGCCGGCATCGAGCAGCCAGGGCAGATACACGCCGCCCGCCGGATCCACCGAATGGATCAAGCCGAACAAGGCCAGGCCGGCGCCGAGCAGCAGGATCAGCGCCGCGCGCCCGCTCTTGCCGTCGATCATCGCCACCACGAAGCTGGCCCACACCATCGAGGTGATGATGAAGCCGTTGCCCAGGATGGTGATCACCGCCAGCTCCGCGATGCCGTGCCCCTGCTGGCTGAACAGTTCGCCGAAATGCTGCGGCGAGACGTAAGTCGGGTCGCTCAGCTTGATCGTCACCATCCGCGCGATCGCCGGAAAGAAACTGAACACCACCGCGGCCGCATAGCGCATCGGCGTGGCTTCGAACGCCTGCACGGTGATGCCGATCGCCACGAACACCAGGATCGGCGCCAGCACCGACAGCGGCACCAGCTCCACCAGGTTGGACAGATAGCCGAACACGCCGCCCAGCCCGATCACGATGCCGGTCAGCAGCGTATAGCCGCTGCGCGCGCCCATCGCCTTGTACGAAGGCTGGCCGATGTACGGCGTGGTCTGCGCCACGCCGCCGCAGAAACCGGCGACCAGGGTGGCCAGCGCTTCCACCAGCAGGATGTCGCGGGTGCGGTATTCGTCGCCGGCCGCGCGCGCGCTTTCGGTGACGTTGATGCCGCCCACCACCATCAGCAGGCCGAACGGCAGGATCAGCGGCAGGTACGGCACGGTGTAGGCGATGCCGTCCAGCCACTTCAGCGTCGGCAGCGGCAGCGCGAAGCGCCAGGTCCATCCGGCCGGCGCGTGATAGCCGCTGCCCAGCCAGCCCAGCGGCCCCAGCACGTAGTACAGCGCCGCGCCGATCGCCACCGCCGCCAGCACGCCCGGCACGCCGAACGGCAACCGCCCTTTCGCCACCAGCGCGTACAGCACCACGCCAAGGCCGGCGAAACCGACCAGCGGCACTTTCATGATTTCCACCAGCGGCAGGAAGCCCATCAGCACCAGGGCGATGCCGGCGATCGAGCCGAGCAGCCCCGCGCGCGGCACATGCCGCTGCACTGCGCCGCCGAAGAACGACAGCACGAACTTCAGCACGCCCATCACCACCAGCGAGGCCATGCCCAGTTCCCAGGTGGCCTGCGCGGCAGCCGCTTCGTCCATGCCGCCCTGCTTGAAATGCACGAAGGCCGGGCCGAGCACCAGCAGGGCCATGCCGATGCTGGTCGGCGCGTCCAGGCCCAGCGGCATCGCGGTCACGTCGTCGCGGCCCACCCGCGCGGCCAGCCGGCGCGCCATGGCGGTATAGGCGAGATTGCCCAGCAGCACGCCCAGCGCGGTGCCGGGAAACATGCGCAGGAACACGATGTCGGCGGGGAACCCGAAGATGCCGATCAACGCGGTGGCGAGGAAGGCCATGATGGACAGGTTGTCCACCACCAGGCCGAGGAAACCATTGAGGTCGCCGGGCGTCAGCCAGCGGCGTGTCGCGGTGTTGTTCAAAGTGATGTCCTGATGCGCTGATTAGAACGACACATCCGCCGGCTGCGTCACCCGCAGCACCGACTGATCGCCCGTGCGCTGCTTCCACGCCGCGCGGATCGCCTCGACCTTGGCGCGGTTCTCGGCCGTGTCCGGATAATCGATCACCAGCTGCTTGGAGCGCAGCCGCTCGGGCGTGCTCTGCTGCTTGCCCTGCCACTGGCCGTAGACGTCGATCACGCTCAGCCCGTCGGGAAAGCGCGGCGTCACTTCGCGATCGAGGAACTCGCGCCAGGCCTGCTCGCTCACGCCGTTGCCCGGCTGGTCCGCCAGCCCCAGGCCGAAATACAGCCGCGTCTCCACCCAGCCCTGAGTCGCAGCCGGATGCGCATGGTCGCCCTGCAGGGTCGCACCGGCCGTGGCCTGCGGTTGCGTGGCGCAACCCGCCACCAGGCCAAAAGCCAGCACCGCCGCCAGCGCACGCTGAAATTGCATAGGGATTCCCTGTCGTCGTTTGGACGTCCAGACGGATAAACCGTCGTACGCCCGGAAAGTTTCGTGACGAAGTATTGACATGAACCTTGCGCAATGCAACAAATGCCGGACGGCGCGGGAGCACCGCGCCCTTCCCTATCTTCGCGAACCTCGCCGTGACCATCACGACCGCCGGACAACGCCGCTTGCCGCGTACCGCCCGAATGCGGCGATGTTGCTGTCGCTGATTTTTTTCGCGACGCGCTGATCCAGCGCCTTCCAGACAAGACCTTCGACGCCGCATCCCCATGCGGCGCGCCCCGCTGCTGCCCGCTGCAAGGAATCCGCATGTCCATCGTTTCCCGCACGTATCGCCGTACCTTCCTGTCCACCGCGCTGCTGCTCGCCGCGTCCGCCGTCCACGCGCAGGCCCAGCAGGCCGGCAACGCCGCGCCGCGCACGCTGGACCAGGTCGTGGTCACCGGCGTGCGCGCCAGCAGCCGCACCGCACTGGAATCGCCGGTACCCGTGGACGTGCTGAGCCAGGACGACCTGCGCGCCGCCGGCGCGGTCAACGGCGAACTGGGCCAGGCACTGGCCAACCTGCTGCCTTCGTTCAATTTCCCGCGCCAGTCCAATTCCGGCGGCTCAGACCACGTGCGCGCCGCGCAGCTGCGCGGACTGTCGCCCGACCAGGTGCTGGTGCTGGTCAACGGCAAGCGCTTCCACACCTCGGCCCTGGTCAACAGCGATACCAAGATCGGGCGCGGCACCACGCCGGTGGATTTCAACGCCATCCCGATCAGCGCGATCAAGCGGGTGGAAGTGCTGCGCGACGGCGCCGGCGCGCAATACGGTTCGGACGCCATCGCCGGCGTGGTCAACATCATCCTGGACGACGCGCCCGGAGGCGGCGAAGTCACCGGCAGCTACGGCGCCAACCACACCCGCTTCAGCCCCGCCGACCGCACCATCACCGACGGCAACAGCAGCTACGGCACCGCCAAGTTCGGCACGCGGCTGGCCGGCACCGGCTTCTTCCGCGCCGGCATCGAGGCCGGCCACCACGACGCCACCAACCGCGCGGGCCTCGACACCGTGCCGGACTGGCTGGCCGATCCCACGCCCGCCAACCTGGCGCTGCGCGGGCGGCGCAACTATGCGGCGGGCGATCCGAAGTCGGAGAACTACAGCGGCTGGCTCAACAGCGAACTGCCGCTGGGCGATAACGCCCGGCTGTACTGGTTCGGCACCTACACCCAGCGCCACACCATCGGCGACAACTATTTCCGCTATCCGGACAGCAGCGCGAATGTGACCTCGATCTACCCCGACGGCTACCGCCCCGAATCGGTCGGCAGTAACCGCGACGTGCAGACCGCCGCCGGCATCCGCGGCACGCTGGCCGACTGGCATCTCGACGGCAGCCTCAACTGGGGCAGCAATGCCTTCGACTACGACCTGCGCGATTCGCTCAACGCCTCGCTCGGCCCCGCCAGCCCCACCTCGTTCCATATCGGCAGTTACCGCTTCAATCAGGGCAGCGCCAACCTGGACGCCAACCGCGAGTTCGCCGCCGGCAGCCGCTACGTCACCGTGTCGCTGGGCGGCGAATACCGCCACGAGCAGTTCCGCACCCTGCCCGGCGATCCGGCCTCGTACGCGGTCGGCCCCTATCTCGACGCACCGGTCGGAGCACAGGCCGGCGGCGGCCTGCAACCGCAGGATGCGGCGCGGCTGTCGCGCAACGTCGGCGCGGCTTACGCGGAAGTGTCCAGCGACATCACCGACCATTTCTTTGCCGACGCCGCCGCGCGCTACGAACACTACAGCGACTTCGGCGGCAACTGGAGCGGCAAGCTCAGCACGCGCTGGGAATTCGCCCCGGGCTTCGCGCTGCGCGGCGCGGCCTCCAACAACTTCCGCGCCCCCTCGCTCAGCCAGATCGGTTTCGAGTCCACCACCAGCGGCTACGGCGCCGACGGCAAGCTGGTCACCGGCCGCATCCTGTCGGTGAACAACCCGCTCGCGCGCGGCCTGGGTGCGCAGGCGCTGAAGCCGGAGAAGTCGCGCAACTTCAGCCTCGGGCTGACCGGCCAGCTCGGCGAGCACTTCGACTTCAGCCTCGACGCGTACCAGATCAGCATCGACGACCGCGTCACCCTGTCGGAAACCATCGACAGCGCCGGCCTGGAGGACTACATCCTGCAGCACTTCGGCGTCCCCGGCGTGCAAAGCGTGGCCTTCTTCACCAATGCGGTGGACACCCGCACGCGCGGCGCCGAGCTGGTCGGCAACTACCGCACGCCCTGGGCCGGCGGCCGGCTGCTGCTCACCCTCGCCTACAGCCGCAACCACACCGACATCCGCGGCGTGCGCGCCACGCCGCCGGAACTGGCGGCGACCGGCGCCGGCAACGTGCTGTTCGGCGACGAGGAGCGCAACACCCTCACCGACGCCGCGCCGCGCCAGCGCGGTTCGTTCAGCGCCAACTGGAGCAACCGGCGCTGGTCCCTGCTCGGCCGCGTCACGCGGCAAGGCTCGACGGTGCGCGTATTCGACTTCGGCGGCGGCTTCGAACCACGCCAGGTCTATGCCGCGCGCTGGCAGCTGGATGCCGAAGCGGAGCTGCACGTGACCGGGCGCTTCAGCCTGGCGCTGGGCGGCTACAACCTCACCAACCAGTACCCCACGCGCTCCAACAGCGACATCAATTACGCCGGCAATTTTCCTTACGACGTGATCTCGCCGATCGGCGTCAACGGCGCGTATTGGTATGGGCGTGCGCGCTACACGTTCTGATCATGAATGCCGTCGCGCGCATGCACCGCACACGCGCAACGGCATCCGCAACCGCCACTGTCGCCCACCGCTTGCGCAACTAAAGTAGTTGACACCGACCACGTACGTTGGCGCACAATGCACCACCCGCGCTCGAATACGCGTGGGCCCACTGCCAAGCTTCACCCGCAACACCCATCGCCGCATGCTCACCGCATGCGGCGATGTTCGTTTCAGGGCACGCCGCCACGGCACGCCGCCGCCACTCGCCCGCCGCGCCGATGTCCGCCACAATTCCCGCATGACCTCTTCCCTGGCCCTGCCCCTCGACGTGCCGATCGAACCGGGCCTGATGGTCATCCATGGCAACCGCCTGGAAGATCTGCGCGACCTGCTCACCGCCTGGATCCAGCGCACGCCGCTGCGCCCGCTGGAAGACGAACTGATGCTGGTGCAGAGCAACGGCATCGCGCAGTGGCTGAAGCTGGCGCTGGCGCGGCCGCCGCAGGAAGGCGGCCTGGGCATCAGCGCCGCGGTGCAGGTGCAGTTGCCGGGACGCTTTCTATGGGAGGCCTATCGCGCCGTGCTCGGCCGCGATGCGGTGCCGCCCACCTCGCCGTTCGACAAGTCGCGCCTGGCCTGGCGGCTGCTGCGGCTGATCCCGCGGCATCTGGACGACGCCGACTTCCGCCCGCTGCGCGACTTCCTCGGCGAGCAGCCGGACTGGCGCAAGCGCCATCAACTGGCCGCGCGCATCGCCGACCTGTTCGACCAGTACCAGGTTTATCGCGCGCATTGGCTGGCCGACTGGGAACGCGGCGTCGACGCGCTGTACGACGACTGGCGCGGCCGGCACGCGCCGCTGCCGCCGGGCCAGCGCTGGCAGGCGCAGCTGTGGCGCCTGCTGCTGGACGACGTCGGCGGCGAGTTCCGCCACAGCCACCGCGCCGCCGTGCACGCCGCCTTCCTCGCGCGCGCGCAGGCGCTGGCCGAACGGCCCGCGCGGCTGCCGCGGCGCATCGTGGTGTTCGGCATCTCCTCGCTGCCGCTGCAGACGCTGGAAGCGCTCACCGCGCTGGCGCGGCACAGCCAGGTGCTGCTGATGGTGGCCAATCCCTGCCGCCACTACTGGGCCGACATCATCGAAGACCGCGAGCTGCTGCGCGGCGAACGCCGCCGCCAGCCGGGCAAGCCCGGCCTGCCCGAACAGCCGCGCTATGAAGAACTGCATCTGCATGCCAACCCGCTGCTGGCCGCCTGGGGCAGGCAGGGGCGCGATTACATCCGCCTGCTCGACAGCTTCGACCAGCCCGAGCGCTATCGCCGCCGCTTCGCTTCCTGGGGTTCGAGCATCGACCTGTTCGAAGACCCCGGCCGCGACACCCTGCTGCACCAGGTGCAGCAGGCCGTGCTCGACCTGGAACCGCTGCCCGCCGACCCGGCGCAGCGGCAAACCTGGCGCGCGGGCGACGGCTCGCTCAGCTTCCACGTCGCGCACAACGCGCAGCGCGAGGTGGAGATTCTGCACGACCGCCTGCTGGCGCTGTTCGAGCAGGCCCAGCGCGACGGCCGCCCTCTCGCGCCGCGCGACGTGATCGTGATGGTGCCGGACATCCAGAGCTACGCGCCGCACGTGCAGGCGGTGTTCGGGCGCATCCCGCCGGACGATCCGCGCTACCTGCCCTATGCCGTCGCCGACCAGCCGGACCGCGGCGCCGCGCCGCTGCTGGTGGCGCTGGAACATCTGCTGTCGCTGCCGGAGTCGCGCTTCACGGTGAGCGACATCCTCGACCTGCTCGAGGTGCCCGCGCTGCGCCAGCGCTTCGGCCTCGACGAAACCGGCCTGCCCACCCTGCGCCGCTGGATCGAAGGCGCCGGCATCCGCTGGGGCCTGGACGGCGCGCAGAAGGAAAGCCTGGGCCTGCCGCCGCAGGCGCAGAACAGCTGGGCCTTCGGCATGCGCCGGCTGCTGCTCGGCTATGCGGTGGGACACGGCGACACCTGGGCGGAGATGGCGCCCTACGGCGAAGTCGGCGGCCTCGACGCCAGCCTGCTCGGTCCGCTCAGCCGCCTGCTCGACCAGCTCGAACTGCACTGGCACGCGCTGCGCGCGCCCGCCGCGCCGGCCGTCTGGGCGGCGCGCCTGCGCGACCTGCTCGCCGCCTTCTTCGACAGCGCGGACCACACCGACGGCGACCGCCTGCGCCGCCTCGACGAAGCCTTGGACGCCTGGCTGGAAGCCTGCGCCGAAGCGGCGCTGGACGAACCGCTGCCGCTGGAGATCGTGCGCGAGCACTGGCTGGAAAGCATCGACGCCAGCCGCCTGTCGCAGCGCTTCATGGGCGGCGCGGTGGGCTTCGGCACGCTGATGCCGATGCGCGCGATTCCGTTCCGCGTGGTCTGCCTGCTCGGCATGAACGACGGCGACTACCCGCGCCAGCAGGCGCCGGCCGACTTCGACCTGATGGCGCAGCCGGGCCAGGCCATGCCCGGCGACCGCTCGCGCCGCGAGGACGACCGCTATCTGTTCCTGGAAGCGCTGCTGTCCGCGCGCGACACCCTGCACGTGAGCTGGGTCGGCCGCAGCGTGCGCGACAACGCGGTGCTGCCGCCGTCGGTGCTGGTCGGCCAGCTGCGCGACTACCTCGCGGGCGGCTGGCAGGCGGCGGATGGCGAACTGCTGGATGCACTCACCACCGAATACCCGCTGCAGCCGTTCAGCCGGCGCTACTTCGGCGCGGACGGCGACCCGGCCCTGTTTACCTATGCGCACGAATGGCAGCGCGCGCACGCGCTCGACGGGCGGGCGGCGGAAACCGGACCGCTGGCGCCGTGGCTGCCGGAAGCCCCCATCGCACTGGATGCACTGCAAGGCTTCCTGGCCCGCCCCGTGCGCCACTTCTTCAACCAGCGCCTGAAGGTGCATTTCGGCGGCGAGGAAGCCGACACGCTGGACGACGAGCCGTTCGCGCTCGACGGACTGGAGCGCTACCAGGCGATTCTCGGCGTGCTGCAGGCGGCGCTGGTCGCCGATGGCGACCGTGCGCCGCAAGCCGTCAACGACGCCGTGCAGCGGCTGGCCCAGCAGGGCCGCCTGCCCACCGGCGGCTTCGGCGAACTGTGGCAGGACAAGATCGCCGCCGAAGCCGGCGTGCTCGCCGCGCACTGGCATGCCGCCGACCGGCGCTGGCCGCGGGTGGATGACAAGTTCGAGCTGCGCCACGAAGCGCATGGGCTGGTGCTGGAGGACTGGCTGTCCGATCTGCGCCGGCCCGGATCAACCCAGGCAGGCATCGACTTCGTGCGGCTCGAACTGATCCAGGGCCCGCTGCTGGCACGCCCGCGCGGACGCCGCCCGGACAAGCTCGTGGCCGCCTGGGTCGCGCACCTGTTCGCCCACGCGGGCGGGCTGCGGGTGGAGACGCGCGTGGTCGCGGCGGATGCGCAGCCGTATTTCCCTGCGCTGGACCCGCCGCAGGCGCGCGCCCTGCTCGATGCCCTGCTCGATGCGCTGCGCCACGGCATGCGCGCGCCGCTGCCGGTCGCGCGCAAGACCGCCTTCGCCTGGCTGCAGGCCGAACACGAAGGCCGCGACGCCGCGGCCGCCGCGCGCCAGTGCTACGACCGCGACGACAGCGGCCAGCGCTTTGCCGAAGTGGACGAAGACGCTTATCTGCAGCGCGCCTGGCCCGCCTTCGAAGCCATGCACGACGCCGGCTTCGAACACTGGCTGCCGCTGTACCGCGCGATGGCGCAGAACGTGCGCTGGGAGGACGGCGCATGAGCGCGGTGCAGCCGCCGGCCTCCATGACGCTCGATCCGCTGCGCCTGCCGCTGCATGGCGTGCGCCTGATCGAAGCCAGCGCCGGCACCGGCAAGACCTGGACCATCGCCGCGCTGTACCTGCGCCTGGTGCTCGGCCACGGCACCGCCGCGCCGCTGCTGCCGGCGCAGATCCTGGTGCTGACCTTTACCAAGGCCGCCACGGCGGAGCTGCGCGACCGCATCCGCGCGCGGCTGACCGAAGCGGCCGCGGTGTTCCGCGCGCAGAAGGCAGCGGACGAATTCCTCGCCGCGCTGCTCGCCGAATATCCGGAGGCGGACGCGCGCGCCGCCGCCGCGCGCCAGCTCGAACTGGCCGCGCAATGGATGGACGAAGCCGCCGTGCACACCATCCACGGCTGGGCTCAGCGCATGCTGGCGCAGCACGCGTTCGACAGCGGCCATCCGTTCGTGCAGGACATCCAGACCGACGACGGCGACCTGCTCGCCGAGGCGGTGCGCGACTACTGGCGCCTGCAATGCCTGCCGCTGGGCCGCGCTGCCGCCGCGCTGCTGGCGCGCTGGTGGAGCGACCCGCGCGAACTGCAGCAGAGCCTGCGCCCGCTGCTGCGCCAGCCGGTGGCCAACCTGCGCCTGCACGGGCAGCCGCTGCCGCAGACGGCGGACGTGCGCGCGATCCTGGAAGCGCCGCTGGCGCGTGCGCAGGCGGCGATGCAGCGCGCGCGCAGCTTGTGGCTGGCGGATCTCGATGGCATCGAGCGCCAGCTGGACGATGCCCTGCGCGAGAAGGCGCTGAACGGCCGCAGCTATCCGGCCGAGCGCCTGCCGCAGGACCTGGCGGCCTTGCGCGCCTGGGCCGGCGGCGGCGAGGCCGACGACAAGCTGCTGGCGCGGTATGCGCAGTCGCGGCTGGACGGCGCGGCCAACAAGAACCGCACGGCACCCGCGCACGCTGCGTTCGCCGCGATCGACGAGCTGCTGGCCAGCGCCGCCGAACTCGACCTTGCCCGTCCACTGATCCTCGCCCATGCCGTGCCGCGCGTGGCCGAACGCATCGACCTGGCCAAGCGCCGCCGCGCCCTGCTCGGCTTCGACGACATGCTGCGCCGCCTGGACGAAGCCCTGCACGGCCCGGCCGGCGAACGGCTGGCCGGTACCATCGCCGCGCAGTATCCGGTGGCGCTGATCGACGAGTTCCAGGACACCGACCCGCTGCAGTGGCGCATCTTCCATCGCCTGTATGCGGACCGCGCGGAGCTGGGCCTGCTGCTGATCGGCGATCCCAAGCAGGCGATCTATGCCTTCCGCGGCGCCGATATCCATACCTATCTGCAGGCGCGCGCCGCGGCCGCGCCGCCGGTATGGACGCTGGGCACCAACCATCGTTCCACCGCCGCGCTGGTCGCCGCGGTGAACCGCGTATTCGAACAAGGCGACCGCCACGCCGAAGGCGCGTTCGCGTTCGGCCGCGGCGAGCGCGGGCTGCCGTTCCATCCGGTCGCCGCGCGCGGCCGCGAAGCGACCCTGGTGCTCGACGGCGAACCCTTGCCGGCCTTGCAGCTGGCGGTGCTGGACGAAGGCCGCAACGTGGGCAGCACCGCGTATCGCCAGCGCATGGCGGAACAGGCGGCCGCATGGCTGGCCGGCCTGTTCGATGCGGCGCGCGAAGGCCGCTGCGGCTTCGCCACGCCCGATGGCCTGCTGCTGCCGCTGGCGCCGGGCGACGTCGCCATCCTGGTGCGCAGCGGTCGCGAGGCGGCGCTGGTGCGCGCGGCTTTGCGCGACACCGGGCTGCGCAGCGTGTACCTGTCCGATCGCGACTCGGTATTCAGCTCGCCCGAGGCGGCCGACCTGCTGCTGTGGCTGAAGGCCTGCGCGGAACCGGGCTCCGACCGCGCCATGCGCGCCGCGCTGGCCACGCGCAGCCTGGACCGCGGCGACGCCGAACTGGACCGCCTCAATACCGACGAGCGCTGGTGGGAAGCCTGCGGCGAACGCCTGCGCGAACTGCAGCAGACCTGGCGCCGCCACGGCGTGCTGGCCATGCTGCACGACCTGCTGCACGCCTTCGACCTGCCCGCGCGCCTGCTGGCATACGACGGCGGCGAGCGTGCGCTGACCAACCTGCTGCACCTGGCCGAACTGCTGCAGCAGGCGGCCGCCGCGCTGGACGGCGAGCATGCGCTGATCCGCTATCTGGCCGAACAGATCGCCGAGGCGCGCGAAGGCCTGGCCGAGGCCGCCGAGGAACAGATCGTGCGGCTGGAGAGCGAGGCCGAACTGGTCAAGGTGGTGACGGTGCACAAGTCCAAGGGCCTGGAATATCCCCTGGTGCTGCTGCCGTTCGCCTGTGCCGCGCGCGAGGTGAAACGCGACGACCTGTTCGTCTGGCACGACGGCGGCGGCCAGCCGCATATGGACCTGGAACCGGACGACGCGGCCTGGAGCCAGGCCGAACGCGAACGCCTGCAGGAAGACCTGCGCCTGCTCTACGTGGCGCTGACCCGTGCGCGCTATGCGTGCTGGGTGGGCGTGGCCAGCGTGAGCGTGGGCAATGCCAAGGCCTCATCGCTGCACAAGTCCGCGTTCGGCTATCTGCTGGCGGGCGGCACGGCGATCGACGCTTCCGATCTGCTGCCCGCGCTGCTGGCGCTGCGCGGCGGCGAGACCGCCATCGCCGTGGATGCGCTGCCGGACGTGCCGCAGCCGCGCATCGCGCCACCCGCGCCGCACGAACGCGAAGACACGCGACCGGCCCGGACGTATGCCGGCCGTCCCGGCGAACGCTGGTGGATCGCCAGCTACAGCGCGCTGAAGTACGACGAGAGCATCGGCGTGCAGATCTCCGGCGACGCGCCGGCCGCGCCCGAAACGCCGGCGCAGGACGTGCTCGCCGAGGCCGGCGCGGAAAAGCCCGCGCCGGTGGCCGACGCGCAAGGCAGCGGCATCCACGCCTTCCCGCGCGGCGCGGTGGCCGGCACCTTCCTGCACGACCTGCTGGAATGGGCGGCCGAGCAGGGTTTTGCCGAAACCGCCGCCGACCCGCGGCCGCTGGCCGAGCTGATCGCGCGCCGCGTGCAGCGCCACGGCTGGCAGGCGCAGGCCGCGCTGCTGGCGCAGTGGGTGCCGGCGCTGCTGCGCACGCCGCTGCCGCTGGGCGATGGACATGCCGTGGCCCTGGCGGAGCTCGCCGACCCGGCGCGCTACCGCGCCGAGCTGGAATTCTGGTTTGCCGTGCGCGAGGTGGATACGCGGGCGCTGGACCGCCTGGTCACCGCCGGCACGCTGGACGGACGTCCGCGCATGCCGCTGCTGTACGACCGGCTCAACGGCATGCTCAAGGGTTTTATCGATCTGCTGTTCGAGCATGGCGGCCGCTATTACGTGGTCGACTACAAATCCAACTGGCTGGGCGCGGACGCCGGGGCCTACACCGCCGAGGCGGTGCGCGATTCGGTGCTGCGCGAGCGCTACGACCTGCAGTACGCGATCTACACCCTGGCCCTGCACCGCCAGCTGCGCGCGCGCCTGCCGGACTACGACTACGAGCGGCATGTCGGCGGCGTGCTCTATCTGTATCTGCGCGGCCTCGATGGCGAAGGCCATGGTGTGCACTACGAGCGCCTGCCGCTGCGCCTGGTCGAGGCGATGGACCGGCTGTTCGCCGAGGGAGGCCGCGCCGATGCCGCCTGATCAGCGCCTTATTCCCTTGTTCGCCGCCGAGGAGCAGCAGCGCCTGCGGGCGCTGGACGTGGCGTTCGCGCGCTTCCTCGCCGAACTGGATGCACAGGCCGACGGCGCCTGGCTGCTGCTCGCCGCGCTGCTCAGCCGGCGCGTGGCGGACGGGCATCTGTGCCTGGATCTGTCGCTGTGGCAGCCGCTGGCCGAAGAGCAGGCCTGGCCCGCGCCGTGGCGCGAGGCGGTGGCGAACGTGCTCGGCGAACAGCGCGTACCGGCGTGGATCGGCGCCGGCAGCGACGCCACGCCCCTGGTACTGGAAGGCACGCGCCTGTATCTGCGCCGCTACTGGAACCACGAGCGCCAGGTGGCCGAGGCGATCCGCGCACGGCTGGCGCAAGCGCACGCCGCGCCGGCGCATCTGCGCCAGCAGCTGGCGCGCCTGTTTCCCGGCGAAGCCTCGCCCGACTGGCCGCGCATCGCCTGCGCGCTGGCTGCGCGCGGCGCCTTTACCGTCATCACCGGTGGCCCCGGTACGGGCAAGACCACCACCGTGGTGCGCCTGCTCGGCCTGCTGCAGACGCTGCGCCTGCGCGCCGGCGAGCGGCCGCTGCGCATCCGCCTGGCCGCGCCGACCGGCAAGGCCGCGGCGCGCCTGCAGGCTTCGATCCAGGGCCAGCTGGCGCGGCTGGACGTGGACGAAGCGGCGCGCGCGGCCATTCCGGCGCAAGTGGACACGCTGCACCGCCTGCTCGGCGCGCGCCCGGACACGCGCCGCTTCCGCCACGGCGCGGCGCATCCGCTGCCGCTGGACGTGCTGGTGATCGACGAAGCCTCGATGGTCGACCTGGAAATGATGTCCGCCGTGCTTGCCGCGCTGCCGCCGTCGGCGCGGCTGGTGCTGCTGGGCGACAAGGACCAGCTGTCGTCGGTGGAAGCCGGCGCGGTGCTGGGCGATCTGTGCCGGCGCGCCGAGGCGGGGCATTACTCACAGGACACGGCCGCGTGGCTGCATGGCGTATCCGGCGACGACGTCGGCGCGTGGACCGCGGCCGATGCCCAGCCGCTCGACCAGCAGGTGGTGATGCTGCGCCACAGCCATCGCTTCGGCGCGGACAGCGGCATCGGGCGGCTGGCGCAGGCGGTGAATGCGGGCGACATGTCCGCGCTGCGCGCGCTGCTGGCGGCGCCGCGGACGGACATCGCGTGGATGGCGCATGCGGCTGGCCAGGCCGACCTCGCCGAACTGGTGCTGCACGGCGGCGGCGAGCGCTTCGCGGCGGACGACCAGGCGCCGCAGGGTTATCGCCACTATCTCGAATTGCTGCGGCGCGAACGCCCCGCGACCGGTGCGGGCGAGGCCGCGCACGAGGATTGGGCGCATCGCGTGCTCGATGCCTTCGGCCGCTTCCAGCTGCTGTGCGCGCTGCGGCGCGGCGACTACGGCACCGAAGGGCTGAACCGGCAGATCGAGGACATCCTGGGCCGCGCGCGGCTGATCGATCCGGTCCACGTCTGGTACGAAGGGCGGCCGGTGCTGGTCACGCGCAACGACTACAACCTGGGCCTGATGAACGGCGACGTCGGCGTGGCGCTGGCGATGCCCGGCGAGGACGGCGTGCCGCGCCTGCGCGTGGCCTTTGCCGCGGCAGGCCCGTCGGAAGGACCGGACGGCGCGCGCGTGCGCTTCGTGTTGCCGTCGCGGCTGGGCGAGCTGGAAACGGTCTATGCGATGACCGTGCACAAATCGCAGGGATCGGAGTTCGATTCCACCGCCCTGGTGCTGCCGGCGCAGGACAGCGGGATTCTTACCCGCGAACTTTTGTATACCGGGATCACGCGTGCGCGGCGGCGCTTCATGCTGGTGGGCGGGGAGCGGGTGGTGGAGACTGCCGCGCAGCGTTTGACGCTGCGGCATTCGGGCTTGCGGGAGCGGCTGGTAGCGCAGTGATGCGCGGCTTTCCACGCGGCGGCCGGATCGGATCCACTCCATGGGGTACAGCATCCCGATGGACAGGCGATAGCCGAATCGGGCCGGCCGCTCGACCATGGACCACGCGGGAAACCGCGCATGCCTCTCCAGGAAATGACGCCATGATCACCAGAACCAGACTTTGGGTCGCGTTGCTGGCCGTGACCATTCCGCTCTCGCTTCATGCTGCGGATACGCAAACCATCCAGCAGATCAAGGAAGACACCGCAAAGACCATCGCTAAACAACTGCAGGATCCGAACTTCTCCCAAGCCGCGTCGCGTTTGTTCGCCGCGCAGGCTGGCGCAGGCGAGCGCGAAGGCATCTCCCTGCATGCCCTGACCGCAAACCTGGGCCAGAGCGGGGAAATCTCCCGGATCGACGACGCCAACCGCAAGCTCACCGCGGCGAAAGGGCTCAATGGCTGGTCCGAAGGCATACTGCGCCTGCGCATACATCTGCCCAGTCATGCCGCGGGCCGATTGCCCTCGGAACTGGGTGACCTTCTGGTCGCCGTGGAACCCGCCGGCGACGACCGGCATTGGACATCGGTGCCGGCCTTCGATGCCAGCGGCAAGCGCCACGACCTGGATGCGCAGACGCCACCCGCGATCCCCGTGCTGGTTCTGGACCTGGACAGCCAGGAATCGGTGCGCGCCGGTGTCATGCTCATGAACGACGCGCTCCGACAGGCGAATCTGCAGACACGCCATACCGATGCTGCCGAGGAAGGCGCCCAACTGACCGTGCTGACCAAGATCCACCTCAATAACGACGAGGAACCCTGGATCAAGGGCAAGGCGGAGATCTTCGCCATCGTGTCCGGCATAAAACAAGGCAAGGCAGAGCCGCAGGTCGAAGTGAAGGACATGAAGTACCTGGACTACGACAAAACGACTTACAAGCCATACCAGGACATGGTGTCCTGGGCCAACTACGGTGCCGGGGTAGCCAACGTACAGCTGTTCGAGCGCGATCAGGACGACCTCAATTACGCGGAACTCGTCTCGAAAATCCTTGGCGCCCTCATAAACAAGGTACCTGTACCCAAGCCGGCGGCTGCCGCCGTCTCGGCCATCGGCGAGGCCATTCTCGGCGCGCTGCCCAAATCCCTGCTCACCGACAACAACGACTATGTCGACTCGTTCTACCTCGTCGAAAAGGGACGCGGCTATACCGACCTGGTCGGTGCAAGGGCCAATGCCACGGCGAGCTTCTGCCCGCATGTCGTGGGCGTCGACGATTGTCCGCGGCAGTAAGTCACCGGCGGCGTGCCGGCGGGACGCCGCCGCACGCCGTCACCAGCAGGCGCCATTTCCGTTTGCCGCAGCGTCGCCGGCCTCCGGGAGTTTCCGGCCGGTGTCGTCGATGGCCAGCGCGCCGCAGTGATCGTCCTTCTGGACCCGCACCGGCTGTGCCGTCGCCATAAAGGACTGCATGCTCCCGCCCGAGCCCAGGCTCAGCCTGGCCAGGTAGTGCCCACGCACGGATGGCACAGGCTCCGCAAAACCCAGTTCGGCCAGCGCGCCGTAACGGCCATAGCTGGCGTAGTAGCGCTCCTGCGCCTGGGCGATGCGCAGCAGCAGCTCCTTGCCTTCGATGCGGCGCACGCGATACGCATGCTGCCGGTAGGCAGGCACGGCCAGCGCGGCCAGCACGGCGGCGATGGCCAGGGCAGCCAGAAGCTCGATAAGGGAAAAGCCGCGCGGCACGCGGGGCACCTCAGTCGCCTCCGGCCACGAACACGCTCCGCGCCACGCGCACCGTATTCGCGTCGCTCCCCACGGCTCGCGCGACGATGCGGTAGACGCAGCCCGCGGCACCCGCTGCCGTGCCCGGCGCGGCCGGCCAGGCCGGACCGAGGCTCTCGATCAGGTAGGACGGAGGCTGTGCCAGCACGGCGGTCCTGCGCGCATCGTCTTCCAGGCCAAGGCCTGCCTGGGTGGTGAAGTCGTGGCGGCCATCGGTGCCCCGATACGCTGCCGGGTGCGCCGGATCGAAAGCAGCGCAGTCGCTCACGGGTGCCGCCGAAGCATCGCGCCATAGTTTCCACTCGGCGCCGCGCAGCGCCGACTCCGCGGCCATCCCGGCCAGTTGCGCGCTGCGCTGATGGCCGGCCATGCGCTGCTGCAGCAGCGCATGGTCGAGCGCACCCGCCGCGAGCATCGCCGACAGCAGCAGGAAGATCAGCGCCAGCACCAATACGATGCCGCGCTGCCGCGCACGGCCGGCAGCACGTTGCCCATCATGGGATCGGCGCATGGGGATTCCTCGCCAAAGCGGCCTCAGGGCGATAGCTGCGCAGCGCGACCAGCGCGCTGAACTCGCGGCGCAGCATCCGTGGATCGAAGCCCTGTTCGGCCGGACGCAGCTTGCGCGTGGCTGCCTCGGGCGCGGCGGGCCTCTGATCGCCGTCGATGCTGTAGGCGTAGTGCGTTGCGTCCGCGCCCGATGCCGCGTGTACCTGCTGGCCATCCACCAGCAGATGGACTTCGATCGATTTCACCGCATGCCAAAGGCAACCGTAGTCGTCGTCGGCTACATCGGATGGAAGCTGCGGACAGGCGATACTGCCGCCGGCCCGGTCGTCGACCTGCGCGGCGGCGAGATAGCGCGTGGCGCCGGCGGCGTCCTCCACGCCATAGCGGAGGTCCAGCCGCTCCACCCCGCGCACGACTTCGCTGGCACTGCCGTTTTCGCGCCGCATCAGGGCGCCGGTGGTGACGCCATCGCCGGCATCCACTACCTGCAGGTAGTAAGTGACGGTGCGGAAGTCGCGGTTGAAGTCGAACAGGCGCGGGGCGTTGAACGACGGCGGCATGCGCGGCATCGCCAGGTTGCGGCCGGTCTCCGGCGCATCGGGATAGAACGTATCGCCGCCCTGCAGGTTCGCCGAGAAGATCTGCGCGAGCGGGCAGTCGGCGAGCATCAGCAGATCGCCCGGCTGGTAAACCTCGGCGATCGCCGGCTCGCCTGCGCCAGGCCGGATAACGAGATGATGGATCGCGCCGCCTACGCTGCCGGCGATCGCCGCGGCATCGCCTGCCGCCCATCCGCTGTCCGGATCCAGATAACGCAGCGTAAGCACGCCGGCGCCGATCACGCGCTGCCCCACGCTACGCCCCATCGCCGGCAGGCCGGGCGGGGCCGCGGGCACGCAACTCGTTCTGCCGCAGTCGTAGCCGCGCATCGACAGGAAGCGCGGAAAGCGATATGGCGCAGCCGGTGAGGATGGATACGGCGCATGGCCCCACCGCGTGGTGAGGTCATGCAGCGCACCCATCAACCCGCTGGCCTGCACGATGGGAACGGCGCCGGCGCGGCCGCAGTAGAACGCACTCGCCATGCGCAGATCGCGGGTGAGGCGCGCCATGGCATAGCGGCCGCTCTCCTGCAGCAGGGCGAGCTGGGTCTGCGTACGGTAGCTGGCGGAGGTGGCCACGAAGACGGCAACGAAGCCGCCGGCCACCATCAGGCCCAGCACCATCGCCACCATCAGCTCGATCAGCGAGTGGCCGCGTACGCAGCGCTCCAGCGACGGCACGTTCATGGCTGGAACACCCACGCGAAGCTGCGCAACGCCGCGCCACGATGCGCGTCGCCGCCTGCGCCACGCTCGAGCCAGCGCACCGTCATCGTGCACAGGCCGGCGAACGGTGGCGGCAGCCGCAGCTGTTCGGCGGTGAGCGCAACGCCGATGCCGCGGTCGCAGCGAATGGCGCCCTTGCCTTCCGGCAGCACGGTCCGCAGGCGCGCCGCCCACAATGCGCGGTCGTGCTTCGCCAGCGCTTCGGGCATGCACCCCATGACGGTGTCGCAGGCCGAAGCGCCGGCGTCCGCTTCGCCATCGTAGGCACCGCTCCACACCGCGGCGGGATTCGCGCGCATGCGTTCGGCCATGTCGCTGGCGAGAAAGCTGGCCTGGGTGCGCAGGTAGGCCGTGTGGCTGGAACGCGTGGCCAGCAGCATCCAGCCGCTGATGCCGATGGCGCCAATGCTGAAGATGGCGAGGGCGACCAGGACTTCGAGCAGGGAGGCGCCGCGTTCGGGCGTTGGGGTGAGCATCGGGTTCCGTCCGTGGGGGGAGGATGCTCAGCTTAGGCAGGGCGGGAGTTGCTGGAAGAGGTGGCGGTGTTTTTCTGCGGGGCGTGCAGAAGTGGGGCGCGGAAGGGGAAAAGCTAGAGGTGCATCACGAGGGCGGTGCGCGATGCTTCGCTGATTGAGGCATCGGGTTTGGAGACAATCGGCGCGTTTTGAGCACGCGATGAAGAGCTTTGCGGGTGCCGTGGCCGTCAGCTCAGCGCTCCGGCCGGCCCCTCACCCCGACCCTCTCTCCCACAGGGACTACCTTCGGGTCGCCCGGAGGGGAGAGGGAGCCGAAGCGGTGAGGCAAGCTTAGGCGATGACTGCGTCGTCTTCCGCCGCGACAAACCCACCCGTCTGCCGCTTCCACAAGCGCGCATACAGGCCGTCGTGCGCGATCAGCTCCGCATGCGTGCCGGTTTCCACGATATGCCCCTTTTCCATCACCACCAGCCGGTCCATCCGCGCGATGGTGGACAGGCGATGGGCGATGGCGATCACCGTCTTGCCGCGCATCAGCAGTTCCAGGCTGTCCTGGATTGCCGCCTCCGCTTCGGAATCCAGCGCCGAGGTGGCTTCGTCCAGGATCAGGATCGGCGCGTCCTTCAGCAGCACGCGCGCGATGGCGATGCGCTGGCGCTGGCCGCCGCTCAGTTTCACGCCGCGCTCGCCGACATGCGCGTCGTAGCCGGTGCGGCCTTCGCCATCCACCAGCTGCGGAATGAATTCGTCGGCGCGGGCCTTGCGCACGGCCTCGCGGATGTCTTCCTCGGTGGCGTCGGGGCGGCCGTACAGCAGGTTGTCGCGGATCGAGCGGTGCAGCAGCGAGGTGTCCTGGGTGACCACGCCGATCTGCGAGCGCAGGCTTTCCTGCTGCACCTGGGCGATGTCCTGGCCGTCGATCAGGATGCGGCCGCCTTCCAGGTCGTACAGGCGCAGCAGCACGTTCACCAGGGTGGATTTGCCGGCGCCGGAAGGGCCGACCAGGCCGATCTTCTCGCCGGGGCGCACCGCCAGGTCCAGGCCGGCGATCACGCCGCCCTGCTTGCCGTAGTGGAAATGGATCTCGTCGAAGCGCACGGCGCCGTGGCTCACCTGCAGCGGCACGGCGTCCGCGCGGTCCTGCACCAGGCGCGGCCTGGCGATGGTTTCCAGGCCGTCCTGCACGGTGCCGACGTTTTCGAAGATGCCGTTGACCACCCACATGATCCAGCCGGACATGTTGTGGATGCGGATGACCAGGCCGGTGGACAGCGCGATCGCGCCCACCGTCACCCGGCCCTGGCTCCACAGCCACACCGCCAGCGCCGAGGTGCCGACGATCAGCAGGCCGTTGAGCGCGCTGATGGTGGCGTCCATGGCGGTGGTGAGGCGGGTCATCGCGCGCATGCGCTGGATCTGCTCGCCCATCGCCTCGGCCACGTAGGCCTCCTCGCGGCGGGTATGCGCGAACAGCTTCAGGGTGAGGATATTGCTGTAGCCGTCGACGATGCGGCCCATCAGGCGCGAGCGCGCTTCGGACTGCTTCCAGGAGCGCTCCTTGGTGCGCGGCACGAAGTACGCCAGGGTGATCACGTACAGCACCAGCCAGGCCAGCAGCGGCGCGGCCAGCCACACGTCGGCGTGGGCGAACATCACCAGGGCGCTGCCGGTGTAGATGGTGACGTACCAGATCGCATCGACAATCTGCACCGCCGATTCGCGCAGCGAGCCGGCCGTCTGCATGATGCGGTTGGCGATGCGGCCGGCGTAGTCGTTCTGGAAGAAGCCCAGGCTCTGGCGGATCACATAGCGGTGGTTCTGCCAGCGGATGCGGCTGGTGAGGTTGGGCACGATGGCCTGGTTCACCAGCAGGTCGTGCAGCAGGATCAGCACGGGGCGCGCAAGCAGGGTGACAAACACCATCCACATGAGCTCGTTGCCGTGCTCGGCGAAGAAGCCAGGGGTGGGCACGCCCTTGGCCAGGTCCACGATGCGGCCGATAAAGCCGAACATCGCCACTTCCACGATGGCCACGCCGAAGCCGACCACGATCGCCGCGGCGAACACCGGCCACACCTGGCGCAGATAGAACACATAGAAACGCCAGACCGAGTCCGGCGGCATGCCGTCCTCGGGTTCCTTGAAGGCGTCGATCAGGGATTCGAACCAGCGGAAGATCATGGGGAGGTCCTGCCATGCCAGGCGAGGCATGGTGCCTGAAAAGGGGGTGAGGGGGATGACAAGTTGAGGGCCGCGGAGCGGCGGCACAAGTGGGCGTAGGTTGGGGTGAGCGCAGCGAACCCCAACGATGCGACCCCTCGTTGGGCTGACGGCCTGCATCCGCAGCCCGCCCTTCGGGCCATCCGCTGCGCGGATGTTCGCTATGGCATCCTGCCTTCGCAGTCGCCTTCGGCTCACCCCAACCTACAATGCGTTCTTCATGTCCAAGCCCACGCCCACTCTCGCCATCGTCGGCGCCGGCCCCGCCGGCCTGATGGCCGCCGAAACCGCCCGCGCCGCCGGCCTCGAGGTCGACGTCTACGAAGCCAAGGGTTCGGTCGGCCGGAAATTCCTGCTGGCCGGCGTGGGTGGCATGAACCTCACGCATGGCGAGCCGCGTCCCGCCTTCGACGGGCGCTACGGCGAACGTGCGGCGGAAGTCGGGCGCTGGCTGGACGACTTCGACGCCGACGCACTGCGCGCATGGGCGCGCGGCCTGGGCGTGGAGACCTTCGTCGGCACGTCCCACCGGGTGTTTCCCGCCGACCTCAAGGCCGCGCCGCTGCTGCGCGCCTGGGTGCATCGCCTGCGCGAGAGCGGCGTGCGCTTCCACGTGCAGCACCGCTGGCTGGGCTGGACGGACGACGGCGCGCTGCGCTTCGCCGCGCCCGCGGGCGAACTGGCGCTGCGCGCGGATGCCACGGTGCTGGCGCTGGGCGGCGGCAGCTGGCCGCAGCTGGGTTCGGATGGCGCCTGGCAACCGTGGCTGATCGCGCGCGGCGTGGATGTCGCGCCGCTGGAGCCGGCCAATTGCGGTTTCGATATCGGCTGGAGCGCGCATCTGGCCGAGCGCCATGCCGGCGCGCCGCTCAAGCCGGTGGAGGCGCACTGGCGCGACGCGGACGGCCGCGAGCAGCAGCGCCAGGGCGAGTGCGTGATCACCGCTACCGGCATCGAGGGCAGCCTGGTGTATGCGCTGTCGGCGATGCTGCGCAAGGCGATCGCGCGCGACGGGCAGGCCACGCTGACGCTGGATCTGGCGCCGGACCGCCCGCTGGAACGCCTGCAGCAGGACCTGGCCAAGCCGCGCGGCAGCCGCTCGCTGAGCGAACACCTGCGGCGGCAGGCCGGCATCGCCGGCGTCAAGGCCGCGCTGCTGCACGAGCTGGTACGCAAGGAGGAGCTGCACGACAGCGCACAGCTGGCCCGCGCGATCAAACGACTCGATCTCCGGCTGCGGCAACCCCGCCCCATCGCCGAAGCGATCAGCAGCGCGGGCGGCGTGCGCCTGGAGGCGATGGACCAGGGCCTGATGCTCAGCGCCCTGCCCGGCACCTTCTGCGCCGGCGAGATGCTGGACTGGGAAGCGCCGACCGGCGGCTACCTGCTGACCGCCTGCTTCGCCAGCGGACTGCGCGCGGGCGCCGCCGCGGCAGCGTGGGCGCTGGCCCGTCCGCTCTAGCTAAGGACGCGTAGGTTGGGGTGAGCCGAAGGCGAACCCCAACATCGAGCTCATCGCACTGTTGGGGTTCGCCTTTGGCTCACCCCAACCTACGGCTTGTGCTGCTTACTTCAGGTTCGCCTTGCTGGCGTCGATATCCGCCTGCAGCTTGGTCGCCAGCTCCTTCGACGCATGGTCGAGCAGGCTGACGAACAGCTTCGGATAGTTGGTCTGCCCGTTGACCTCGGCCGTCGGCTCCAGGTGCGGCTCGCTGCGCGTGACGAAGCCGCGCGCATTGGTGGTGCAGCGCATGCTGATGTCCAGCGTGGCGATCGAGGGCTTGTCGTCCTCGCGGCGCACGCGGATGTCGGTCTTGACCCGCTCGCAGGCCACGGTGAGGTTGGAGATATAGGCCGGCTGCAGCGCCTGGCGCAGCTGGGCCTGCAGCACCTCGGACACGGGGCGCGAGGGGCTGAGCACCACCTTGTCGTCCAGGCCACGCACCTGCAGGTCGCCCGCGGTGGGCTCCACGCTGATCCACGGCGCGAAGGCCGGCACCACCAGTGCATCCACCGGCACGGTCTCGCGTGCCTTCTGCCCCCCGCAGGCGGCCAGCGCCAGCGCAATCGCGGCCAGGCCCGCCCCACGGGCCATCGTCGTCTTGTTCATGATTTCCCCCCAGCTAATTAGCCCGAAATGTACCTTGCACTGCGGCAATCGGGCAACGCCGGATGCGCCTCAATGCGGCGCGGTTCGCAGGAATCGCCCGCCCGGCACATCCGTCTAGCCGTCCAATCGCCGCGGCGGCTCAGGCCGCCCGGTAGTTGTCGACCTCGCGATAACGGCGTGCGTAGGCGCCGAAGGCCAGCGCGGCCAGCAGCGCGAAGGCGGCGAAGAAGAACATCTGGAAGGCGTCGACGCTCAGGCCCGTGCTGGCGATATGCCCGGTCACCGCCTCGTCCCGCACCGCGGCATTGGCGATCAGCACCCACAGGTTGCCGATGGTGGTGGCCAGGTACCAGAAGCTCATCATCACGCCCTTCATCGACGCCGGCGCCTGGCTGTACGCGAACTCCGGCCCCGTCGCGGAGACCAGCACCTCGCCGAAGGTCAGCAGCAGATAGGGCAGCACCTGCCACACGATCGACAGCGCCTGGCCGCCGTCCAGCAGCAGCTGGTAGCCGCCCACCACGATCCAGGCCAGCCCGGCGAAGGCGATGCCCATGGTCATCTTGCGCAGCGCGGTGGGTTCGACGCCGCGGCGGCGCAGCAGCGGAAACAGCACCAGATTGTTGAACGGGATCAGCAGCATCACCAGCAGCGGATTGAGCGCCTGCATCTGCGCCGGGTGGAACCAGTCCGGCGCGGCCATGGCATTGCCCTGCAGCACCCAGGTCGAGGCCTTCTGGTCGAACAGCGAAAAGAACGGCGTGGTCAGCGCGAAGATCACCAGCACGCGCAGCACGTTGCGCGCGCCGTCCACCGCCGCATCCGCATGCCGCCCGCGCGAGCGCTCCAGCTGCAGCCAGGCGCCGCCGCCGACGCCGCCGATCAGCGCCACGATGGCCAGGCACAGCGCGATCACGAAACCCAGCGAGGGCGCCATGGCCAAGGCAGCCAGCGCGGCGAGCACACCCGCGCCGGCCAGCCACAGGCCCGGCCGCGCCTGCCCCGGCGCCTGCGCGAGCAGCGCCGTGCGCACCACGCGGGTGAACGCGTCCGGATCGGGCGGCGACGGCGGCACCATCACGTAGCGGTGGCGGCCCAGCCACAGCACGAACGTGGCCGCCAGCATCAGCGCGCCGGGAATGCCGAACGCCACCGCCGCGCCGAAATGGCGCAGGAACATCGGCGCCAGCAGCGAGGCGAAGAACGAGCCGAAGTTGATGATCCAGTAGAAGGCGTCGAACACCGGCTTGGCCAGGTGCTTGTTGGCGCTGTCGAACTGGTCGCCGACGAAGGAGGCCACCAGCGGCTTGATCCCGCCCGCGCCCAGCGCGATCAGGCCAAGGCCGACGTAGAAGCCGGTGGGATGGTGCTCGAACAGCGCCAGGCACAGATGCCCCAGGCAGTACACGAGGCTCATCCACAGCACCGTGCGGTACTTGCCGAAGAAGCGGTCGGCCAGCCAGCCGCCGAGCAGCGGAAAGAAGTACACGCCGATCACGAAGGTGTGGAACACGTCCTTGGCCGCGCCCGGCCGCTCGGCTTCCGGCAGCTGCAGCAGCAGCGAGGTGATCAGGAACGGGGTAAGGATGTTGCGCATCCCGTAGAACGAAAAGCGCTCGCAGCCCTCGTTGCCGATGATGAAGGGGATCTGCCGCGGCAGGCGGCCGCGCGCGGTGGAAGGGGCGGCGCTCATGCGTGGCTCCAGGGGACCGGCCAAAGCCTCAAGTGTGCCGCAAGATTTTGCGGACACCAAGCCGATGCGCGTCATTCGGCCCTGTTAAGCTGCGCGCCACCTTACGGCGGCGATGCCCATGCGCTACCTCCAGACCTTCCTGCTGCTGGCCGCGGTGCTCGCCGCCGGCCTGTTGTGGAACCGCCATGCCGCGCGGCCCGTGCGCATGCCCGACCCGCCGGCGCAGTCCGCCGCGGAGGCGGCCCCGGCCGCGCGCCAGCCGCGCATCGCACCGGCCCCGGCCACCGGCCTGCCCTCGTTCCTGCCGTCCGAAGCGCGCGACACGCTGGCCCTGATCGCCCGCGGCGGCCCGTTCCCGAACCGGCAGGACGGCACCGTGTTCGGCAACCGCGAAGGCCTGCTGCCGCAGCAGCCGCGCGGCTATTACCACGAGTACACGGTGGCCACGCCGGGCCTCGGCTATCGCGGCGCGCGCCGGATCATCACTGGCGGTAATCCTCCGGTGGTCTACTACTACACCGACGACCACTACAACTCGTTCCGCGCTTTCGAGGTGCCGCGATGACTCCCCAGGACCACGACATCGACCTGCTCGACCCCGACGCCGGCGGCGTGTTCTTCGTGATCGAGGAAGACCTCGATCCGCTGGGCGCCCAGGGTTCCAGCCAGGGCCTGTTCGTCGCCCGCACCAGCCTCAAGGGCTGCACCGGCAAGGACGAACTGCTGCGCCGCCTGAAAGCCTCCTGGCGCCTGCCCGCCGAATTCGGCGACAACTGGGACGCCCTGGCCGACGCCGTCAACGACCTGGACTGGCTCGAAGGCACCGGCTACCTGCTGCTGTTCGACCACGCCGACGACCTGCGCGAAGCCAGCGAAGAAGACTTCGACATCCTGCTGGACATCCTCGACGAAGCCGCCGAGACCTGGCAGGAAGACAGCAAACCGTTCTTCGCTTTCTTCGCCATGCCCGAAAGCGCCTTCAACGACCCGGATTTCTGATGCAGTCCATCGATTTCGACCTCGACGACCGCCACGAGCACGTCGAACTCAACCAGCTCCTGAAACTGACCGGCCTGTGCGACAGCGGCGGCGCCGGCAAGGCGATCGTGGCCAGCGGCGCGGTATACGTCGACGGGCAGCAGGAACTGCGCAAGACCTGCAAGATCCACGCGGGCCAGGTCGTCGAGATCGACGACATCCGCATTCGCGTGAAGCGCGCGCCGTAAAGCACGCCCGAACAAACTCCGCCGCGAGCCCCGCCCCCTCACCCTGCCCTCTCCCCGGAGGGGAGAGGGGTGAAGTCGTGAGGTAGGCAGGAACGAAGAACCAAAGCTGGCCTCGTTCCTTGAACGTCCTCTCGGCAACGGCACGTTGAAGCACGCGTTACGTAAACGCACTGCCGTTTCGTGTAGACCCAGGTTAATCAGACTACCGCAGCCGTCCACTGCTCCTTCTAGTCGCGTCGCGAGCCTTTGCCTTTAGGCCATTTCTCTTTGGTTACTTTCTCTTTGGGCCAGCAAAGAGAAAGTGACCCGGGCGCCGGCAGGCGTCCGGAATGCCCGCTGCATAAGCGGCCCATTCGCGATAACGCGAAAACCAAGCGATACAGTTACTGGATCCCGGCCTACGCCGGGATGACGAGCAAAGAGGCCTACGCCGACACGCCAGGCGAAGGAAGCGGCATCGCATCAATCCGCGCCCGCAGATGCGTCACCTGCGGCACCCGCAACAGAAACTCGCGCTCCAGAACCTCAAGGATCTCATCCGTATCGGTAAGCGTGCGCCGCACAGTCTCCCCACCCAACGTATGCACCGCGAAATCCCGACCACGCAAAGTCAACCTCCGCCCCGCCTCAGTACGCGCAACATTCAACCCATGCAAAAAATGCGACTCCGGAAACGTCGACGTATAGTGATTAGCCACCACATAATCGACATCATCCTTCGCCTGCAGATCGAAGCGATACAGCGTCTGCCACACCCCCCGCACCAGCGCCTGCATGCGCCAAATGCCCCCCTGCTCCAGCAGCCGATACGGCTCATGCGTACTCGCCTGCTCCACCAGCGGCACCAGCCTCAACGCCCCCGGCAACACCATCCCCCCGAACCCCACATCGGCCAGCCAGCTCTCGCCATCGATCTCGATGCGCAGCAGCATATGGCTCTGCGCGGTGACGTCATCGTCGTCACGCTGCCATAGCACGCGGGCGATCAGCCCCTGCACCGCATAGCCGATCGCACGCAGCACTTCGCGGAACACGAAATTCTGCTCGAAGCAGTACCCGCCGCGCCCGAACTCGACCAGCTTGCGCTCCAGCCGCCGCCGCTCCAGCACCACCGGAATACCCAGGAACGGATCGAGATTCTCGAACGGAATCGCCGCCACGTGCGCCACCGCCAGGGCACGCAAGGTCGCCGCATCGGGCTTCGCCTCCCCCTGGAAACCGATGCGCCGCAGATAGGCCGGCAGGTCGATGGCGTAGCTCATGGAAAACACCTTGGGGGTAGGCTGGGGAGGCGGCACCATAGCACCGCGGCCGGAGGTAACCCCGTGCCATTCGTGGGCGAAAACAGTTCGAACGGCGCCGCCCCGCGCGCCGCCCCTTTCGATCGATGGAGCCTCGCACCATGCGTACCCGCCTGCCCCGCCTCCGCCTGCTCGCCGGCCTGATGCTGGCCGCCGGCACCACCGCCTGCGGCGTCGTTGCCGCCGACAGCGCACCCGTCGCCGCACCGGCGCCCACCGTCGATGCCGCGCCCGCCCAGGGCGAGCAGATCGCCGTATTCGCCGGCGGCTGTTTCTGGGGCGTCGAATCGGTGTTCGAGCACGTCAAGGGCGTGAAGAAGGTCTGGTCCGGCTATGCCGGCGGCCAGGCCGCCACGGCCAGCTACGAGCAGGTCTCCGGCGGCAACACCGGCCATGCCGAATCGGTCAAGGTGGTGTACGACCCGGCCAAGGTCAGCTACGGCAAGCTGCTGCAGGTGTTCTTCTCGGTCGCCACCGACCCGACCCAGCTCAACCGCCAGGGCCCGGACACCGGCACGCAGTACCGCTCGGTGATCTTCTACGGCAACGACGAGCAGAAGCGCGTGGCCAGCGCCTATATCGCCCAGCTCGACCAGGCCCACGTGTTCCGCGCCCCCATCGTCACCCAGGTCGCGCCGCTGAAGGCCTTCTACATGGCCGAGGCCTACCACCAGGATTTCGCGCGGCTGCATCCGGACTATCCGTACATCGTGATCAACGATGCGCCGAAGGTGCGCCACCTGAAGGAGCTGTTCCCGGCGGAGTACAAGCCGGACGAAAGCGTCGTGGACGTGCAGTTGCACTGAGACGAACGGCGTAGGTTGGGGTGAGCCGCAGGCGAACCCCAACGTTGCCGCACAGTTGGGGTTCGCCTGCGGCTCACCCCAACCTACGCACTACGCACAGGCATCCTCAACGCTGCTTCGGCGGCACCAGCCGCAGCTTCGCGGGCTTCGGGCTGCGCACCAGCTGGCGTGCGATCTCCTCGGCCGCTTCGGGGCGCGAGTAATAAAAGCCCTGGCCTTCGGCGCAGCCGGCCTTGAGCAGGAACTCGTGCTGCTCCTTGGTCTCGATGCCTTCGGCGATGGGCCGCAGGCCCAGGCTGCGCGCGATGGCGAGCATCGCCTCGGTGATCGCGGCGTTGTTGGAATCCTGCGGCAGGCCGTTGATGAAGGAGCGGTCGATCTTCAAAAAGGCGATGGCCGACAGCTTCAGATAGGCCAGCGACGAATAGCCGGTGCCGAAGTCGTCGATCGCCACGCCCACGCCCAGCGCGTGCAAGGCGTGCATGGTGCGGTCGGTCTGTTCGCCCAGGCGCAGGATCGCGCTCTCGGTGATCTCCACCAGCAGGCGCTTGCCGTCCAGCTGTTCGGCATCCAGCGCCGCGCTGAGGCGCTCGATGAAAGTGCGGTGGCCGAAGGTGCTGGCCGAGACGTTGATCGCCATGCGCAGCGGCGGCAGGTGCGCCTGGTCCCAGCGGCGCACCTGGGCGCAGGCTTCGCGCATCACCCATTCGTCGATCTGGCGGATGAGACCCAGGCTTTCCGCCATCGGGATGAATTCGTCCGGCAGCAGCACGCCGCGTTCCGGATGGCGCCAGCGCAGCAGCGCCTCCACCGCCACGATGCGGCTGGTGCGCAGCTCCACGTTCGGCTGGTAGACCAGGTACAGCTCGCCGCGCACCAGGGCCTGGCGCAGGTCCACGCCCAGCATCAGGCGGCGGCGCGCGTCGGCATGCATCAGCGGCGTGTAGAAGCGGAACGCGTTGCGCTCCTCGGTCTTGGCCACGTACATGGCCGCGTCGGCATTGGTGATCAAGGTGATCGGGTCGCCGCCGTCCAGCGGGAAGCCGGCGATGCCGATGCTGGCGCTGAGTGCGATCTCGTAGTCGCCCACCAGCACCGGCTCGGCCAGCGAGGACAGCAGGCGGGTGGCCATGGTGCGCGCGTCTTCGCGGGTGGGCAGGCGGCCCAGCAGCACGGTGAACTCGTCGCCGCCGATGCGCCCGGCCACGTCGTGCGGACCCAGCGCGCGGTCGATGCGCTCGGCCACCTTCACCAGCAGGCTGTCGCCGATCGCGTGGCTGTAGCTATCGTTGACTACCTTGAAGGCGTCCAGGTCCACGAACAGCACCGCCACCGCATTGCGGCCGTGGGTGGCGCCGAGGATGGCGTGCTCGCACAGGCGCTCGAATTCGGCGCGGTTGACCAGGCCGGTGAGCGGGTCGTGCGTGGCCAGGTGTTCCAGGCGCAGGCGGTCGGCCTTGATCGCGGTGATGTCGGTCAGCACCGCCACGTAGTGCTGCACGCGGCCGTAGGTGTCGCGGATGGCGCTGATGCTGAGCAGTTCCGGATAGCTGCTGCCGTCCTGCCGCCGGCTGGACACTTCGCCCTTCCAGTTGCCGCCGTTGGCGACGGTGTCCCAGATCGAAGCCGGCAGCGGCGAGCCGTCGAGCTGGGTGCGCGTCTCGTCGAAGCGCCGCGTGCGCACGGCATCGGCGTCATAGCCGGTGATGCGGGTAAAGGCAGTGTTGACCGTGGTGATGCGGCGCTCGGCGTCGGCGATCACCACGCCCTCGGCGATGCCGGCCAGCGCTTCGGAGGCGATGCGCCGCTCGTGCTCCATCGACAGCCGCTCGGACACGTCGCTGATGATCGCCTGCCGCACGAAGCGCTCGCCCCACAGCGCCAGCGCGCTCTGCGTTTCCACCGGGCGCGCCTCGCCGGCGGCATCGCGCAGCAGGGCGACGTTGCTGTCCTGCGGCGCCTCGCCGGAGGCGAACAGGCGCGCGAACGACTCGCCCAGCAGTTCGTCCGGGCCGCGCCCGGTCCAGCGCGCGGCGGTGCGGTTGGCGTCGAGGATCTGCCCGGAGGACTCGTCCACCATCACGATGGCCGAGGCGGCGCTGTCGAACAGCAGCCGGTAGCGTTCCTCGGTGCCGCGGATGCCGGCCAGGATGCGGCGCGCCATGCGCAGCCACAGCAGTCCGGCCACCAGGGTGATCAGGGCCACGCTGGCGAACAGCACCCGGCCCATCCAGGTGGCGCCGTTGGCGATGTGCAGCGAGAAGCTGCTGCTGCGCGGCTCGATGAAATCGTTGAGCTGGTGGATGCGGTCGCGCTGCCGCGCCAGCTCGGCCGGGGCCAGCGCGCCGGCGGCGTAGCTGCGTTCGAGTTCGCCGGCGATCACGTTCAGTTCGGCGATCTGGCCGTCCACCGAATGCCAGTCGGCGAGCGCCTCGCGCATATGCGGGGCGGCGGAGAAATACTGCAGGATGAAAACCATGCCGGGGATCGCCGAGGGGATCACCCCGCCGCGGCGGAAGGCCTCGATCACTTCGGCCCGGTCGAAGTCGCCGCTGTCGATCTTGTCGCGCGCATAGCGGTCGGTCACCAGCACCGCGTAGTTGCGGCGGAAACCCTGCAGGTAGACCGGATCGCCCTTGGTGGCGTAGTTCTCCAGGTCCACCACCGCCTGCTTCTGCGCCTTGGACCAAAGACTCTCGCCGTTGAGAAAACCGGCGAGAGTCACCTGGAGCTGCAAGGCTCCCCATGTAAGGGCGAGGACCAGCCCGAGCATTGCCGCCAGTGCGTAGGCCAGCGGCAGCAGCCTTTGCAGCAATGGTCTTCGCAAGCCAGTACGAGCGTTACGCATAGCGTCCCGTGTCCTCATTCAAGCCGACATCCACTGCCTGCGATGCGTCCCGCCCGGCAAACGCGTTGCGTCAGGCTGCGGCTTCACTGACTGACCACGGATCCTGGCGCACGTCCAGGCAGCGGTCCAAGGTGATCTGCATGCTGACGTAGCTGCGTCGCACGCATTCCCCCAGATAAGCCACCTCGGCCGGCGTCGGCGCCGTCCCCATTAGCGTACACACAATTTCGAGCGCTTCCCAAGGATGAGTATCGTCGTAGGCCGCGTGAAGTTGGAGCCAACGCAAACCCTTGCCCCGGGTCTCGGTCGCAAAGGCCTCCTTGTAGGGACTCTCGAACACCTTCTGGGACCACTCCCCCGTTGCACCTTCCACCGCGTAATTGGTGGCGATCATGCCGGCGGCGAGGGAAGCCTTGGTGCTCACCTGTTCGCACCAGTCGGGCAAGGCTCCCGTGCCATGGGGCGGCAACCCGTGCAGGACCTCGTCGCGGCTGATCCCCGCGGCTTCGGCCCAATCCAGCCAGTACTCGGCGTGGTTCTGCTCCACGCGGATGTTCCGCACCAGCCAGCGCCGGGCCAGGTTGTCGCCCTGGGTCCGGCCGTACTGGGTCTTCAGCAGGTTCAGCGCCATGTAGGCCGGGAAACGCTCGATGACGGGCCAGATCCCCACCATGAAGTCTCGCGTGGAGGCAGCGTGAAGACGACTGTTCATCATCAGCTCCCATACCTCGTGGTCCACCACCGTGCGCTTGGTCTCCTCGGCAGCGTGGACGATGTCCTGCGCCCAGTGCGGATAGCTGCTCAGCTCGGTCAGCGCGCCAGTGCGTTCGAATTGCGTAGTCATGATGCGATCTCCAGTGTTTTGACTGACGTCGGCCGAATGGCCGACGCCCCGGCGCCAGAAAGGTGCCGGAGATCACATAATCTTCGGACTGGAGGTGGCAGGACATGGAAAATCGTCCGGCCCTTCGGGGTAGGGCTATTGGCCGGGTGACGATTGGGGGGACGGGAACAGGGAACAGGGAACAGGGAACGTGCGGGTTGTAGTGGAAGCGAAGCTTGCGATCCTTCCCCCCGTTCCCCGTTCCCCGTTCCCCGCTCTCAAAGCATCGGCAGCTTCAGCCCCTGCTCCTTCGCGCACTGCACGGCGATGTCGTACCCGGCGTCCGCATGGCGCATCACTCCGGTGCCCGGGTCGTTCCACAGCACGCGGGCGAGGCGCCGGTCCGCCGCCTCGCTGCCGTCGCACACGATCACCACGCCGGAATGCTGCGAATAGCCCATGCCCACGCCGCCGCCATGGTGCAGCGACACCCAGGTGGCGCCGCCGGCTACGTTGAGCATGGCGTTGAGCAGCGGCCAGTCGGACACGGCATCGCTGCCGTCGCGCATCGCTTCGGTCTCGCGGTTGGGGCTGGCGACCGAGCCGGAGTCCAGGTGATCGCGGCCGATCACCACCGGCGCCTTCAGCTCGCCCTTGCGCACCATCTCGTTGAAGGCCAGGCCCAGCTTGTGGCGCAGGCCCAGGCCCACCCAGCAGATGCGCGCCGGCAGGCCCTGGAAGCTGATGCGCTCGCGCGCCATGTCCAGCCAGCGGTGCAGGTGCGGATCGTCCGGAATCAGTTCCTTCACCTTGGCGTCGGTCTTGTAGATGTCTTCCGGATCGCCCGACAGCGCCACCCAGCGGAACGGACCCACGCCACGGCAGAACAGCGGGCGCACATAGGCCGGCACGAAGCCGGGGAATTCGAAGGCGTCGGCGCAGCCTTCGTCCTTGGCCATCTGGCGGATGTTGTTGCCGTAGTCGAAGGTGGGAATGCCGGCGCGCTGGAACGCCAGCATCGCTTCCACGTGCGTGCGCATGGAGTGCTTGGCCGCCTTGGCGGTGCCGGCCGGATCGCTCTTGCGGCGCTCGAACCACTGCTCCACCGTCCAGCCGCTGGGCAGATAGCCATTGACCGGGTCGTGCGCGCTGGTCTGGTCGGTGACCGCGTCCGGCTTCACGCCGCGGCGCACCAGTTCCGGCAGCACGTCCGCCGCATTGCCGAGCAGCGCGATCGACTTCGCTTCGCCGGCGGCGGTGTACTTCGCGATGCGCGCCAGCGCGTCGTCCAGGTCGGTGGCCTGCTCGTCCACGTAGCGCGTCTTCAGGCGGAAATCGATGCGGCTCTGCTGGCATTCGATATTCAGCGAACACGCGCCGGCGAGCGACGCCGCCAGCGGCTGCGCGCCGCCCATGCCGCCCAGGCCCGCGGTGAGGATCCACTTGCCCTTGAGGCTGCCGCCGTAGTGCTGGCGGCCCATCTCCACGAAGGTCTCGTAGGTGCCCTGCACGATGCCCTGCGAGCCGATGTAGATCCACGAGCCGGCGGTCATCTGGCCGTACATCATCAAGCCCTTCTTATCGAGCTCGTTGAAGTGCTCCCAGTTCGCCCAGGCCGGCACCAGGTTGGAATTGGCCAGCAGCACGCGCGGCGCATCCGGGTGGCTGGGGAACACGCCGACCGGCTTGCCGGACTGGATCAGCAAGGTCTCGTCGTCGTTCAGTTCGCGCAGCGCGCGCAGGATCGCGTCGAAGCATTCCCAGTTGCGCGCGGCGCGGCCGATGCCGCCGTACACCACCAGCTCGGCCGGGTTTTCCGCCACCTCCGGGTCGAGGTTGTTCTGCAGCATGCGGAACGGCGCCTCGGTGAGCCAGCTCTTGCAGCTCAGCTCGCCGCCGCGCGGCGCGCGGATGGTGCGGGTGGTGTCGATACGCGTCGGGGCGTTCATGGGAAATCCTGGCCTGCGGGGGGAAACGTCGATTATGGGCGCGGGTTTTCGGGACCGCCAACTGCACTGCGGCAAAACCGTCCATTTGGCCGATTGTGGCGGTATCCGCGGCGGGACCAGACTTTGCGCGGGGGAAGCCGGGCCATGGCCGCGTCGCGGCTCGAACGGGAGGGTCCCATGTACGCGACACGCACCATCTACCTCGCGGCGCTGATCGCCGCCCTGCTGGTCACGGCAAGCGCGAATGCCGCCGACAAGGCCGCGCCGAAGAAGGCGCCAAGCGATGCGGAACTGATCGCCAGCGCGATGCGCGCCGCGCCGCCGGGCGTGGCCAAGGGCGCCACCATCATCGCGATGAACGCGGACGGCAGCGCGCGCATGCTGCGCAAGGGCACGAACGACTACACCTGCATGCCGGACAACCCGGAAACGCCCGGGCCGGATCCGATGTGCATGGACAAGAACGCGATGGAATGGGCGCAGGCGTGGATGAGCCACAAGCCGCCGCCGGCCGGCAAGATGGGTGTGATGTACATGCTGTCGGGCGGCACGGATGCGAGCAACACGGATCCGTATGCGACGAAACCCGACGCGAGCAACCACTGGATCAAGACCGGCCCGCACATCATGGTGGTGGGCGCGGATGCGGCGTTCTACGACGCGTATCCGAAAGGCGCGGATCCGGATACGTCGGCGCCGTATGTGATGTGGGCGGGGACGCCGTATCAGCATCTGATGGCGCCGGTGAAATAGCTCCGCTTTGCCCCCTCTCCCCTCCGGGGAGAGGGCCGGGGTGAGGGGGACCTACGGAGCAGTGAAGCGGAAGCATAGAAGCGCGCGACGCTTCGTCGAACGTCCACCGCGAGCACCCGCCCCTCATCCGCCTGCCGGCATCTTCTCCCCGAAGGGGAGAAGAGTTTTCATAGCCGCCCTATTGATGTCCGAAAACGGCGAGTCCCCCGCCGCCCCCGGTGCTAGCCTGCATGCATGGCCACCGTCCCCGCCCCCAGCGCGCCCCTCCCCGACCGCCTCTGCGAACAGGCCCGCCTCAGCCGCGATGCGCGCTTCGACGGGCTGTTCTTCACCGCCGTCACCAGCACGCGCATCTATTGCCGCCCGGTCTGCCCGGCGCCGTCGCCGAAACCGGAAAACATCCGCTACTACGCCAGCGCCGCGGCGGCGGAAGCGGCCGGTTTCCGCCCCTGCCTGCGCTGCCGGCCGGAGCTGGCGCCGGGCAACGACAGCTGGCAGCGCGGCGACCACGTGATCGCACGCGCGCTGAAGCTGATGGAACAAGGCGTACTGGAAGACGATTCGCTGGAAGACATGGCGCAGCGATTGGGCGTGGGCGCGCGCCAGCTGCGCCGCGTGTTCGTCGAGCGCCTGGGCGCGCCGCCGATCAGCGTGCACACCACGCGCCGCCTGCTGTTCGCGAAGCAGCTGCTGACCGAGACCGACCTGCCGGTAACCGACGTCGCGCTCGCATCCGGCTTCCGCAGCCTGCGCCGCTTCAACGCGGCGTTCCAGCAGGCGAACCGGATGCCGCCGCGCGAACTGCGCCGCCATCCGGCGAAGGCGGCGGACGGCGGCCTGGCGCTGCGCCTCAACTACCGGCCGCCGTATGACTTCGAGGCGATCCTGGCGTTCCTGCGCACGCGTGCACTGCCGGGTGTGGAGCAGGTGGACGAGCGCAGCTATGCGCGCGTGTTCGGCCCCGCGGATGCACCCGGCTGGCTGCGCCTGAGTGCGTGGCCGAACGGCGAGCATGCGCTGAAACTGGAACTGCAGTGCCCGCAGCCGGCGCGCATGCTCGGCGTGGTGTCGAAGCTGCGGCGCATGTTCGACCTGGACGCGGACCCGCAGGCGATCGGCGCGGTGATGCATGCCGGCGGCGTGCTGAAGCCGCTGCACCAGCGCCGCCCCGGCCTGCGCCTGCCGGGCGGCTGGGACGGTTTCGAGATCGCGGTGCGGGCGATTCTCGGCCAGCAGGTGAGCGTGGCGGCAGCGCGCACGCTGGCCACGCGCATCGTGCAGCGCTGGGGCACGCCGGTGGCGGGTATCGTGGCGCCGGGGCTGGAGCGCCTGTTTCCGGGGCCGGAGATCCTGGTCGACGTGGACCTGCGCGAAGTGGGCCTCACTACGGCGCGCGCCAATACCGTACAAGGCGTGGCGCGCGCGCTACTGGACGGGCGCATCGATTTCCGCAGCGAACAGCCGCTGGATGCGTTCGTGGCGAGCTGGGTGGAGCTGGCCGGCATCGGCGAATGGACCGCGCACTACATGGCGATGCGCGCGCTCAGCCATCCGGATGCGTTCCCCGCCGCGGACCTGATCCTGCGCCGCGCCGCCGCCGGCGACGGCGCGGAACTGAGCACGAAAGCGCTCACCGCGCTGGCCGAAGACTGGCGCCCCTGGCGCGCCTATGCGGTGATGCATCTGTGGCGCGCCGCCACCGACGCGGCCGAGCGCGCCAAACCGAAGGCAAAGAGCGCATGAGCGAGACGATCTGGTACGACGTGCTGCCCACCCCGATCGGCCAGCTGCTGCTGGTGGCGGATGCGCAGGGGTTGCGCGAGGTGTGGTTCGAGACCGGCCGGCAGCGCAAGTCGCCGCAGCCGGCATGGGTGCATGCCGCCAGGCCGCTGGCCCAGGCGCGCCGCCAACTGGAGGAATACTTCGCCGGCGAACGCACGTCCTTCGAACTGAAGCTGCATCCTGTCGGCACGCCGTTCCAGCTCGCGGTGTGGGAAGAACTGGGGCGCATCCCCTATGGCGTGACGATCAGCTACGCGGAACTGGCGCGGCGCATCGGCCAGCCCGCGGCGATGCGCGCGGTGGGCGCGGCGAACGGGCGCAATCCGATCCCGATCATCCTGCCCTGCCACCGCGTGATCGGCAGCAACGGCAGCCTCACCGGTTTTGGCGGCGGGCTGCCGACCAAGCGTTTCCTGCTGTCGATGGAAGACCGCGTCGCGCACGGCGACCTGTTCGCGCTGCCGTAGGTTGGGGTGAGCGCCAGCGAACCCCAACGGGCACCGCACGACATGGCCAGGCACTTTAGCGTTGGGGTTCGCTAGCGCTCACCCCAACCTACGAGCTGCGCGCTCAGCGCTGCGGCTGGTTCTGCGGCTGCGCCTGCGGCGTGGGATGCAGCTGATCGAGCGCGGACGGCGGCGGCTTCTTCGCCGTCGACGACGGCCGCACCGGCTGCGGCAGCACCAGCGGCGCGCTGGACGACGCGGCGCGGTACTGGTCCACGGCCGCGCGCTGGCGCGCATCGAAGCGGTCCTGCTGGGCCTGGCTGGACAAGTCCAGCCCCTGCGCCGCGGCGGGGTTGTTCGCCTGCGCCTGGCGCACCGCCGCCGCATTGAGCTGGCGCTGCTGCTCCTGCAGCTGGCTGGTGCGCAGCTTGTCCTGCAGGATCGCCTGCTGGTTCGCCTGCTGCGCATTGATGGCGTTGTAGTTGGGCTGGTAAGTGGGCTGCTGCGCCTGCTGGCGCTGCTGCTGTTGCTGTTGCGCGGCGGCCGGGGCCGCGGCGGCCAGCACCGCCAGTCCGAGCAGGGCCGGCCGGACAAGACGCTGTATGGACAGAGATGTAATGGTCATACGAGTGCGCCATCATGGTGGGATTGCCTGGAACATCGTATGGACTCGCGTATGAAAATCCTGTTTCGCCTGCTGCTCTGCTCCGTTGCCGCATTCAGCGCCGGGTGTGCCACCCGTCCCCCGGCTAAACCCGCGCCGGTGGTCAAGGCCGCGCCGGCCCCGCTGCTGCTGATCTCGATCGACGGCTTCCGCGCCGACTACATCCAGCGCGGCCTCAGCCCCACCCTCGCCGCGCTGGCCCACGAAGGCGTGCGCGCCCAGGCGATGCAGCCGTCGTTTCCGTCGCTGACCTTCCCGAACCACTACACCATCGTCACCGGCCTGCGCCCGGACCATCACGGCATGGTCAACAACACCATGTTCGACCCGGAGCTGGGCGAGTTCTCGCTGAGCAACCGCGCCGCCGGCGCCGACGGCCGCTGGTGGGCCCAGGGCACGCCGATCTGGGAAACCGCGGGCCGCCAGGGCCTGAAGACCGCCACCATGTTCTGGCCCGGCAGCGAAGCGCCGATCCACGACTACCGCCCCGACCACTGGCTGCCCTACGACGGCGCCATGTCGCCGGAGCAGCGCGTGGACACCGTGCTGAGCTGGCTGGACCTGCCGGCCGGCGAGCGCCCGACCTTCCTCACCCTGTACTTCGACGACGTCGACCATGCCGGCCACGGCTACGGCCCGGATTCGAAGCAGGTGAACGAATCCATCGCCAAGGTCGACGGCGCGCTCGCCCAACTGGTCGACGGCCTGAAACAGCGCGGCCTGCTCGACCGCATCAATATGATCGTGGTGTCCGACCACGGCATGGCGAGCGTGCCGGCCAAGCACAACGTGATGGTGGACAAGCTGGTGCCGCTGAACCAGGTGCAGGTGGTGAGCCTGGGCGTGCTGGCCGGCTTCAACGCCAAGCCGGGCCATGACTTCGCCAAGATCGAGGCCAAGCTGGAGAAGCCGCAGCAGCACATGCAGTGCTGGGACAAGACCCGCATCCCCGCGCGCCTGGCCTACGGCAAGAACCCGCGCGTGCCGCAGCTGGTATGCCTGGCGGATGTGGGCTGGCGCGTGACCACCAGCGACTACGTGGCCAAGAAGCTCAAGAAGGGCGACAAGCTGAGCCTGGGCGAGCATGGCTACGACAATGCCGACCCGACCATGCAGGCGCTATTCGTCGCGCGCGGCCCGGCGTTCCGCCAGGACACCGTGCTGCCGGCGATCTCGAACGTGGACGTGTATCCGCTGATGACGCAGCTGCTGGGTGTGACGCCGGTGCAGAACGACGGCGATGCGCAGGCGCTGAAGGCCGCGCTGAAGGACAAGACTCAGTAAGGCTGCATGCTCGAATGAATCGGGGGTTCGCCGGCCGACGGCGCCCCCCGATATCGCCGAGCCTGCCGCTCATGCCCGGAAACAGGCTCGGCTTCCGGCACCACGCGGCACAGCCGCAGGCCGTCGGCAACGTTGGCTCCCTCGTCGTCGATCTCCAGGTTCGAACGGATGGGCCGGCATTCGTCGAACCGGTAACCGGGCAGGAATTCGAAAAAGAGGTCGATGTCTGCCTGCGCATCGTCCCGCGTTATCGCATAGAGAGAATGCCTGCCCGCAAGGAGCCGTTCGCGCGTTCGCGACCACAGGCCACGCCCTGTCGAAAGGCGGGTCAGCCAAGTCACCCCCACAACGCGGATTCCCTCGGGACGTACAAGAAACGGAACCAGGTAGGAGTTGGTATAGCCCAGCAGGGCGACGGTGCTGCCCGGAGCGAGATCGAGCGGCTCCACCTCGTAAACCTGTTGCCCGTAGGTAGTCCGGCGATACTGGGGATAGTGCGTCGACATGGACAGGCCCACGCATAGCAACCCCATCGCCCAGGCAGTCGGCCTGACCGATCCGCCATCGCGCCAGCATGACATCACGGCCTGGGCCGCCATCAAGACCAGCAAGCCAGTCAAGGCCTCGATCGGAATCGCGTAACGCAAGATCGAGAACAAGCCCATCCAGAACAGATACGCCAGGCTGACAAAGAGAATCAGCAAGCCTGCCACGCGCGCCTCTCGCGGCTCGGTGGCTTGTCTCCGGCGCCACCGCACGAGATTGACCAGGGCGATGCACAGCACCGCCAGCATGCCCGCCGCATAGCGCGCGTCAGCAAATCGCGCCTCCGTGACGACCCATACACTCGGGCGCAGCCAGAAGAACGGATAGAACAGCCATTGCAGCGAACTGCGCGGCCGAAAGGCTCCATCCGTCGCGCTGATCGGCGCAACCAGATCCGACCTGAAAATCTGGTTGAACATCGGAAACACCGGGTTGCCGCTGAATTGGTATAGATGCCAGCCCCACCAGCCATAAGCCACCGCGAACGCCAGGCATGCGCCTGCGGCATAAAAACCAGCCAGCCGCCAGGCCTGCCTGCGCAGACCGAGGGTGATCAGCAGCGCAATGGCCATGGCCGGCGGATAGACCACGGCAGTGGGCTTGAGTCCGGCCGCCAGGCCACAGCACAGGCCTGCTCCGAAGGCACGGCGCCACGATGGTGGCGCCACCTGGTCGAGGTACAGCGGCATCAGAATGTGCAGGCCAAGCAGAGTCAGCATCGCCATGGGCACTTCATTGGCGGTGCTGCCTGTCTGGGCGATCAGCATGGTTCCGCTGGCGCCGATCAATACGGCGAACCGATCCCCCCAGCCGAACGCCAGCCCCCGCAACGCGGACAGGCGATGCGCGATGCGCCAAAGCACATGGAGCAGCCCGCCGAACCACATTCCTTGCAAAGCAGCCACCACGCGCGGCCAATGCCCCGCCGGACCGGTGGCAAGCAGGTAGTAGGGCACATCGGGCAGCGGGTTGAAGTAGGAGGGAAGCCCGCCTGGAGCAAGGTCGAGAGCATGTCGTCGGTTCAACCAGGCCCATGGATTGTAGAGGTGATAGTTTCTGGTATCCCAGCTCGCCTCCTGCCCCAATGCCACGGAAAGAACCGCACCTGTCAGCAGGCAGGCGGCAAGCGCAAGCCATGTGGACGGCCGCCCATCGGTGAAGGGCTTGCTCATGTCAGCCCCGATCCGCTTCCGGGGCTGGATGCGCAAGATAAGCCAGATGCTTCTGCTCGCGCCGCCCCATGGTCACCGTGGAAAGCACCAGCCCGCAGCACATGCAAAGCGCAGCAAGGCCCGCCAGCGCCACACACAACAATGCCGTCGGAAGACGGGGCACCAGTCCTGTCCGGATGTAGGTATCGAGCAACGGCCCGGCAAGCAGGACTGCGCAAGCCATGCAGCAGCCCGCTACCGACGAAAAGAAGGCCAACGGCTTGCCGCTCTTGGTCAAGCGGACGATGAACCACAGGATGCGCCAGCCGTCAGCCCAGGTCCGCAGCTTGCTATGCGACCCATCCACACGATGCCGGTAGGAAGTGGGATGTTCTGCCACTGGCATGCTGAGCTCCAGGGCATGGATGGTCAGTTCCGCCTCCACCTCGAAGCCCGAGCCAAGGGCCGGATAGGATTTGACGAAACGTCTCGACAGTATCCGGTAGCCCGAAAGCATGTCGGTGAATGCGTGGCCGAAGATCCACCCCACGATGCCGGTGAACAGCCGGTTACCCATACGGTGCCCTGGCCGGAATGCTTCCGGCGGCCCCTGGCATCTGGCGCCGACCACCATGTCCAGGCGCTCGTCCAGCAATCGCGCGACCATGGCCGGGGCCGCTGCTGCATCGTAGGTGGCGTCACCATCCACGATCACATAAACATCGGCGTCGACATCGGCGAACATCCGCCGAAGCGCGTGCCCTTTGCCTTGAAGCGGCTGCCGGCACACTTGGGCGCCCATACGCTGCGCTATGTCGGCAGTGCCGTCCGTCGAATTGTTGTCGCAGATGTAGATCCGCGCTGCCGGCAGCGCCTGGCTGAACGCGCGGATCACCGCGGAAATGGTCACGGCTTCGTTGTAGCAAGGGACCAGCACGGCGATGCGGTACATACAAGGCTCGCTATGGATGGGCTGGCGCCATCCGGGAGGTGGATGATGGCTAGCCTTGCATCAAGCGGCGCCAATGACGACGCCTCAGCCTATGTTTTTCGGACGGGTCCGATTTCTATGAGCACGATCGATACCGCCCTCCGCTACATCTCAGGCAGTGCCGGCTCTTTCCCCGATGAAGGAGGGCCGGGCAGCGGCGGCAATGCGAACAGCTTCCATGCGATGCAAAGCCCAGCCAGCACCAGCGTGCCGACGAACAGCGCAACGCCTCGCCAGTTCCATGCCGCGTAGAACAGGCCACCGCCAGCCCCCGCCAGACTCGATCCCATGTAATACGCGAACAGATACATCGACGACGCCTGCGCCTTGGCCAGGCCCGCGCGGCGCCCCACCCAACTGCTGGCGATCGAGTGCCCGCCGAAGAAACCGAAGGTGATCGCCACGATGCCCAGCACGATCAGCGCCAGCGGCGCGGCCAGGGTCAGCAGCACGCCGGCCAGCATCAGCGCGAAGGCGGTCCACAGCACTTTGCGCCGCCCCAGCTTGCCGGCCAGGTGTCCCATCCAGGCCGAGCTGAACGTACCGATCAGATAGACGCTGAAAATCAGGCCTACTACCGCCTGGCTCAGCCCGTACGGCGGCGCCAGCAAGCGATAGCCGATGAAGTTGTAGACAGTGACGAACGCGCCCAGCAGCAAAAAGCCCTCGGCGAACAGCCACGGCAGGCCCGCGTCGCGGAATGCGCCGGCAAAGCGCTGCCGCAGGGCTTTCCAGTGAAACGGCTGCACCGTGAAATGCCGCGACGGCGGCAGGCTGCGCCAGAACACCAACCCCGCCAGCAGGCCGATCGCGCCGACCGCGCCGACGCCCGCGCGCCAGCCGACGAAGTCGGCCATCACGCCGGCCACCAGGCGTCCGCCCATGCCGCCGAGCGCATTGCCGCTGATGTACAGGCCCATCCCCAGGCCGATCGAATCCGGATGCATCTCTTCGCTGAGATACGTCATCGCCACCGCGGGCAGTCCGCTAAGAGTGAGCCCGAGCAAGGTGCGCAGCACCAGCAGCATGGGCCAGTCGCGCACCATCGCGGTGGCGATGACCAGCAGCGAGGAGGTGAGCAGCGACACCGTCATCACCGACTTGCGGCCCCAGGCATCGGACACCGCGCCGGCCACCAGCATCGCGACCGCCAGCACGCCGGTGGTGACCGACAGCGACAGCGCCGCGCCGGCCGCGCTCACGCCGAAGTCCTTGCTGAACTCCGGCATCAGCGGCTGCACGCAATACAGCAGGCCGAAGGTGGCGATGCCCGCGGCGAACAGGGCGAAATTGGTGCGCCGGAACAGCGGCGTGCCGTGGCGGATGAACTCCTCGCCCGCGCGGTTCGCGGCGGCCTGGGCTTGCATAAAGATCCTTGGCGGCGCACCGGGGGACTGGTGCGTCCGTCAAGGATAAAGCCATCGTGCGGTGCGATCGACCGGACTTATTCCAGCCGCAGCAGCCAGCCCTTGCCCGGTTCGACCGGAATCGCATCGCCCGGCTTGAACGTCGCCGCCGGCTGGAAACCCGGGATCGCCGGCGCCACCAGTTTCGCCTTGGCCGGATTCAGGCCCAGCGCCTTCCAGTCGATGGCGAGCTTCGCCTCGGTCCGCTCCGGCGCCCACGAGGCCAGCGCCACCAGGGTGCCCTGCCCTTTGCGCACGTAGCTGGTGGCGAGCACGTCGTCGCGGCCGGTCTTGACCGGTGCATCGTGCACCCACCAGCCGATCATCTCCGCCTTGGCGATGCCGAAGCCGTCCCACAGCTTCCACAGCGGACGCGGATCGCTCTTGGGCGACCAGCCCAGCCGGCTGGTCATGCCGAACACCATGCCGCGCCACGGGTTGCCGTCGTTCTGCAGCATCTCGCCCATCAGGCCGTAGGGAATGCCGGATATCTCGGTCAGCCAGTACGCCGGCGTGCTCTTCTCGTAGTCGAAGTATTCGCCGAACCACAGGCGGTCGATGTAGGGGAACAGCTCCATGTACAGCAGCGAGCTGTTGATATAGCCGTCGCGCGGGTTGTACTGGTTGGCCGAATGCAGGTCGATCAGCGGATCCTGCCGGCGTGCCTGCAGCACCTTGCGCACGCGCTTCATGGTGGTGCGGTCGTAGGCGACGTCGTCCAGATACAGCCCGTCGATGCCTTCGTTGCGCGCCAGCCAGTCCAGGCCCTCGATGTAGTAGTTGTGCCAGCGGCTCTGTCCGGCATTGATCACCGCCGCGTCGCGGTTTTCCGGCACGTGCCAGGCGGGGATGTAATCGCCGTCCAGGTGTTCCTGCAGCCAGGAGAAGCCGCCGCCCTTGCCGGCGCTGATCACCTCGTGGCCCAGCGATTCGAGCATGGGCAGCTCGGGCGCGCGGTCGGACAGCTCGCGGATGGTGTCGTAGATCTTCACCCGCATGCCGCGCTGGTGGGCCGCATCGATGTATCTGCGCATCGCCTCGGCTTCCAGGAACGGATAGTTGATCCACGGATTGATCGGCGTGGCGTGATGGATGTTCACCACGTTCGCGCCGTCGGCCTTGATCGCGTCGAGGTCGCCGTACTTGTGGAAGAAGCGCTCGCCGAACTGCTGGGCCGGCTGGATGGTCTTGAACGGCGTCACGCGCAGGACCACGTCGTAGCGCAGCGTCTGCCCCGCCTTGAGCGTGCGCGAGCCGCTGAAGGCGCGCACCAGGTAGCGCTCCTTGCCGCGCTCCAGGTCGATGCCGCCCTGCCCGCCATTGTCCCAGGACTGCGGAATGCGCAGCGGCTGCTGCTGGTAGAAGTTGGTGTTGAGCGGGCGCAGGTAGTGCTCGTCGCGCAGGTGGAATTCCAGGCCGGCGTTGACCGCGCCGATCCACGCGCCGTCCTGGTTGTTGCGCACGTTCCAGTGCCAGCTGAAACCAGTCGGCGCTTCGCCGCCCTGCTGGCCGAGGCCGAGCTGGTAATGGGCCACCTCGTTGCGCAGCGGCATTTCCAGGCGGATGTCGCCGACCTGGGTTTCCCGGTCGGCCTGCAGCTCGATCGCGTACTGCAGCGTGCCGTCCGCTTCCAGCGAGGCCTTCACTTCACCGCGCAGCGGGCCGGCGTTGCCGGTCACCGTCCAGTGCACCTTGCCGGGTCCGTCGGTCTCCACTTTCGGCATGCCCTTGCCGGCCAGCGCATGCACGCCCGAGCCGTCCTCCACCAGCAACTGCATCGGCGCCTGCAGCAGCGCCTGCGGCTGCCTGGCGAAGCCGGTCATGCGCTCGTCGAAGCGGCTCTGGATCTGTGCGGGCAGGCCGCTGTCGGCGAGCGCGATGTCGCGGCCGAGAATGTCGAGCGTCGCGCCCTTCACGGCGATGGGCGTGAACGGCTTCACTACGGCGTCGTCCTGCGCCAGGGTGGAATCGAGCCAGCGCAGGCGGGTGAGCTTGAACGGATCGTCGTCGCCATGCGCAACCGCCACACCGTCGCCTACCGTGATGGAAAGCGGCACGCGCTGCGCATCCACGCCATCGGCGCCGATGCTCACTTCGCCCTGGTACACGCCGGGCTTGGCGTCCGCGGGAATATCCACGCCCATCCATAAGGGCTGCACGCGGCCCTTCGCCACGTCCACGCGCGTGCCGAACGGCTGGCCGGTGTAGTCGATGCCGCGCAGATTGAAGCAGGTCAGCGCGGTGGCGGGGATGACCGCGCCGTCGGGGCCGTGCAGGTCGCCGAAAGCCACGCGCACCGCGTTTGCCGGCGCGCGCGCTGCCCACAGGCCGATCTGGAAGCTGAGGTATTCGCCGCGCAGTGCGCTGTCGCTCAAGTCGCCGCCGGGGCCGCGCTGCGCCCACGAAGCGGGCAGCGTGTCGAACATGCGCACGGGATTGGCGCGCGTTTCCGGAAACAGCAGCAGCGGCCCGGCATGCTTCGCCAGCAGCGCGTCGAGTTCGGCCGGCGTGGCGGTGCGTTCCATCTCGGTATATGCATCGAAATCGTCCACCGCTTCGTAGCGCAGCACCTGCGCCTGCGGCAGGCGGTTCCAGGCCGAGGCCTTGCCGAGCTTGCCGGCCCAGGCCGGGTCGGCGATGTCGCGCGCCGCGGCGTAGGTGACCACCGGGTAATTGCTGCGGCCGCCGCCGACATAAGGCTGGTAGTACACCGCGTAGGTGCCGGCCTTCGCAGCCTGGAACACCAGTTCGCCGGATGCGCGGTCGATCTTGCCGGTGACGAGGTTGGCCACCGGCGCACCGTCGGGATCGGCCACGATCACCGCCAGCTTCTCCGGATGCGCATCGCGCCGGCGCCAGGGAATCACTACGTGCACGGCCTCGGCCGGCGCGTCGACCTGCACGAGATAGCGATGATTGCCCAGCTTGGCAGGATCCCAGCGCAGCACGGGCGCGCCGTGTTCGTCCGCATTGGCCACCGGCGCCAGCGCCAGCGACGCTCCCGCCATCATGCAGGCCAGCACTGCCCGCGCGTAGAACTGCCGCATCGTCCACCTCGCCCATGCTGCCAAACGGAAGTGTTTAACCCGATGCATGCGGGCGAGGCAAGTTCCGGACGTCTGGACGGCCGCGATTCAAGCGCCGCGGTCGGTGCGCAATGTGCGCAGTTCCTCATCGTGGCCGGCCGCGCCGCGGCCGCTGATCCAGCCGAACAAGGCGATGCCCGCGACGATCAGCACCGCGCCGCAGGCGGCATAGCCATGCGGCCAGGCCTCGCCCAGCAGCAGGCCGCCGAGCAAGGTGGCGAACAGCAGCTCGGCCGCCTGCATCGCCTCCACCGCGGCCAGCGCGGTGGGTTCGCTGCGCACCATGTCGGTGGCGCGGAAAAACAGCACGGTGGCGATCACACCGGAGGACAGCGCCACGCCGCCGGCCAGCAGCACGTCGCGCCACGACGGCGGGCCGACCGTGGCCCACGCGATGCCGGCGAACAGCAGCCACAGCGGCCAGCTGCACAGCGTCATGCCGAACACGCGCTGCACCGCGCCGAGCCGCGCCTGGCCATGCTCCAGATGCAGCAGCAGCATGCGATTGCCCAGCGGATAGGCGAACGCCGACACCACCACCGCGCCGATCGCCAGCCAGTCGCCCGCACTCAACCGTCCCTGCGCATGCCCCCACTGCAGCGCGAACACGCCGGCCACGATCAGCGCGCCGATCGCCAGCGTGCGCCAGGCCAGCCGGCCGCGCGCATCGCGGTAGATCAGCGGCGCCATCAGCGGACCGGCCAGCACGGTGGTCTGAAAACTGCCGGCGATCAGCCACGACGGCCCGCTGCTGGCGGCCCAGGTCAGCGGCACGCCGAACAGCACGAAGCCCACGCTGCTCCACAGCAGCCAGGTGCGCGGATGGCGGCGCAGTTCCCGCGGCAGCTCGCCCAGCCCGCCCTGCCACGGCAGCACCACGGCGAGCAGCGGCAGGGTGATCAGATAACGCAGGATGCCCGCCCACGCCCAATGCCCGCCGCCGGCGACGAAGCTGCGGTTGAGCACATAGGTCAGCGTGAAGAACAGCGCCGAGCACAGGGCGAGCCCGACGGCGGCGAGAGCGTTGGAGCGCATGGGGAACTCAGGACGGGTGGCACGAAGATCGATCTTAGGCGATGCGGCCGGCATGCCGGCGTCTACAGGTTCGCCTGCAGATCGGCCAGCGTGATCATCAGCAGCATCGGGTCGAGCGGCGAAGGATCGAAGCCCACGTGGCAGTAGAACGCGCGCGCCTCGTGGCTGAGCGCATGCACCAGCATGCCGCGGATGCCGATCGCATCGGCGGCGTGGCCCATGCGCAGGCAGGCGTCGCGCACCAGGGCGCGCCCCAGGCCCTGGCGCTGCCAGGCCCGATCGACGGCCAGCCGCCCCAGCACCACCACCGGCACCGGGTCGGGCATGTTGCGGCTGAAGCGGCTGGTGGCGAGGTCGCCGGCCACCGCGCTGGACGCCAGCGCGTAGAACGCGGCCACGCGTGCGCCTTCGCAGGCGACGTAGGTGCGCGAAGCACCCTTCGCCTGGTTGCCGGCGGCCCGCCGCCTGAGCCAGCGGTCGAGGCTGTCGACGCCGCAGGCGAAGGGTTCCAGCTGATGGTGCGCGGACAGCGGTTGCGGAGCGGCCAGCGTCACACCTTGTCCCAGGGGGCCTTGCTGCGCAGGGTCTGGCGCAGGCGTTCGTTGGACTGGGGGGGCGCGTCCAGGCGTTCCAGGAAGGCGGTGTACGCCTCCGGCGTGGCCATGACGACCGCCTGCTCCAGCAGGGCTTCCTCGGCGGCCGTGCGGGCGGCGTCGAGGACGAAGTCGGTGCGGGTCTTACCCCGGACCTGGGCGGCTCGGTCGATCAAGCTGCGGTCCTCCGGTTTGATGCGAAGGTTCAGCGTATCCCGCTTGGCGGAAGGAGCGTCGGGTTTGGTCATGAGTTTCAGACTCCAGGCAAGGCGCCAGCCTACCAGGACGTACTGACAATGTCATTACTTATAGCCCGCCCTTACCCCAGCAGCGGCAGGCTCAGGCGCACTTCCAGCCCACCGCCTTCGGCGTTGCGGGCGCCCGCCTCGCCGCCGTGCACCTGCGCCACCCGGCTGACGATGGCCAGGCCCAGCCCGTGCCCTTCCGCCTTGGGCGCATTGCTGCCGCGGAAGAACGGCCGGAACAGCTGGGACAGCTCCTCCTCCGGCACGCCGGCGCCGTGGTCGCGCACGATCACTTCGGCGTGCCCGTGCTCCGCGCGCACCGCCAGCTCCACGCTGCCGCCTTCGGGGCTGTACTTGAGGGCGTTGCCGAGCAGGTTGTCCAGCGCGCGTTCGAGCAGCTGGCCGCTACCGGAAACCCAGGCCGGCGCCTCGATCGCCGCATTCAGGCGCAGGCCGCGCGCCGAGGTCTCGATCGCCGCCTTGGCCACGCATTCGCGCGCTAGTGCGGCCAGGTCCACCGGTTCGCGCTCCATCCCCGGCAAGCCGCCTTCCAGGCGCGACAGGGCCAGCATCTCGCCGGTCATGCGGTCCAGGCGGACGATCTCGCGCTCGGCCTGGGCGAAGTACGCGTCGGCTTGCTCGCCGTCGCTGCGCCGGGCCAGGTCGAGGATCAGCTGCAGCCGCGCCAGCGGCGAGCGCAGTTCGTGCGAGAGGTCCTGCAGCACGGCGCGGTCGTGCGCCACCAGCGCTTCGATGCGCACGGCCATGGCGTCGAAGTCCTGCGCCAGCTGCGACAGCTCGCCCGGCCCGCGCCGCCCTTCCGGGCCGACCCGCGTCGACAGCTCGCCCGCCGCCATGCGCCGCGCCGCGCGCTGCATCGCTTCCACCGGCCGCGCCACGCCGCGCGCGAACCACCAGCCGATCAGCACGATGAACAGCAGCGAGAGCGCGAACTGCACGGCCAGGTAGATCTGGTTGCGCGTCTGCATGGGAATGCGCGAATGCGTGCGGCTCAGGGCGACGAGCTGCCGCGCACGGCCATCGCTGCCGGTGACCTGCTGCACGGCCAGGTAGATGCGCGGATACGGCTGCATCACCAGGTCATGCCCCGACGCCAGCCACTGCGGCAACTGATCGCGCACGCTGCCGGGCAGGCGGATCGGCACCAGCGGCTCGCCGTTCTCGTACAAGGTGGCGTCGACGCCGTCGCGGCGCTGGTCGCGGATCCATGCGTCGAGGCCGCCGGCGCCTCCGCTTGCATAGGCTTCGTTCGCGCTGTCGGCCAGCGCGGTCCAGTTGATCTCCACCGCGGTGTTGTATTCGATGAAGCTGCGCGTGACATAGCCGCCCAGCAGCAGCACCGTCAGGTTGGCCAGCACGAACCACACCAGCAGTCGCCAGAACAGCGAGGTCTTGAACGGATTCATGCCGCGCCCGCCACCAGCACGTAGCCGGCGCCACGCACCGACTCGATCCGCGGCGCCTGCTCCGAAGCCTCCGCCAGCTTGTGGCGCAGGCGGCTCACGTGCACGTCGATGCTGCGGTCGAAGCGCTCCAGCTCGCGCCCCAGCGCCATGCGCGTGAGCGTGGCCTTGTCCACCAATTGTCCGGCGCGCTGGGCCAGCGCCAGCAGCAAACCGAATTCCGCGCCGGTCAGCGACAGCTCCGCCTCGCCCGCATACGCGCGCCGCTCGCCCGGCAGCAGGCGCAGCACGCCCACTTCCAGCGTGCCCGCGGCGGCCGGTGAATGGCGGCGCAGCTGGGCGCGCACGCGGGCCAGCAGTTCGCGCGGCAGGCAGGGTTTGGAAAGGTAGTCGTCCGCGCCGAGTTCCAGGCCGATCACCCGATCCACCGGCTCGCCGCGGGCGGACAGCATGATCACCGGCAGCCGGTGCTGCAGGCGCAGCTCGCGCAAGGTCTCCAGGCCATCGCGGCCGGGCATCATCACGTCGAGGATCAAAAGGTCCGGCCGCTGCGCCGGATGGCTCAGGCGCGCCAGCGCTTCCTCGCCGTCGTGGGCCACGTCGACCGTGAAGCCCTCCCGGCGCAGGTATTCGGCCAGCAGGTCGGTCAGGGCGCGGTCGTCGTCGGCAAGCAGGATTCGTTGCATGAGTCGCTGGCGTGGGTTTTTGCGCCATTCAAACGGCGCGGGAGCCCAGGAACCACGGGCTTTACGCTTCTTTACCCATCGGCAAAAAACATACACGCGGGCTTGTCGTCAAATACTCCGCAAGTCCCCCCAACCCGAAAGGTGAAGAACATGCGCAAGTCCCTCTTCCTCGGCCTGGCCCTCGCTTCCGCCATGACCCTTGGCACCGCGGCGTTCGCGGCCGGCCAGGACGGCGGCCAGCATTTCGGCGGCCATCGCGGCGGCCACGGCTTCATGGCCATGCAGAAGCTCAACCTCACCGACGCGCAGAAGGCCAGCATCCACGACCTGGTCAAGAACAGCTTCAGCCAGAACAAGGCCCAGCGCGACGCCCTGCGCGCCCAGCGCCAGTCCTTCGAATCGATGACCCCGGACCAGGCCGGCTACCAGGCCGCCGCGGCCCAGCTGGCCCAGGCCGAAGCCGCCGCCACGCAGACCCGCGTGCAGCAGCAGGCCCAGCTCAAGGCGCAGATCTACGCCCTGCTGACCACGCAGCAGAAGGCGCAGTGGGCCGCACTGAAGCAGGAGCGTGAACAGCGCCGCCAGCAGTGGATGCAGTTCAAGGCGCAGCAGAAGGCCGCCGGCTCCAGCGCGTCGACGGCCCAGTAAGACCTTCTCTGGAAGGGTAGTGCCCCGGTGAAAGCCGCGTCCGCCCCGTGCGGACGCGGCTTTTTTACGCCTGCATCAAGGCCGCGCCGGCGGCGGCCACCTGGGCGTCCTGGGTGGATTGCATGCCGGAGACGCCGATCGCACCGGCTACCTTGCCGTCGCGGTACAGCGGCAGGCCGCCATCCAGCGGCAACAGGTGGTCCATGCCGAGCAGGCGCAGGCCCAGCCCGCCGTCGCGCACGGCGTCCTCGAACAGCTTCGACGGGCGGCGGAAATTCACCGCCGTTTCGGCTTTCGCCTGCGCCACCGCCACGCTCGCATGCTGCACGTCGTCCAGCGCATGCAGCATCACCAGATGGCCGCCGCTGCCGACGATGGCGATGGCCATCGGCCAGTCGTTGCGCTGCGCCTCGGCCTGTGCGGCGGCCATCACGCGGGCGGCATCGGCGAGCGTGATCGGCGCACCGTACGAAGGCGGGCGGCTCATGCGCGCACCGCGGCGAGGAACTCGCGCAGCAGCGGCAGCACCACGTCGGGCCGCTCGATATTCACGTGATGGCCGGCATCCGGAACGCGCACCAGGCGCGCATCGGGCAAACCGGCGGCGAGGCGTTCGGACAGCTCGATCACTTCCGGCTGGTCTTCCTCGCCCACGATCAGCAGCACCGGCACGCGCAGTTCCGCCAGCCGCTGCGGCGCGGGGACCGGCGGATTGCGCTGCAGCGAAGCGTGCTTCCAATAGCCGTCCGCCCGGCCGAAGTTCCATGCGCTCATGGCGGCGATGCGTGCGCGCGCTTCCTGGTTGCTCTGCTGCGGCGTGCGGCGCGGTCCATCCACGAAGGCGCGCAGCGAGGTATCCAGCAAGGCATCGGCATCGCCGCCCTGCACCGCCGCCCAGAACGCCTGTGCCTCCGGCGTGCGCGTGGCGTAGTAGCCCCAGTAGCCCGCGCCGATCAGCGCCAGCGCTGTCACCCGCTGCGGATGCGCCAGCGCGAAATCCAGCGCCGTGCCGGCGCCGCCGGAACAACCCAGCAAGGCGCTGCGTTCGATGCCGCGGTCGTCGAGCACGCGCTGCAGGTCTTGGTGATGCGCGAACGTGGTATCGGCGGGCATCGACGAGCGGCCGAAGCCGCGCAGGTCGTAGCGCAGCACGCGGTGCTCATCGGCCAGCGCGGCGAATGCTTCGTCCCACTGGCCGCTGTCGACCAGGAAGCCGTGCAGCATCGTCACGGCATCGCCGCGCCCCGCTTCTTCGGCATGGAAATGCACGCCGTCCGCCTCGATCCAGCGCGCCTGCGGCGCGCCGGTCTTCTTGTGCAGAAAAGTCGCTGACATGGAGGCGTCTCCTCAGCGGCTGGCGCGCACGTCGCGCGCTTCCACCGCATCCACCCACACCGGCGGCGCGTAGCCGGCCGGCTTGTCGCCCACCGCGACGCCGCCGTGGATGCGGGTCTGCTGGCGGTCGGCGAACATGTAGTACGGGAATGGCGCATCCGGTGCGCTGGCTTCGTCCAGCCGTGCACGCAAAGCATCCGGCAGCGTGAAGTCGAGTGCGCCGAGGTTGTCTTCGAGCTGCGCCAGCCTGGTCGCGCCGACGATCAGCGCCGCGATGCCCGCCCGGTTCGCCGCCCAGTTCAAGGCCACCTGCGCCATGCTGCGGCCGCTTTCGCGCGCCACTTCCTCCAGCGCGGCGACGATGCGCCAGTTGCGCTCGGTGAAGCGCTCGAAGCCCGGCGCCGCGGTGACTTTGGCCAGACGCCCATCGCCCTCGCCGCCGGCCTGGCTCGGCCGGTACTTGCCCGACAGCAGGCCCATGCCGAGCGGACTCCACGCCGTGATGCCCATGCCCAGCCCGGTGGCAAGCGGCACGAACTCGTGCTCGATATGCCGCTCCACCAGCGAGTACTCCAGCTGCATGTTCACCAGCGGCGTCAGTGCATGCGCTTCGGCATAGGTCTGCGCACGCGACGCATACCACGCCGGCGTGTCCGACAGCCCGGCGTAGCGGATCTTGCCGGCGCGGACCAGGTCGTCGAGTGTGCGCACCACTTCCTCGGCCGGCGTGATGCGGTCCCAGGTGTGCAGCAGATAGAGGTCGATGTAATCGGTGCGCAGGCGGCGCAGCGAGCCTTCCACCGCGCGCAGGATGTTCTTGCGCCCGTTGCCGCCGGCATTCGGATTGCCGGGCTGCGCGCTGTAGCTGAACTTGGTGGAGATCACCACGCGGTCGCGCACGCCGGCCTGCTCCACGAACTTGCCGAGCAGGCTTTCGCTGCTGCCTTCGGTGTACATGTCGGCGGTGTCGATGAAGTTGCCGCCGGCGTCGAGATAGCGGTCGAACATGGCGCGCGCGGTGTCTTCCGCGGCGCCCCAGCCCCAGTCCTCGCCGAAGGTCATGGTGCCGAGCGAGAGGCGGCTGACGCGCAGGCCGGAGCGGCCCAGGGTGTAGTACCGGTCGAGTGACATCGTTCTGTTCCTTGAAAGCGTGGGTGGGGAGATCGTGGAAGGGAAAATCAGGGGAGACGGCCGACCTTGGCGTTGCCGAACAGCACCTGGCGGGTCTGTTCGAGCTGCATGAAGTCGTGCGGGAAACCGAGTTCGATGGCGCTGGCCTGGTCCAGGCGGCGGCGCTGTTCGTCGCTGAAGGCGATCTCCAGCGCGCCGAGGTTGTCCTCCAGCTGCTTGAGCGTGCGCGCGCCGACGATCGGGCCGGTGACGGCGGGATGCAGCAGCGTCCACGCCAGCGCCACCTGCGATGGCGTGCGTTCCAGTTCCTGCGCGATCTGCTTGACCACCTCGGCGATATCCAGGGCGCGCGGCGTCAGTGCGCCGATCGCCGCGGCGACATCCTTGCGCGTGCCGGTGACGTCGCTGCCGACCACCTGGCCGACGTGCGCCAGGTCCGCGCGGCTGTACTTGCCGGTGAGCACGCCGCTGGCCAGCGGCGACCAGGCCAGCACGCCCAGGCCCAGTTCCTTCGCCATCGGCAGCAGCTCGCGCTCCACCGTGCGCTCGGCCAGGTTGTACTGCACCTGCAGCGCCACCAGCGGCGCCCAGCCGCGCAGGTCGGCCATGGTCTGCATGCGCGCGACCTGCCAGGCCGGCGCGTCGGAGATGCCGGCGTACAGCACCTTGCCGGAGCGCACCAGGTCGTCGAAGCCGCGCATCACTTCGTCCACCGGGGTGAGGTCGTCCCAGGCGTGCAGGTAAAGCAGGTCGATGTAGTCGGTATCGAGGCGGCGCAGGCTCGCTTCCACCGAACGCAGCATGTTCTTGCGGTGGTTGCCGCCGCCGTTCGGATCGTCCGGCCGCATGTTGAGCGAATACTTGGTGGCCACCACCAGCGAATCGCGGCGCTCGCCGATGAACTGGCCGAGCAGGCGTTCCGAGCTGCCGCCGGTATAGAAGTTGGCGGTGTCGATGAAATTGCCGCCGCGCTCCACGTAGAGGTCGAAGATGCGGCGCGACTCGGCGGCGTCCGAACCCCAGCCCCAGTCCTCGCCGAAGGTCATGGTGCCGAGCGAGAGGCGGCTGACGCGCAGGCCGGAACGGCCGAGGGTGTAGTAGCGATCGAGCGGCATGGGCGGAGTCCTCCGGTGGTGATGGAGGCAGTCTGGCCCTTGCCATTGCGTAGAAAAATACGGATTCTTTTGAAGCGTTATTTAGAGAATCTAATCAATGCGCGACGACCACTCCCCCGCCCTGCGCGCCTTCCACCTGATCGCCCGCTACGGCAGCTTCACCCGCGCCGCGGCCGACATGGAGGTCACCGCTTCGGCGCTGAGCCAGACCATGCGCCAGCTGGAGCAGCGCGTCGGCGTGCGCCTGCTGCAGCGGACCACGCGCAAGGTCGGCCTGACCGAAGCGGGCCGGCAGTTCCTGGAGCGCATCACGCCGGCGCTCGCCGCGATCGACGGCGCGCTGGACGAACTGCGCCAGCACGGCGACCGCCCCGCCGGCACCTTGCGCGTGACCGTGCCGGAGATCGTGCTGGACTGGCTGGTGGCGCCGCTGCAGGCGGACTTCCTGCGGCGCTGGCCGGAGCTCACGCTGGATGTCGGCGTTACCGGCGGCCTGGTGGATCTCGTCGCCGAAGGCTACGACTGCGGCATCCGCCTGGGCGAACGCCTGGCGCGCGACATGGTAGCGGTGCCGCTGGGCGGCAAAGTGCGTTCGATCGTAGCGGCCGCGCCGGGATACCTGGACAAGCACGGACGGCCGCAGCATCCGCGCGATCTGCAGAACCATGCCTGCATCCGCAACCGCTACGTGACCAGCGGCGCGATCTATCGCTGGGAGTTCGCCCAGCGCGGACGCTGGTTCGATCTCGACGTGGGCGGGCCGCTGATCGTCAACCATCCTTCGCTGGCGATCCGCGCCGCGCTGGACGGACTGGGCCTGACCCATACGCTGGAGCCGGCGGTGCGCGAGCATCTCACCGCCGGCCGCCTGGAAAGCGTGCTGGACACCTGGCTGCCGCCCTACGACGGTTTCTATCTCTACTACCCCAGCCGCTTCCAGGTGCCGCCGAAGCTGCGCGCATTCATCGACTTCCTGCGCGAGCGCATGGCTCAGCGATAGCGGTAATGCCCTTCGACCCATACGTGCGGGCCGGACCAGTAGCCGGGCACCCATACGCGTCCCCGTGCGGGAACGACGATGCAGCCGCTGAGCGCCGCGGTGGCGGCAAGCAAGGCAGTGCAGAAGAAGATCCTGGTCCGGCCCATGACGTGCTCCGAGTGGGAGAGGTGGGCAGGAAAACGGCGGCTGTGAAACGCCGATGACGAAGCGGCGCGGCGCACGATGCCGTGCGTTCAGGCCGCGGAGGGACGGCGTTCAGAGAAAGACAACGCTTCAAAATTGTTTCCTTCTCCCCCTGGGAGAAGGTGGCGGCAGCCGGATGAGGGTGCGGGCAAAGCGTAACGCCCCAACCCGCCCACACCCTCACCCTAGTCTCAGGTCCAGCGACTGTACGGCTTGCCCAGCGCAATGCGCCCCGCACCCAGCAGCATCACCGCGATGGCGCCGCCCAGGTACATGCCCTGCAGCTCCAGCGCCCAGCCGCCGGTGTCGGCCAGCGACAGGAACTGGCTGGTGTGCACCAGCAGCAAGGCCACCACCATGTTGACCGCGACGATCAGCGCGCCGATGCGCGTCCACAGGCCCAGGATCAGCAGCAGCGGCGCCACCACTTCGCCCACGTACACGCCGTAGGCGAGAAACGACGGCAAGCCCTGCTGCGCCAGCACCTGCACGACGAAGCCCGGTCCATGGATCAGCTTGGACACGCCATGGAACAAAATCAGCGCGCCCAGCACCACGCGCAGCACCAGCTTGCCCAGTTCGTTGGATGAGGACTGCATGGAAAGCTCTCCGTCGATATAGCGGCCGCCCCGCGCGGCCGGGCGTTGCAGCTCAGCCGCGCGCCAGGCGCTCCACCACCGCACGGTAGCGTGCGGCGATGCCGGCTTCGTCCTGATGATGGAAATCACGCACCACCCAGCGGCCGCCGCACATCACGTGGCGCACCAGCGGCGTGTTGCCGGCGAACAGGAAGCTGTCCAGCAGCGAGCGCGTGTCGCGCGCCGCGAGCAGCGGCGAGGCCTCGTCCAGCACCAGCAGGTCGGCGCGCGCGGCGGTGTTCAAGCCGCCCACCGGCAGCCCGGCCGCGCGTGCGCCGCCGTGCAGCGCGGCGCGCCACAAGGTCTCGCCAACGCTGTCGCCCTCGTGCCGCGCCGCGATGTTGCGGTGGCGCGTGGACAGGCGCTGGCCGTATTCCAGCCAACGCAGTTCTTCCACCGGCGAGATCGAGATGTGCGAATCCGAACCGACGCCGAGCACGCCTTTGGCGTCGAGATAATCGCCCAGCGGAAACAGGCCGTCGCCGAGATTCGCTTCCGTGGTCGGGCACAGCCCCGCCACCGCGCCGCTGCGCGCGAGCCGCGAGGTTTCGTGGCCGGTCAGGTGGGTGGCATGCACCAGGGTCCAGCGCGCGTCCACCGGTGCATGGTCGAGCAGCCATTCCACCGGGCGCGCGCCGCGCGTGGCAAGGCAGTCCTGCACTTCGCCGATCTGCTCGGCGATATGGATATGGATGGGCAGGTCCTGCGCGATGTTCGTAGCCAGCAGGCCGCGCATCGCTTCTTCCGGCACCGCGCGCAGCGAATGCAGCGCGATGCCGATGCGCAGGCCGTCGCCTTCGTGGCGGCGCAGGGCTTCGAGCATCTTCACGTAGGAAGAAAGGTCATGGCCGAAGCGACGCTGGCGCGGGCCGAGCGGACGCCCGTCGAAACCGCCGGTCATGTACAGCACCGGCAGCAGGGTCAGCGCGATGCCGGTTTCGCGCGCCGCTTCGATCAGCGCCAGCGACATCGCCTCCGGTTGCGCATACGGCGTGCCGCCGGGCTGGTGGTGCAGATAGTGGAATTCGCAGACCTGCGTATAGCCGGCCTTGAGCATTTCCACGTACAGCTGCGCGGCGATCGCCTTCAGTTCCTCCGGACCGATCGCGGCGGCGAAGGCATACATGGTCTCGCGCCAGGTCCAGAAGCTGTCGTCGCTGCGTCCCTTGCGCTCGGCCAGGCCGGCCATGGCGCGCTGGAACGCGTGCGAATGCAGGTTGGGCATGCCCGGCAGCACCCAGGCGCCGAGCCGCTCGGCCTCGCCCCCGCCATGCTCGCCGAGGGGCGGCGCGACATGGCCGGTGGCGTCCACCGCGAAGGCGCCGTCGGCGCTCCAGCCATCGGCCAGCCACAGCTGGTCGGCGCTGTAAGTACGGGTGGCATCGCTCATCGACAAGGCTCCGGCTGCGTTGCGCGGAGTGTAACCGGCCCTGCACGGATGGCTACGGCATAATGCGCGGCATGGCCAAGAAGAATGAACACACTCCCAAGCTGCTGGTGCGCCAGGCGCAGCCGGCCGACGTCCCCGCCCTGGTCGCGCTCACCGGCCGCGTCTACACGCCCGAGTGGGGGCATTCGGCCGAGATGCTGCGTTCGCAGCAGACGCACTTTCCCGAAGGGCAGTTCGTGGTCGAGTACGAAGGGCACATCGTCGGTTATTGCGCCACCTTCCGCATCGACGAGGCCAGCGCGCTGGCGCCGCATACCTGGATGCAGATCACCGGCGGCGGCATGGGTTCGCGCCACAAGCCGGACGGCAACTGGCTGTACGGCATGGAGGTGGTGGTGCATCCGGATTACCGCGGCATGCGCATCGGCCAGCGCCTGTACCAGGCGCGCAAGCGGCTGTGCACCGACCTGAAGCTGCGCGGCATCGTGTTCGGCGGCCGCGTGCCGGGCCTGGCCCGCGCCATCCAGCGCTACGGCAGCGCCGAGGCCTATGTGCAGGCGGTGGTGGAAGGCAAGCGGCGCGACCCCACGCTCAGCTTCCAGCTGTCCAACGATTTCCAGGTGATCGGCGTGCTGCGCGGCTACGTGCCGTCGGATTACGAATCGCTGGGCTACGCGGCGCATCTGGTCTGGCGCAACCCGCAGCTGCTGAACCAGCCGGACGTGCCATCGATCCCCTCGCCGCAGCGCCTGCCCGACTCGGTGCGCGTGGCGTCGGTGCAGTACCAGCAGCGGCGCATCAAGTCGTTCGAGGAATTCGCCACCCAGGTGGAATACTTCACCGATATCGCAGCGGACTACAGCGCGGATTTCGTCACCTTCCCCGAGCTGATCACCCTGCAGCTGCTGTCGATCGAGAACGCCGAGCTGTCGCCGGTGGAGTCGATCCGCAAGCTCAGCCAGTACACGCCGCAGGTGAAGGAACTCTTCAGCCGGCTGGCGGTGCACTACAACATCAACATCATCGCCGGCTCGCATCCCACCGAGCAGCCGAACGGCGACATCCACAACGTCTGCTACGTATGCCTGCGCGACGGCTCGATCCACGAGCAGGAAAAACTGCACCCCACGCCCAGCGAACGCACGGTGTGGAACATCACCGGCGGCGACAGCGCGGCCACCATCCAGACCGACTGCGGCCCGATCGGCGTGATGATCTGCTACGACTCCGAGTTCCCGGAAGTCGCGCGCCACCTCACCGACCAGGGCGCGCTGATCCTGTTCGTGCCGTTCTGCACCGACGTGCGCGAAGGCTACCTGCGCGTGCGCTACTGCTCGCAGGCGCGGGCGATCGAGAACCAGTGCTACGTGGTGCTGTCCGGCAACGTCGGCAACCTGCCGGGCGTGAACAACTTCGACATCCAGTACGGCCAGAGCTGCATCCTCACGCCCAGCGATTTCCCGTTCGCGCGCGACGGCATCGCCGCCGACTCCACGCCCAACATCGAAACCGTGCTGTTCGCCGACCTGCGCCTGGAAAGCCTGGCCCGCGCGCGCAATGCCGGCGCCGTGCAGAACCTCAAGGACCGCCGCTTCGACTTGTACGAAACGCGCTGGACCACCAAGCGCGACGGCAAATCATGAGCGAACCGGACACCGGAACACCGGCCAGCCGGCTGCGGCGGCTGGCCGACTCGGATCTGTTCTCGCCGGTGCAGTGGCGCCGGCGGGTGCTGTTCTGGAGCGGCGCGGTCATCGTCGGCCTGGCCGCGGTCGGCTTCGCGCAGGCGGCGGACTACGCGTTCGGCCTGTTCCATCGCATGCTCGAACACAGCCGCTGGTGGGCTTTCCTGGTCACGCCGGCGATGTTCGCCGTGCTGGCCTGGCTGACCTCCGGCGCGCTCAAGCCCACGCGCGGCTCGGGCATTCCGCAAGCCATTGCGGCACTCAAAGTGGAAGACGACGGCTTCCGCGGCAGCCTGCTGTCGCTGCGCGTGGCGCTGGGCAAGATGGCGCTCACCCTGGCCGCCTTGCTCGGCGGCGCCTCGGTGGGACGCGAAGGCCCCACGGTGCACGTCGGCGCGGGACTGCTGTATTCGCTGGGCCGGCGCTTCGGTTTTGCCGACGCGGCCGCGGCGGGCCGCTTCATCCTGGCCGGCTCCGCCGCGGGCCTGGCCGCCGCCTTCAACACGCCGCTGGCCGGCGTGGTGTTCGCCATCGAGGAAATGAGCGGCGCGTTCGAGCACCGCATGAGCGGCATCCTGCTGACCGCGGTGATCATCGCGGGCGTGGTGTCGCTGGGCATCCTCGGCAACTACGCGTATTTCGGCCGCCTCGACATCGGGCTGCCGCTGGGCCGCGCGTGGTGGGCGGTGCTTGCCACCGGCATCGGCTGCGGCCTGGCCGGCGGGCTGTTCGCGCGCCTGATCCTGCCGCACGACCAAGGCCTGCGCGGCGCGATGGGCCGCCTGCGCACACGCCATCCGGTGCTGTTCGCCGCGGCCTGCGGCCTCGCCCTGGTGCTGCTCAGCCAGCTCACGCAGACCGGGCTCTACGGCACCGGCTATGCGCAGGCCCGCGCCATCCTGGAAGGGCACCAGGACACCGTCAGCGCATTCGGCGCGCTGAAATTCCTGGGCAATATCGCTTCGTACTGGGCCGGCATTCCCGGCGGCATCTTTTCGCCCGCGCTGGCGGTGGGCGCCGGACTCGGCCAGAACATCGCCGCGCTGCTGCCCGGCGCGGACGTGCCGGCAGTGGTGCTGCTGGCGATGGCCGCGTATCTGTCCGGCGTGACGCAGGCGCCGCTCACCGCCACCGTGATCTCGATGGAACTGACCGCCAACCAGCAGATGGCGCTGCCGATCATGGCCACCTGCCTGCTGGCGCGCGCAGCCTCCTCGCTGCTGTGCCGCAAGCCGGTGTACCGCGCGCTGGCCGACCGGTTGATCGAAGGCTATGAGCAGGAGCTGGCGCGGCGCGACACGCCGCCCGCCGCTGCCGGCGACAACGACGCGGCGCTGGTGGAAGACCCCGCCACGCCCACGCCACCCGATCCACGCGAGACGCCATGAACACGCAAACCTGGGACCTGTTGCTGACCGGCGCCGCGCTCGCCACGTTCGAAGGCGCGCAGCCCTATGGATTGATCGAGGACGGCGCTATCGCCGTGGCCGGCGGACGCATCGCCTGGATCGGCCCGCGTGCGCAGTTGCCGGCCGATGCGCTGCAGCGTGCAGCGCACGTCGAAGAGCTCGATGGCGCGCTGGTCACGCCTGGCCTGATCGACTGCCACACGCACCTGGTGTTCGGCGGCGACCGCTCGCACGAGTTCGATCTGCGCCTCAACGGCGCCAACTACGAGGAGATTGCGCGCGCCGGCGGCGGCATCGCTTCGACAGTGAAGGCGACGCGCGAGGCCGATGAAGACAGCTTGTTCGCGCAGGCGCTGCCGCGTGCGCGTGCGCTGCTTGCCGATGGCGTCACCACCATCGAGATCAAATCCGGCTACGGGCTGGAACTCGAAAGCGAGCGGTGCATGCTGCGCGTGGCGCGCCGGCTCGGCGAAGCGCTTGGCATCACCGTGCGCACCACCTTCCTCGGCCTGCACGCGCTGCCGCCGGAATACCAGCAGGACCGCGACGCCTACGTCGCGCTGGTGTGCGAACGGATGCTGCCCGCGCTGGCGGAGGAAGGGCTGGTCGATGCGGTGGATGCGTTCTGCGAAGGCATCGGTTTCACCCGCGAGGAGACGCGCCGCGTGTTCGAACGCGCTCGCGCGCTGGGCCTGCCGGTGAAGCTGCATGCCGAGCAGCTGTCCAATCTGGAAGGCGCGGCGCTGGTAGCCGAATACGGCGGGCTTTCCGCCGATCATCTGGAATACCTGAGCGACGACGGCGCGCGCGCGATGGCGGCGAAGGGCACGGTGGCGGTGCTGCTGCCGGGTGCGTTCTATGCGCTGCGCGAAACGAAACTGCCGCCGATCACAGCACTGCGCGAGCATGGCGTGGCGATGGCGGTGGCGACGGACTGCAATCCCGGCACCTCGCCGCTGCTGTCGCTGCGCATGGCTGCGGGGATGGCCTGCACGCTGTTCCGCCTGACGCCGGAAGAAGCCTTGCGCGGCGTCACGGTGCATGCGGCGCGCGCGCTGGGCCTGGACGATCGCGGCACGCTGGCGGTGGGCAAGCGCGCGGATCTCGCCGTGTGGGAAGCGAAGCGGCCGGCGGAGCTGTGCTACTGGATCGGCGGCGAACTGGTGCGTGCGGTGTATCGCGGCGGACGGAAAGCCTGAGACGCCATTGATTTTCAGACCACTCTGATCGCGTCTCCCGCTAGCCTTGGTCTGCGGTCCCACACGGAACGTGCGGGCGCATGCGGGAGGCGCGATGGTGGATTTCAGTCAGTTTTCGAACATGCGGTATGTCGGTTCCGTGCCGGCGCTTCCGGGCGTGGATGGCACGGGCTCGGCGGCATGGGCGCCCCTGCTCGATCCTTGCCGTGAAGGCTGGTGCGTGCGCGTATCGACGAGCCGCGAGGCGACGGCGGCGTTGCCGCCGGATCCTTCCGCGACGACCGACGGTCGCATTCTTCCGCTTATCTCCCACCTCCAAGCGATGGCAAGGGCCATCGCACCGGACGTTTCCGTCGCGATCGAAAGCGCCGCGGACTTTGCCATCATCGAATCCGCCGATCCGGCCCTGCTGCCGGCGGCCCTGCTCGATGCCTGGCAAGCAGCGCTGCTCGACGCCTGCGATGCGGGCGACGATCAAGCGCGCTGGCTGCTCGTCCAGGTGCTCACCCTGCAGCTGGACCGGGCCGGCATGCCGCAGGTGCATGCGCTGCATCGCGTTGCGCAGGCGCATGCCCTGCATGGCGAAGAGCAGGCGCAGGAGGACGCGAGACCCGAGTGGCAGGCGCGGCGCATCGAGCTGGATCTGGCGCTGGCCAGGCGGCTGAGCGGCGCATCGAGACGCTTCGCGCTGCACGACATGGACCTGCGCCACGCAGCGGCGGTCGAGCAAGGTTCCGGCGCGGTGCTCAAGGCCTGGATCGAAACGCTGCTCTACACGGCCGAGCAGCAGCTGGGCGACGTCGCGCGGAGCAAGCTGACCGAAGCCATGCTGGCAGCCCGGCGCCTGTGCGCCGTGCCGGGCATGGCCGACGCCGGAGAGTACCTGCTGGCGCGGGTGCTGCTGCGCCTCGCCGGCCGCGAGCGCGGCGAAGTGCGCCTGCAGATGCTGGCCGACGCACAGCACCTGCTGGATGCGCTGTTTACGCGCACCTCCAGCGCGCGCGTCGCCATGGCGGTAGCCGAAGCCTCGCTGGAACACGGCCGCGCCGCCCCCGTGGAATCGGCGAAGCAGATCTTTTCCCACGCGCTCGCCCACGCCTTCATCGCCGGCTGCGAGCCGCGCTGGCAACAGGCCAGCCTGCGCTGCCGCCTCGCCATCCAGCTCGCTTACGAAGCCTTGCCGGAAATGTCGCCGCAAGGCCATGTCGCGCTCGACCTGGCGCGCAAGCTGGAGCGCCAGCCGCTGCCGCCCGCCGAAGCGATCGAAGGCATGGCCCAGACCTTCATCCGCCATGGCGAATTCGCGCGCGCCTGCCGCCTGTGCGCAAAGGCGTGGCTGGCGGGCATGCGCTTGCGCGCCTTGTCTCCGGCGTGGCGGCAGGCCGCCACGGCCTGGCGGAACCAGCTCGCCTCCGCCCGCGAGCACGCCGACTGGCAGGAAAACGAACGCCACCGCCGCATCGCGGCCCAATGGCAATGAGCACGCGTGTGGCGCCGTCGCCCCAAAGAAAAAGCCCCGCCGTAGCGGGGCTTTTCGAGCGGAACCCGTCTCTGCCCGAGACAGGCCGGCGCTTCAGGCCGACTTCTTCTTCGGCGCGGCCTTCTTGGCGGCGGCCGGCTTGGTCACGGTCTCCTTGGCGCCCACCACGGCAGGCTGCGCGCCGTGCACGCGGGTGTTGCCGTAGCTGCCACGGTAGGTCTTGCCGCGACGGGTCTTGCGATCGCCCTTGCCCATGGGGAACTCCTTGGTTAGACGTAAGTTGAACGGCCGATCATCCTAGCAGTGGCCGCCCAAAGCGCAATAGGCGCCCGCAGCGCGGCCAAGCAGGTTCAATCGCGGCGCTGGCCGGCGCAGCCGCGGGTGTGATCCGGGCACGGGCCGGGGTCGATCTGCACCGTCACATGCCGTATGCCGAAGCGCTCGCCGAGCACGCGGTTGATCGCCGCGATCGCGGTGGCGCCGTTGCCCTCGTCATGCAGTTGCGCATGCACGGTGGCCATGCGCGAACCCGAAGCGAGCTGCCACACGTGCAGATGGTGCACATTGCTGATGGAGACATCCGATTCGCGCAAAGCGATTTCGATCTCGCCCGTATCCAGCCCTTCCGGCACGCCTTCCAGCAGGATGTGCGCGGAGCGGCGCAGCAGGCGCCAGGCGCTGTTGAGGATCAGCAGCGACACCAGCAGCGACAGCACCGGGTCGGCCCACAGCCAGTCCATCCAGCGCACCGCCAAGGCGGCGAGCACCGCGGCCACCGAACCGAGCAAGTCGCCCAGCACGTGCAGCGCCGCGCCGGCCACGTTCACGTCGTCATGGTCATGGCCATGCAGGGTGCGCAGCACCACCAGGTTCACCACCAGGCCCACCAGCGCCACGATGAACATCACGCCGGAAAGAATCGGCGTCGGCGTGAACAGGCGCTCGATCGCCTCGTAAGCGATAAAGGCCACCAGCGCGAACTGCGTCAGCGCATTGAGGAAACCCGCCAGCACTTCCACGCGGCCGTAGCCGTAGCTGCGCCGCGCATCCGCGGGGCGGCGCGCCATCCACGCGCCGAGCACCGCCAGCAGCAGCGCGAGCGCATCCACCAGCATATGGCCGGCGTCGGCCAGCAGGGCCAGCGAGCCTGACCACAGTCCGCCGACCGCCTCGGCGATCATCATCAAGGCGGTGAGCACGAAGGCGAAGGCGAGCTTGCGCTCGCGGCCGTTCAAGCCGGCGCCTTCGTGCGCATGATCGTGGCCGTGCGCGCCGTGCTCGTGCGCGTGATCGGCATGATCGTGGGAATGGCCGTGCGTATGACTCATGCGCGAATGCTAGGAAGCGCGCTCGCCGTTACACAATCACGAGGCCGCATCAGTGCGCGCAATCCACGCTGTGCACGTGCCCCTGCTCGCGGTCCGCGCGCAGGTTGATGAAATGCGCGGCCGCCACCAGCAGGCCGCCGCAGGTGACCAGCACGCTGTGCACGCCGATCGAATAACCCTCCGCCACGGTGACGCCGAGCACCAGCAAGGCGAGTCCCGGCAATGCCAGGCGCAAGGGCAGCACGCGATGGTGGCGGCGATAGCCGCTGAGCAGGCTGACCAGCGCCAGCACGCAGGCGAACAGCACGAAGGCGCGCTCGAAACGGTGATCGGCGAGGAAGCCCAGGCCGAGCAGCGGCAGCAGCGCCAGCACGAACGGCAGCGCGGCGCAGTGGATCGCGCACAGGAACGACGCCGTCGCACCGATGCGATCGGCGATGCGCCACCAGCGGGTTTTGCTCTCCTGGTCCATCGGTCGACTCGTAAAAAAATGCGCCAAACGTGACTTCTTGCCTGGGCGACGGGAAGTGATGTTACTTTATAACACTCATGGAATCCACTCCCCAGGAACAACCCAGCATGCGCAAGACCATGATCGCCATCGCCCTCGCCGCCAGCCTGGCCGCCATCGCCCCGCCGCTGCAGGCGGCCGACGAAACCACGGATATCGCGGCGGACAAGGACAACCACAAGCCCAAGGCCAAGGATCTCGATGCGATCACCGTCAACGCCGTGCCCCTGGGCCAGCAGGCCGACCAGATCGTGGCCCCCGTGGCCGTGCTGGCCGGCTCGGCGCTGGACGAAGTGAAGGCCGGCACGCTGGGCGAGACAGTCTCCGCCATCCCCGGCGTGCAGACCACCGGCCTGGGCAAGGCGGTGGGCCGGCCGGTGATCCGCGGCATGGACGGCCCGCGCGTGGCGGTGCTGGAGAACGGCCTGGGCTCGCAGGACGTGTCCAATATCAGCCAGGACCACGCCACCTCGGTCGAGCCCTTCCTGGCCGACCAGATCGAAGTGCTGAAAGGCCCGTCCACCCTGCTCTACGGCTCCGGCGCCATCGGCGGCGTGGTCAACGTGGTCGACGGCCGCATTCCGATGGCCGCGCCGCAGAACGGCTTCAGCGGCCGCGCCGAAGGCCGCTACGACACCGGCACCCAAGGCAAGACCGGCGTGTTCCGCGCCGACGCCGGCAACCAGCAGTTCGCCCTGCACGTGGACGGCATGCGCCGCGACGATGGCAACTACGACATCCCCGGCGGCACCCAGGCCAACAGCCAGGTGAAGACCACCTCCGGCGCGGCCGGCGCCTCGCTGCTGGGCGACTGGGGCTACTTCGGCCTCTCCGTATCGCGCTACCTGGACAAGTACGGCAGCCCCGCCGAGCCGGGCAACGCGGAAGAAGGCGAGCCGCCCGTGCACATCAAGCTGGAACAGACCCGCTACGACATGAAGGGCGGCTTCAACCAGCCGCTGCCCGGCATCGCCAAGGCGGAAGTCAGCTTCGGCCACAACGACTACCAGCACGTGGAATACGAAGGCGAGGCCGCCGGTACCACGTTCAAGACCAAGGCCAACGAAGGCCGCCTGCTGTTCACCCACGACCCGCTGGCCGGCTGGGAAGGCGCCTTCGGCCTGCAGTACATCCATCGCGACTTCTCCGCCGTCGGCGAGGAGACCTTCGTGCCGCCCACCTCGACCAAAGCCTGGGGTTTGTTCCTCACCGAGCAGCGCCAGTTCGGTCCGCTGAAGCTGGAACTGGGCGCGCGCACCGACCGCCACACCGTCACGCCGGACGACCAGCCGCGCCGCAAGTTCTCTCCGTCCAGCTTCTCCGCCGGCGCGTCGTGGCGGTTCACCGAACGGTGGCACCTCAGCCTCAACCTCGATCGCGCCCAGCGCGCGCCGGCCGAGGAGGAACTGTTCGCGCACGGCCCGCATGCCGCCTCCAACAGCTACGAAATCGGCGACGCCAACCTGAAGAAGGAAACCGCCAACCAGGCCGAGCTCGCGCTGCACTATCACGGCGATTTCGTCGAAGGCAAAGTCGCCGTCTACAGCAACCGCTACCACGACTTCATTTACCTGGCCGACACCGGCGAAGTCGAAGACGGCATGCCGGTGCGCACCTGGTCGCAGCGCGACGCGAAGTTCCGCGGCGCCGAAGCCGAAGCCACCTTCCATCTGGCCCGCAACGCCAGCGGCGCCTGGGATTTCCGCGCCTACGGCGACACCGTGCGCGCGGACCTGGAACACGGCGGCGGCAATCTGCCGCGCATCCCCGCCGGGCGTCTCGGCGGCCAGCTGAGCTGGAGCCGCGACGACCTGCGCGCCAGCGTCGGCGCCGTGCGCTACTTCGCGCAGAACCGCACCGCCGCCTTCGAAACGCGCACCGCCGGCTACACCCTGGTGAATGCACATGCCGCGTGGACCTTCCACAACGGCGAGCGCAGCCAGTGGGAAGCCTTCCTCGACGGCAGCAATCTCACCAACCGCAAGGGCCGCCTGGCCACGTCGCTGTTCAAGGACCAGGTCCTGCTGCCGGGACGCAGCGTGTCGATGGGTCTGCGCGCGTTCTTCTGAGCACCACCGCGTTCTCGGCCGCGCCAGCCCCTCTCCCCCCTCGATGGCGCGGCCGAAACCAAGGGGCGCGATGTGCAATACATCGCGCCCCGCCTTTTATCCGAGACAGAAAGCGGGCCTCAGCCCTTGCGGCAGTTCTTGCAGATGCCGTGCACTTCCAGCGTCTGCGCCTGCGGACGGAAGCCGAACGCCTTGGCCTGCGCCTCGATCAGTTCGGCCACGCGCTCGTCGCACACTTCCTGCGCGCTGGAACACACGTCGCAGATCAGGAACGGCACCTGGTGCGCCTCTGCCGGATGGTGGCAGGACACGAACGCGTTGATCGATTCCAGCTTGTGGATGAAGCCGTGCTCGAGCAGGAAATCGAGCGCGCGGTACACCGTGGGCGGCGCTGCATTGCCATGGCGCTCGCGCAGGTGGTCGAGCAGGTCGTAGGCCTTCACCGGCTTGCCGGCGGCGGCCACCAGCTCCAGCACTTCCTTGCGCAGCGGGGTCAGGCGCAGCCCGCGTTCCTCGCTCGCGTTTTCCACCGCGCGCACGAAGCCCTTGGCATCGTCGTGATGGTGGTGATCGTGCGGCTTGTCGGTAGCGGAATGGCTCATGGGTTCACCTCGGGGCGCGATGATACACCGGCCCGGGTAAGAGCCCGGCAAGAGCCCGTTCAGGGCCGCCGGCGCGGCAGCGGCGGCGGCAACGGCCGCCTGGGCCGCAGCAGGATCGCCACCCAGCCCAGCGGCCCCAGCACCGCCGCCCACACCACGCCTTCCCAGGTACGCCCGCGCCACCAGCCCAGCAACGCGCCGACCGCCACGAACACCAGCGACCACCAGAACAGCGCCGCCCACGGCACCATCGCCATGAGGTTCCAGAAGATGTGCCAGCTCGCGTCCGGCGCATCCATGTCCACGCCCCGGGTGGCCCTGGCGAGCAGCTCGTCCACGGCGGCGCGCGCGCCTTAGCCGCGCGCCCGCGCGATGGCGTCGTCGATGCGCTTGAGCGCTTCCTCGCGGCCGGCCAGGAACACCGTGTGATCGATCGACGGCGACACCTGGGTGCCGGTCATCGCCACGCGCAGCGGCTGGGCGATCTTGCCCATGCCCAGCTCCAGTTTCGCGGCGATCTGCTCCACCGCCTGGTGGATCGCCTCCGGCGTCCATTCGCAGGCGGCGAACAGCGCCCTGGCCTGCTCCAGCACCGCCATGGCGCTGTCGTTGCGCAGGTGCTTGGCCACCGCCTTGTCGTCCCATTCGACGATCGGGCCGTACCAGATCTTCGCGCGCTCGGCCATTTCCTTCAGCGTCTGCACGCGGTCGCGCAGCGCCACGATCACGTCGGCCGGCGCCGGGCCCTTGCTGTAGTCGATGCCGGCCAGCTGCAGCTGGTGTTCGAATTCCGGCGCGATCGCCTGCGGCTCGTCGGTCTTCAGGTAATGCTGGTTGAGCCAGGAAAGCTTGGTGACGTCGAAGCGCGAAGCGGCCTTGTTGACGTCGCCGATATCGAACAGCGCGACCATCTCCTGCGCGGAGAAGATCTCCTGGTCGCCATGCGACCAGCCCAGGCGCACCAGGTAGTTGAGCAGCGCGTGCGGCAGGAAGCCGTCGTCGCGGTACTGCATGACGCTCACCGCGCCGTGGCGCTTGCTCAGCTTCTGGCCGTCGGGGCCGAGGATCATCGGCAAGTGCGCGAACTCCGGCACCGGCTTGTCCAGCGCCTTGTAGATGTTGATCTGGCGCGGCGTGTTGTTGACGTGGTCGTCGCCGCGGATCACCTCGGTGATGCCCATGTCGATGTCGTCCACCACCACGGCGAAGTTGTAGGTCGGCCAGCCGTCGGAGCGGAAGATCACCAGGTCGTCCAGCTCGGCATTGGCCCACTCCACGCGGCCCTTCACCTTGTCGTCGAACACCACCGAGCCTTCCAGCGGGTTCTTGAAGCGGATCACCCGGTTGGGATCGTCGCGCAGCGGCTCGTTGCGGTCGCGGTAATAGCCGTTGTAGCGCGGCTTCTCGCCGCGGGCCATGGCGGCCTCGCGCATCGCCTCGATCTCTTCCTTGCTCTCGTAAGCGTAGTACGCCTTGCCGGCCTTGAGCAGCTCGTCGGCCACCTGCTTGTAGCGCTCCAGGCGATGGGTCTGGTAGACCGGGCCTTCGTCGTGGACCAGGCCCAGCCAGCTCATGCCGTCAAGGATGGCCTGCACCGCCTCCTGCGTGGAGCGTTCGCGGTCGGTATCCTCGATGCGCAGCACGAACTGGCCGCCGCGGCGGCGCGCTTCCAGCCAGCAATACAGCGCGGTGCGGGCGCCGCCGATATGCAGGAAGCCGGTGGGACTGGGGGCGAAGCGGGTGCGGACGGTCATTGGATCTTCTTGGGGTATGGAGCGAAACGATGGATTTTAGCCGATTCGGCCGGTGGCACCGCGCCCTGCTGGCGGCCCTTCTGGCCAGCGGCGCCGCCGCGGCGCTGGCTGACGACGCCCCCGGCTTCGACCGCCCCGGCTGGGGCTTCGCCACCAATCCGCTGCACGCCGGCCAGTTCGCCTACGAACAAGGCCTGCCCGACTGGAGCCGCCAGCGCGACGCCGGCGCCCGCAGCGACCTGTCCATGTACGACAGCCTGCTGCGCCTGGGCCTGGGCGGCGGTACCGAACTGCAGCTCGGCGGCACGCCGTACAACCGCCTGCGCCAGACCGGGCAGCCCACCGTGCACGGCCGCGGCGATACCACCCTCGGGCTGAAGTGGGTGCCGGTGGTCGGCGACGTGTGGTCGTGGGGCCTGCTCGGCACCGCGGAATTCACCGACGGCGCGCGCGCCTTCCGCAACGACCATCCCGCCTACACCTTGGGCTTCGACGCCACCCAGCAGACCGGCGGCAAAGTGGCCTTCGGCTATTACGCGCAATGGCAGCGCAGCGGCGGCAAGGACAGCGTCCAGTTCGCGCCGAGCATCGGCTACCAGTTCAATCCGCAGTTCGGCGCGTATCTCGAAGCCATGGCCCAGCACGACGGCACCCAGGGCTTCGGCAGCGAAGCCGGCACCGGCCTGGCCTGGCAGCCGCTGGCCAATCTGCAGTTCGACAGCTGGGTGCGCCACCGCCTGGGCGGGCATGCGCCGAGCTGGGAGGCCGGGCTCGGCGTGGCGATGTTTTTCGGGCGCTGACTCCGAACCTGTGGCGTAGGTTGGGGTGAGCCGAAGGCGAACCCCAACGTTGCAGCACACGCATCGCACGAATGTTGGGGTTCGCCTTCGGCTCACCCCAACCTACGCCGGAGGTGTCAGCCGTTGCCTTACTTCACATGCACGGTGATCTTCTTCGAGACCACCGCCGGATCGAACGGAATGTGGTTCTCGTCCGCCAGCTCCAGCTGCAGCGTGTGCGTGCCGGGCTTGAGCTTCACCGTGGCCTCGGTCTGGCCGTTGCCGAAGTGCAGGTGGTTCTCGTCCTTCGGAATCACCTGGCCGGCGGCCGGCAGGTCCTTCACGTCGACCAGCAGGTGGTGATGGCCGGTGCCGTCCTTCTTCACCCCGGCCGGGGCCACGCCCATGCCCTTGAGGCCGAACGTGACGGTGAATTCCTGGCCCACGGTGGCGCCGTCCTTCGGGCTGATGATGTAGACCTCGGCGCCGGCGGGGGACTTGGTCACCGGCAGGCCGGGAGCGTCGGCGGCGATCGCGGCGGCGGCCGTCGAGGCCAGGGCCAGAGCGAACAGGATGCGCTTCATCGTGGGATCTCCTTGGCATGAAGGGGGACGGCCAGTGTAAGCGCATCGTCATGCGGAAAGCGCCCTAAGAACTCTCAACTGGGAGCAGTCGTAACGCGGGCGTCATGAACGCGCCACGCCCCCGCAACGCCCCAGGACGAATCTATGCCGGGCCAGCACAGGTATCGCCATGCGCATCGGCATTGTCACTGAGACGTATCCGCCGGAAATCAACGGGGTCGCACTTACCGTGCACAGCCTCGCCGCCGGCCTCGCCGCTCGCGGCCACACCGTCGAGCTGACCCGGCCGCGCCAGGCCGAACCGTTCCACGACGAGCCGGGCATCTTCCCCGTCGAAATGCGCGGCGCCGCACTGCCGCGCTATCCGGGCCTGCGCTTCGGCCTGCCGGCCGGCCGCAACCTGCGCGAACGCTGGACGCGGCTGCGCCCCGACGCCATCTACGTCGCCACCGAGGGCCCGCTGGGCTGGTCGGCGGTGCGCGCGGCCAAGGCGCTGGGCATTCCCGCGGCCACCGGCTTCCACACCCGTTTCGATACCTACGCCAACCACTACGGCGTGGGCTTCCTTACCCCGGTCGTGCGCGGCTACCTGCGCCGCTTCCACTGCCGCGCCGCCGCCACCCTGGTGCCGACCGACGCGCTGGCGCGCGAACTGGCGGACCTGGGCGTCGACACGGTGCGCCTGCTGCGCCGCGCCGTGGACACCCAGCTGTTCCATCCCAGCCACCGCGATCTCGAACTGCGCGCCTCCTGGGGCGTCGACGGCAATACGCCGGTGGTGCTCTACGTCGGACGCATCGCCGCGGAAAAGAACCTGGACCTGGCCGTGCGCACCTTCCGCGCGATCCAGCGCGACGTACCCAAGGCCCGCTACGTGTGGGTGGGCGACGGCCCCTCGCGCGCGGCGCTGCAGGCGGCCAATCCCGACTTCATCTTCGCCGGCGTGCAACGCGGCGAAGCATTGTCGCGCCACTACGCCAGCGCCGACGTATTCCCCTTCCCCAGCCTCAGCGAAACCTTCGGCAACGTGATCCTCGAAGCGCTCGCCGCCGGCCTGCCGGTGGTGGCCTACGAGGAAGGCGCCGCGCGCGAGCATCTGTCCTCCGGCATCAACGGCTTCCGCATCGAGGCCGGCAACGAGCGCGCCTTTATCGACGCTGCCTGCACGCTCACCGCCAACGCCAGCCTGATCCGCCACATGGGCCGCGCGGCGCAGGCCAGCATCGCCAACCTCTCGCCGGATGCGGTGATCCGCGAATTCGAATCCCTGTTGCGTGAACTGGCCAAGGAGCATCGCGATGAACACTCTGCCGCCGCTGCACACGCCTGAGCTTTCCGCCGGACCACGTTTTGCCATCGACCGGCGCATCTGCGTCGCCGCCAACCACTGGGGCGCGCGCCGCGCCGTCGGCGTGTTCTTCGGCCTCGTCAGCCGCCTGGGCGACGGGGTGTTCTGGTATTCGCTGATGCTGGCCCTGGCCCTGTTCGACGGCCGCCGCGGCCTGGCCGCCGCCGCACAGATGGCCATCACCGGCCTGACCGCCCTGCTGCTGTACCGCCTGCTCAAGCGCTGGACCCGCCGCCCGCGCCCGTTCCGCGCCTGCCCCGGCGTGATCGCGCACGTGCCACCGCTGGACGAATTCAGCTTTCCCTCCGGCCATACCCTGCAGGCGGTGAGCTTCACCATCGTGGCGCTGGCCTGGTATCCCCTGCTGGCCCCGCTGCTGCTCACCTTCACAGCGCTGGTCGGCGCCTCGCGGGTGATCCTGGGCCTGCATTATCCGAGCGACGTGATCGCCGCTACCGCGATCGGCGGTGCGCTGGGTTCGCTGTCGCTGTGGGTGCTGCCGCTGATGCATTGGATGCATTGAGCGGTCAGCGGTTCCATGCGCAGCTGGTGATGGCGGTGCTTTCGTCGAGCAGCGAGTAGCCCAGGCGGAAGCGCATGCCGGCCAGCAACGCCGGCGCCAAGCTCTCGGCGATTTCCGCCTCGATCGCGACTTCATTCGAATCGACGATCTTCAGCGCACTGAACTCGAAGACCCGGCCGACTTCCGCCGCGGTCGCCTTGTAGAAACTTTCCTTGGCGGAAAACGCGATGGTCAGCGCCATCGGTTCGCCGAACCGCCGCGCAAGTGCGGCCAGCACCTTGCGCTCCGCCGCATCGACCACCGATTGCACGATGGCATCGAACGCGCCTGGCGCCACCACGTGCTCGATATCGATCCCGACGCCGCGTACCGCGTTTTCGCGCGTGGCCACGGCCGCCGCGATTCCCACCGCATGCGTAATGCTCCCGATAAAACCCTGCGGCCATGCAGGCGCGCGCGACGGCCCGATCGCCAGGTCGCCCGCCTCAGCGCCAGCTTCCGAGAGCGCCGCCATCGCAGCACGCCGTCCGGCCAGATATTCCGCCTTGCGCTTTGCCACGCTTCGCGCGATGGATGGCGGGCAGGCGATGCCGTGATGGGCGAAATGCGTGTCGTCGCTTTCGTCCACATCAAACGGCAACGCGAATGCGTCGGGCAGATTCCCTGGATGTCGCTCCAACGACAGGCGCCGCAACTCCTGCATGTCCTATCCTTTGCACATCGCCTCTACGCAAGCCCCTCTCCCTTCGGGTCGCCGGAGGGAGAAGGATTCGAGACTGCAGAACCGACGCGAGCTCAAGCTTCTACTTGCGGCCGCAACACGATCTCATTCTGCCGCCGCCGCACCGCCACCCAGATCCGCCAGAAATACAGCACCCCGATACCCGCCTCGAACGACGACCCCACCACCCACGCCGTCGGCAGATACTCCGCATCCCCCACATGCCCCAAGGTAATCAGATAAACCGTGGGAATGCTCAACACCCACATCATCACGAAGCGTACCGCGAACAGGAACCGCGTCAGGCCGAACGCCTCCAGCACCGCCTGCCCCGTCATCGAGAACGCGAACGCCAGCGAGTACGTCCACAGTACTTTCGAGGTGGCCACCGCCGCGTGGCGGATCTCGTCGGGCTTGTCCGCCAGCCCGAACGGATCGAGCAGCACGTTCGGCGTGACGATCTGCAGATATGCGGTAAATGCCACGTACGCCAGCTCCAGCGCCAGCGTCACCAGCATGATGCGCGGCACCTGCTCGAACTCCCCCTGCCCCAGCGCATTGCCGCACAGCACGCTGCAGCCTATCCCTAAGCCCAGCAGCGGAATCACGCCGATATAGCTCACCGTGAGGTTGACGTTGTTGGCCGCCAGCGCGATCGCGCCCAGCCCGGCGATGATCCAGATAAACGCCGCATTGCCGAAGTTGCCGATGCCCGCCGTCACGCCCAGCGCCACACCCTTCCTGATCCGCGGCATCAGATCGCCGCGATGCAGCCCGCGCGCAGCCACCAGCCGCCGCACGTCGCTCCACACGTCCTTGGGCATGTACGCCACATAGATCAGCGTGATCGCCAGGGTGCCGGCCAGGGTGCCCAGCGCCGAACCGCGCATGCCCAGCTCCGGCAGGCCGAAGCGGCCGAACACCAGGCCGATGGTCGCCACGATGCCCACCGCCTGGCCGATCAGTCCCGCCACCAGGGTGATGCGCGTCTTGCCGATGCCGTTGAAGTACGACGACAGCGCCATGTTGAAGGTCATCGCCGCGCCGAAATACGCCGACCAGTAGAGAAACTGCGCTTCCAGCCGCGTGAGGTTGGCCGGCCGGTCGCTCAGCGCCGGGATCCACGCCATCAGTGGCGCCATCAGCCACAGCAGCAGCGCGAACACCACGCCCACCACCACGCCGATCGCCGCCTGCCACGCCGCATCCGCGTGCCCCGAGCGGCCATAGGCCTGCGCCACGCAGGAACGCGAGAAGCCCACCACGGCGACGAAGAAGCCGACGATCGCCATTGCCGTGTACACCGCGGGGCCGGACGCCGCCAGCGTATCGGCCGAGTACCGCGCCAGGCAGATGCGGTCGACCAGCATCATGATCAGGTTGCCGATCATCGAGCCCATCAGGGGCAGCGACACCTTCAGGATGCGCCGCGCGATGGCGGCACTGGACGCGGGCGCGATGGCGTTCAAGCCGCGCCTCCCGCCGGCGGCACGCGCAGCTTCAGCCGCACCGGCACGGAACTCGGCGCCATGAAGAAATTCAGCAGCTCCTTCGCGGGCGGCGCCTTGGGGTCGGGCTCCAGCTCGAAGTTGCGCATGATCATCGACACCACCACCTTGATCTCGGTCAACGCCAGGAACCGCCCCGGGCACAGCCGCGCACCGCCGCCGAACGGAAACAGCTTGCGGCTGGGGTCTTCCTCGCCGGGCTCGCGCAGTCCCGCCACCCAGCGCTCGGGCCGGAAACGATCCGGCTCGGGGAACTGCGCCGCGTCATGCCCCTCGCCCGCCGTCGCCACGATGATCGCGGTGTTCTTCGGAATGAACGTGTCGGCCACCACGCAATCGGCGTTCGCGGTCAGCCCCAGATACGGCGCCACCGCCTTCAGCCGCTGCGTCTCGCTGTGCGCCGCCTCCAGATAATGGAAGGCCTTCATCTGCTCCCACTCGCGCGGCAGCGGCGCCTCGCCCAGCACCTGGTCCGCTTCCGCCGCCAGCGCGGCCGCGGCAGCCGGATTCTGCGCCAGCAGGCACAGCATCCAGCCGATCGAGTTGGCGGTGGTGTCCTCGCCGCCGATCACGCTGAGGATGGCATTGGCCACCAGTTCCTCGTCGGTGAATTCGGATGCCGGATCCTCGCTGGCGGCGATCATCGCCTCCAGCATGTTGGCCGGCTTGCGCTGCAGTTCGCGCTGCTGCTCCATGCGCTGGCGCGTGTTGCGGATGAACTCCTGCACCCGCGTCTCGATCTCGGCGAAGGAGCGCTCCGCCGCGCGGTCCACCGGCAATCTGAAGTAGCGCCAGTACGGAAACGCCGCGGTGGTGCGCTGGCCCAGGCGCTGGAACATGCTGTCGATATCGCGCTGCAGCGGATCGCCGTCCTGGTTCACCGCGTCGATATCGTGGCCCATGGCGATACCGACGATGGTATCCAGCGCCATCGCCTTGAGATCGCGGCGCAGGTCGATGGCGCGGCCTTCGAGCACCGCCTTCTTCCAGCGTTCGAGCATGCGCTCGGTCAAGGTCACCATCTTCGGGAAGAAGTTGCGGATCACCTCGGCATTGAGCCCGCTCATCACCAGCTTGCGCTGCTTGCGCCAGGCCGCGCCCTCGGCGGTGAACACTCCGCCGATATTGAGCTCGTTCATGATCGTCTTCAGCCCGCCGTTGCGGCGGAAGCCGTCGGGACGCTCGCGCATCACGCCATGCGCGGTGGCCGCGTCGGAGACGATCACGATGGTGTGCCCGAACACCTGCAGGCGGAACATCGGTCCGTACTCGCGCACCCAGGCGCTGAACTTCTGGTGCATCTGGCGGCCGCTCAGCTGCAGCGCATTGCCGACCACCGGTTGGCCCTTCGGCGCGGGCAGATCCTCGATGCGGCGCGTGTAGCTGAGCTCGGCCGGGGCTTCTTCAGGCAAGGCCAGTGCTTCGGAGACGGTTTCGTTCATGGCATTCCCCTGTTGAGCGCTCACGGACTGGCCGCGGTGAAGGAAAGATTCGGCGTGTAGCGGCCGATCCGCGCCGAGATGTCGCGCGCCAGCTTTTCATTCAGCGGCGCCGACACGATCGACAGATGCGAACCGCCGATCCGCGACACCTCCAGATGCCGCCCCACCAGGTCGCGCCAGCCGAGCGAGACCTCGTCGCCTTCATGGCGATCGGCGGCGAAATACGTCACCGGCAGCTGCGCCGCCGGCGGACGATAGTCGTCGGCCGCGCGGCCGCAGGCTTCGTACAGCGCCACCGTGCGCTTCACTTCGTCCGCATCCAGCCCCGCCGGCACCAGCCCCGCGCCCATGCACAGCGCGATCACGCCGTCGAGGTCGCCGCGGATGGCGCGCGCCATCAGCTCGGGATAGTCGGGATGGGTGCGCCAGTCGCCGGCCAGGTTCAGGTCGAGCAGCCAGTTCAGCAGCGCGCGGCAGGCGTCGTGCTGCACCGGATGCCGCTCGCGCTCCCTGGCGCGCAGCGCCGGCGCGCTGGTGTCGATCATGCCGACGAACTGCACGTCCTCGCCCGCCGCCAGCAGGCGGTGCGCGATCTCGTACGCCACCATGCCGCCCAGCGACCAGCCGGCCAGCAGGTACGGACCGGACGGCCGCACTTCGCGGATCGCATCCAGATACGCCGTGGCCATGGCGTCGATGCTCCGGTGCAGCGTCTCGCCCACCGCCAGGCCGTACACCGGCTGGTTGGCATCCAGGTGCTGGGCCAGGTCGAACGCGTACTGCACGCCGCCGCCGATCGGATGGATCAGGAACAGCGGCGCAGCCGTACCCTTGGCGCGGATCGGCACCAGGTTCGGATGCAGCCCGCCCTGCTTGCGCGTATCCACGAACGAGGCCAGCGCGCCCAGCGTGGCGTGCGAGAACAGGTCGCGCAGCTCGATCTCCGCCACGTGCCGCTTGCGCAGCTGCGAGACCAGCTGAGTCGCCAGCAGCGAATGGCCGCCGAGTTCGAAGAAGTCGTCGGTCAGCCCGACCTTCTCCACCTTCAGCAGCTCCGACCACACCGCGGCAATGGCCTTTTCCATCGCCGTGCGCGGCGCGACGTGCTCGCCTTCGTCCTGCACCATCTCCGGCGCCGGCAGCACCTTGCGGTCGACCTTGCCGTTGGAGGTCAGCGGCATCGTCGCCAACCCCACGAAGTACTCCGGCACCATGTAGTCGGGCAGCGTCTGCGCCAGGGTGCGGCGCAGCACCGCCGGATCCGGCAGCGCCTGGCCGTCGTGCGCCACCAGGTAGGCCACCAGGCGCTGCACGCCGCGCTCGTCCGGCCGCGCCAGCACCACCACGTCGCGCACCGCCTCCAGCGCCGCCAGCGTGGATTCGATCTCGCCCAGCTCGATGCGCAGGCCGCGGATCTTCACCTGGTGGTCGCTGCGGCCCAGATACTCGATATTGCCGTCCGGCAGATAGCGCGCCAGGTCGCCGGACAGGTACATGCGCGCACCGTCCTCGGCGCTGAAGGGATTGGGGATGAAGGTCTGCCCGGTGAGATCCGGCCGGTTCACGTAGCCGCGCGCCAGGCCGACGCCCGCGATATACAGATGGCCGACCACGCCCACCGGCACCGGGTTGAAGTAGTCGTCCAGGATATGGATCTGGATGTTCGCGATGGGCTTGCCGATCGGCACGCAGTTGAGCGCGCTGTCCTTGCGGCACTGCCAGTAGGTGACGTCGACCGAAGCCTCGGTCGGGCCGTACAGATTATGCAGCGCCACGTGGTCCCAGGTGGCGAAGAAGCGCTGCTGCAGATCCATCGGCAAAGCCTGGCCGCTGCACATCACCTGGCGCAGCGAGCGCCCGCTGCCGGGTTCCACTTCGTTGAGGAACACTTCCAGCATCGGCGGCACGAAGTGCGTGGTGGTGATGCGCTCGGCGTCGATCAGGCCGGCCAGGTAGGCCACGTCCTGGTGGCCGCCGGGCTTGGCCACCACCAGGGTGGCGCCTTCCAGCAGCGGCCAGAAGAACTCCCACACCGAGACGTCGAAGCTGAAAGGCGTCTTCTGCAGCACGCGGTCGGCGGCGGTCAGCGGATAAGCCTCCTGCATCCACTCCAGGCGGTTGACGATGCCGCGATGGTCGATGCCCACGCCCTTGGGCTTGCCGGTGGAGCCGGAGGTGTAGATCACGTAGGCCAGATCGCCCGGCTGGGTGGCGTTGACCGGATTGCCGGCATCCTCCATCGCCCAGCTCGCGGCGTCGCCGTCGATGCACAGCACCGGCAGGCCGGGAATCGCCGGCGCGGCGTGGCGCAGGTGCGTCAGGGTGAGGATCGCCGCGGGCGCCGCATCTTCCACGATGGTGGCCAGGCGGTCGGACGGATAGGTCGGGTCCAGCGGCACGTAGGCGCCGCCGGCCTTCTCGATCGCATACAGGCCCACGATCATCTCGATCGAGCGCTCGGTGCACAGGCCGACCAGCACGTCCGGCCCCACGCCGAGATGGCGCAGGTGGCGGGCCAGGCGATTGGCCTGCGCATTGAGCTCGGCATAGGTCAGCGAGCGGTTCTCGTACACCACGGCCACGTGCTCGGGCGTGCGCGCCACCTGCGCCTCGAACAGCTGGTGCAGCGTGTTCGTCTCCGCCGTCACGCGCGGATAGGCCTTGGCGGTGTCGTTGAAGCCGTAGACCAGCTGCCGGTATTCCGCCTCGCCGATCATCGGCAGCTCGCCCAGCGGCCGCTCCGGCTCTGCCACGATGGCCTGCAGCAGGTTGGCGAAGTGCTCGCCCATGCGCTCGATGGTGGCGCGGTCGAACAGGTCGGTGTTGTACTCGAAGCTGCCGTACAGGCCTTGCGGGCCTTCGCTGAAGGTCAGCGTGAGATCGAACTTGGCGGTCACCGTCTCGTGCGGCACCAGCTCCAGCTCCAGCCCCGGCAAGGCAAGATTCAGCGGCGCGTTCTGCAGCACCAGCATCACCTGGAACAGCGGCGAATAACTGGTGTGGCGTTCCGGCTGCACCGCGCCCACCAGCTGCTCGAACTGCACGTCCTGGTGGGCATAGGCGTCCAGCGTGGTGGCGCGCACCTGCTTGAGCAGGTCGGTGAAGCCCGCGCTCAGGTCCACCTGGTTGCGCAGCACCAGGGTGTTGACGAAGAAGCCGATCAGGTCCTCGATCTCGCTGCGGTTGCGGTTGGCGATCGGCGTGCCGATGCAGATGTCGTTCTGCCCGGAATAGCGCGCCAGCAGCACGTTGAAGGCTGCGCACAAGGTCATGAACAAGGTGCCCTGCGACTTGCGGCTCAGCGCCTGCAGCTTCGCGCTGAGCTCCGCCGGCAGCGCATAGGCCAGCGCGGCGCCATCCTGGCCCTGGGTGGGCGGACGCGGGCGGTCGGTGGGCAGGGTCAGCAAGGTCGGCGCGCCGGCCAGCTGCTTCTTCCAGTAGCCGAGCTGCCGCTCCAGCACCTCGCCGCTCAGCCATTCGCGCTGCCAGCGCGCGAAGTCGACATAGCGCATCGGCAGCTCCGGCAGCGCCGCCGGCGCACCGAAGGCGCGGCTGGCATACAGCGTGCCCAGCTCGCGCACCAGGATGCCCATCGACCAGCCGTCGGAAACGATGTGGTGCATGGTCAGCAGCAGCAGGTGCTCGTCGTCGGCCAGGCGCAGCAGGCTGCCGCGCACCAGCGGCCCGCCGTGCAGGTCGAACGGCGTGCTCGCCTCGTCCAGCATCAGCTGGCGCGTCTGCGCCTCGCGCTCGCCCGGCGCGCTGGCGCGCAGGTCGTGCAGCGCCAGCGCCAGCTCCACGCGCTCGGCGATGTACTGCACCGGCGTGCCGTCCACGCTGCCGAAGCGCGCGCGCAGCGCATCGTGGCGCAGCACGACGTCATTGAGCGCGCCTTCCAGCGCGGCGGTATCCAGCCGGCCCTTCAGGCGCACCGCGGCGGGAATGTTGTAGGTGGGGCTGTAGCCTTCCAGCTGATCCAGGAACCACAGGCGCTGCTGCGCGAACGACAGCGGATAGCTTTCTTCCCGCACCGCGGCCGGCGCCGCCACCGTGCTGGCCGGAGCCGTGGCAGGGGCTGCGGCGGCCACCCATGCAACCAGGGCGGCGACCGTCGGCGCTTCGAGAATCGCCGCCACCGGCACCTCCACGCCGAACTCGTCGCGGATGCGCACCGCCAGCCGCGTCGCCAGCAGCGACTGGCCGCCGAGCTCGAAGAAGTCGTCGTCGAGCGCCACCGACGGGCGGCCCAGCAGCTCGCACCAGATGCGCATCATGGTGCCGGTGGCATCGGTGGCCGGAACGTCGGCCGCGGCGAGCGCCAGCCCTTCCTTACGCACCGCTCCCAGCGTCGGCAACGCATCGACGGCATCCGGATAACGCACGTCCGTCCAGCACACCTCGCGTGCGAACGGATAGCTCGGCAGGCTCACGCGGCGCGGCTTGGCGGCGCCGGCGTACAAGCCGTTCCAGTCGAACGCGAACCCCTTCACCCACAGGTCGAGCAGCTTGCCGTACTTGCCCTTGGCCACCCAGGCCTGCACCGCGGCCTGCATGTCCTCGTCGTCGGCCAGCGCGGAGAACGCATTGCGCTTCGCCTGTCCCGCATAGACGTCGTCCACGTCCTTGCCGCCGGCGAGGATCGCCGCCAGCTTGCCGCGCAGCTCGTCCAGCGATTCCACCAGCAGGGCCAGGCGCTCCTCCATCGCCTCGCGCCCCACCTGCAAGGTGTAGGCGATATCGGCCAGCGCCAGATCGGAGGCGTGCCGCTCCGGCGCCAGCGCCGCGAGCAGCCGTTCCACTCGTGCCTTCAAGCGTTCCGGATCGCGTGCGGACAGCACGATCATGGCCGGACCAGGCAGGCTGCCGCGCAGCGACGACGACGGCTCGACGTACTCCTCGATCACCAGGTGCGCATTCGCGCCGCCCGCGCCGAACGAAGAGATGCCCGCGCGCCGCGGAAACTCCCGGCGGCGCCCGTCGACGTCCAGCTGCGGCCGCGTCCACGGCGCCAGCGCCTGCTGCACGAAGAACGGCGTGTCGGCGAAACGGATCTCCGGATTCGGCGTGGCCGCATGCAGGCTAGGCGCCAGCATGCCGTGCTTCATCTGCATCAGCACCTTGCTCACCGCGACGAAGCCGCTCGCGCTTTCGCTGTGGCCCAGGTTGGACTTGGCCGAACCCAGCGCGCAGAACTGCCGGTCCTGGGTCCACTGGCGGAACGCCTTGGCCAGGCCCGCCACCTCGATGGGGTCGCCAAGGTGGCTGCCGGTGCCCTGCGCTTCCACATAGCTCACCGTGCGTGCATCGATGCCGGCGCGGCGCAATGCGTCGCCCACCAGCTGCGCCTGCATATTGGGGTTCGGCACCAGATAGGCGTTGGTCTTGCCGCCCGAATTGATCGCGCTGCCCTTGATCACGCCATAGATATGGTCGCCGTCGGCCACCGCGCGATGCAGGGGCTTAAGCACCAGCGCGCCTACCGCCTCGGCGTCGACGAAGCCGTCCGCGCCGGCCGCGAAGGACCTGCACTTGTCGTCGGCCGACAGCATCGCCATCGAGGCCAGGTCGATCAGCTGGGTCGGCGCCACGATCAGGTTCACGCCGCCGGCGATCGCCACCTCGCTGTCGCCGCTGCGCAGGCTTTCCAGCGCCAGATGGATGGCCGTCAACGAGGACGAGCACGCGGTATCGACCGCCAGGCTCGGCCCCTGGAAATTGCACAGGTGCGAAATGCGGTTGGCGATCGACCAGAAGCGCGCGCCGGTGGCGTAGTGCTCGTTGGTGACGCCGACGAACACGCCGACCTTGCGCGTGGCGCTGAGGCCGGCGGCCGTATAGCCCGCGTCCTCGATGCTCGCATGCACCTCCTGCATGAACAGCCGCTCCTGCGGGCTCATCAGGCGCGCCTCGCTGGGCGCGATATGGAAGAACAGGCGATCGAAGCCCTGCACGTCGTCCAGCAACCCGGCCCAGCGCGTGTAGGTCTTGCCGGCCTGGCCCTTGCGCTCGTCGAAGAAGCGGCCATGCGCCCAGCGTTCCGGCGGCACTTCGCTCACGCTGTGGCGGCCGGCGGCGAGGTTGTCCCAGAACTGGTGGACGTCGTTGGCGCCGGGGTAGCGGCCGGAGAGGCCCACGATGGCCACGTCGAACGGCGCCACTGGGGCGGGCACGGTGGGGATGGTGGCTTCCACCGGCTGCACCTCGCGTGCCGCAGTGCTGGCTGTCTGTACCACGGCGGCCGGCGCTGCAGCCGGCGCGGCGGCGGCCATGCCCGCCCAGCGCGACAGTGCCGCCGGATCGGTGCGCAGGAAGTGATCGACCAGCGCTTCGATATCGTGGTGCTCGAAGAACAGCGTCGCGCCGATCTGCTCCGCGCCGAACACCACGCGCAGCGCATCGGTCAGTTCCATCACCAGGATCGAATCGAGTCCGTACTCGTCGAAGCCCACCGTCGCCCCGATCGCCTCCAGCGGCAGCGCCAGGCGCCGGCTGATCAGCTTGCGGAACTGCAGGATGCTCTTTTCGCGCAGCACGGCGCTGGCCGGCTGCGTGTCGGTGGCGTGGCCGTGGTGCGAGGTGAAGTCCTTGGAATCGTTCATGGCAGGTGAGTTCCGTTCGTGGTTCGTGTCGCGTGACAGCGGAGGTGCCGGCTTGAGATGGACCGTGCGCAGGCTGAGTTTTTCGATGCGCACGCAGACCTGGCCGTGCGCATCGCAGAGATCGATATCGAGTTGACGGATGTCGCCGGCGGCCGCGGTGCCCTCGGCGTGGCGCACGTAAGCCCACATGTCGGCGGCGCAGGCCGCATGTGCCTGCACGCCGTCGACGGCAAACGGCAGGGCCAGCGCGATGCCCTCTTCGCCATGCGTCGCCAGATGCATGCCGAGCGATGACTGCAGGGCGGCATCGAGCAGGCTGGGATGCAGCGCGTAATGCGGCAGCGTGGCGGCGACCGGGGCTGGCAGGGAAATCTTCGCCAGCACTTCGCCTTCGCCGACGAACAGCTCGTCGATGCCGCGGAAGGCCGGGCCGTACTGCAGGCCCTTGCTTTCGAAGATGGCGTAGCAGCGCTCGTGGCCGACCTGCGCCACCGTGCAGCGGGCGCGCAGCGCGGCGAGATCGTGCCGTTCGGCGGCAGCCTGTCCCGCGGACGCGATGCCTTGGCTGTGGACGGCGCCGTCCTCGCCGCGCAGTTCGAAGCGGAACGCGCCGTCCGGCTCGGCGGTCAGCGCAAGCTGCAATGACAGTCCGCTGTCGTCCGCTACCGCCGGGCGGATCCATGCGACCTTGCCAAGCCGGACGCCGGATCCCGGCATCGCCTGCTGCGCGGCGGCGCGGGCCATTTCCAGCTGGGCCACGCCGGGCAGCACGCGGCGCCCTTGCACGCGATGGTCGGCGAGGAAGAACTCGCTGCCGTCGAAGCGGCTGCCGAAGCGGCCTGCCGCCGCATCGGCGGTCTGCAGCAGCGGATGTTTGCGGGGTGGCGGCGCGACGCGCACGTCGACTCCGGTCCAGCGCCCCATCGCTTCCGGCTCGGCCGCGATGAAATGATCGGCCAGCGCATCGATGCTCGCATGCTCGAAGAACAGCGTGGAGGAAACCCGCTCCTCGATCCCCAGCTCCTCGAACGCCGCACGCAGCGCGTTGGTCAGCTCCAGCACCAGGATCGAGTCCATGCCGTAGCGGTCCAGCCCCGTCGCCGTATCGATCTCGCCGGCCGGCAGCTTCAGCGCCTTGCCGATCAGCTTCGCCAACTTCGCGCGGCAGCGCTCGCGCAGCGAAGCGGCATCCGCCGGCGCAGCCGCTTCGGCTGGACGCGAGACCGTGGCCGCTTCCACCCGTGCCGGCGCGCTCGCCTTGGCCGCGGGCTTCTGCAGCACGACACCGTCGCTCTCCGCGACGATCACCTGCTGCCCCAGCCCATGCGCCGGCTCCGCCGGGAAACGCACCCGGCGATAGCCCTCCTCGCGCAGCACGGCATGCCAGCGCGCCGGCGACAGGCTCGGGCAGCCGGGAATACGCAGCGCCTCGTCCTCGTACAGCCACCAGCCATCGAGCAGGCCGAAGGTCAGATGCGACCACAGCTCGCAGCTGGCCAGCTCGTTGAGCACCAGCTGCCCGTTCGCACCCAGCAAGGCCTTGGTGTTGCGCAGGCTCTCGCGGATGTCTCGCGTGGCGTGCAGCACGTTGGTAGCGATGGCCAGGTCGTAGCCGCCGGCCTCGATCTCCTGCCCTTCGAGCGGGCTGCCGATATCCAGCAGCCGGTACGAGAGATAGGGATACGACGGCCCGTACTTGCCTTGCGCGTGCAGCAGGAAGGCGCGCGACAGGTCGGTGTAGCAGTACTCGCCGATATGTTGCGCATACGGCGCCAGCCGCGCCATGACCCGCGCGCTGGTGCCGCCGGTGCCGGCGCCGATCTCGACGATGCGGATGCGCGCCGCCGGATCGCGCGCCACGCGGGCCGCGACGAAGGCGAGCACCGCCTCGCACAGCACGTCGTTGAAATGATCGGCGACGGCATTGCCCTGGTAGACGCCCTCGACCAGCCGCATCGACGAGTCCGGGAACATCACCGCGGTGGCTTCGACCTCGCCGCGCAGGATCGCCGGCAGCGAGCGCAGCATGGCGTCGACCAGGGTTACCTGGGCCTGCCGCACATGGCCTGCGGCCTGCCATGCCACTTTGCGCGCGTTCCATTCGGACCAGGCGCCTTCCAGCGAAGGGGACACCGTGAGGCCGGCCTGCGCGATCATGCGCAGGCTGTGCTTCAGCCAGCGTGCGTAGCGCGGGGAAGCGGCCGCCGCATCCGCCGGCCCCAAGCCCTGCAGTTCGCCGTGCAGGATCGCCAGCGCCAGCCGGTCGATCTCCCGGCCCTCGGCCGCGAGATGCGCCGCATCGCCCTGGAATGCCGGCGGCACGCTCAGGGTGTCCGCCACCGAGTCGAAGCGGGCCGGGTGCATGCGCACCTTCGCCTGCCCGACCAGATCGAACACGCCGCCGCGCACGTCCTCGCGCACTGCCTTCATAAAGCCCAGCTGCGGCAGCGGCGAACGCAGCAGCCGTTCCAGCGCCCGCATGCCTTCGGCCGGCTCGATCGAACCGATGCCCTGCCGCGCCATGCGCTCGCGGTAATCGCCGGAGGCGACCACGCCGACGCTGCCCCAATAGCCCCAGTTCATCACCTTCACCGGATACGGCAGGCGCGCGGCCAGATGCAGTGCGTAGGCATCCTTGAAGGTGCAGCCCGCCGCATAGTTGCCCTGCCCCGCGGCGCGCACGAAGCCGGCCAGCGAGGACAGGAACAGCATGAAGTCCAGCGGTTGGGCGCCGAACACCTGGGCGATCCGCACGCTGGCCGCGACCTTGGCCGCCAGCCCCGCGCGCAGCCGCGACTCGTCCATCTGCGCCACGCTCTTGTCGAGCAGGTCGATCGCCGCATGCACCACACCGTGGATCGCGCCATGGCGCGCGAGCACTTCCGCGCAGGCCCGTTGCAGCGCCGCGCGGTCGGCCGCATCGGCGGCGATATAGAGCGGCGCCGCGCCGAGCGCGCCCAGCCGCGTCCGCGCCTGTGCGATCGCCTCGTCTTCCGCGCGGCGGCCGATCCACACGATGCGCGCACGATGCGTGCGGATCATATGCTCGCTCCAGGCCTGGCCGATGCCGCCGGCGCCGCCGATCACTACATAGACGCCGTCGTCGCGATAAGGCGAAGCCTGTTGCGCCACGCTCGCCGCATCCACGCGCGACAGCACCTGGCGGAACCACTGGCCGCCACGCCAGGCCAGGGTGGCGCCGCGGCCCTCGCCGGCCAGCCGGTACATGCGGTCGAGCGGCCAGGCATCGGCGCGCGGCATGTCGAGCAGGTGCAGGCGCCAGCTGGCGCACTCCTTCGCCACCGCGCCCATGAAGCCGTGGATCGCGGCATGGCCAGGTGCGACGGTGTCGGAGCCGTGCACGGACTGCGCCTGCACGGTCACCATGGTCCAGTCGAGCGCGCGGCGGTCGAAGCCGAGTGCGAGCAGGGCCTTGACCAGGCGGAACGCAGCGATCACGCCGTGTTCCTGAGCAGCGATCAGCGCGTCGTCGTCATCGGCTGCGTGGGCTTCGTCGACGGCCAGCCAGACGATGCGGTCGAACGAGCCGAGCGCACGCAAGTGTCGTTCGAGCACGGCGGCGTCCACCGGCATCGAATCGAGCACCGCCGCATCCGGCAGCGCATCCAGCAGCATCGCCCGCTGTGCCGGCGAGCCGCCGGCGATCAGGGTGCGTCCGCCTTCCGAGCTTGCGGCAAGCTTCGGCTCGACGACTTCCCAGGTCGGCAGCAGCAGCCATTCGTGGCCGCTGGGCACGGGTTCTACGGGCTCGCTGCGAACCGGCGCTGTCGTCTCCGGCACCCAGTAGCGGCCACGTGCGAACGGATAGGTCGGCAGGCCGATGCGACGCGGCCTGCGCGCACCGTGCCACTGCCGCCAATCGACAGCGGCGCCCTTCACCCAGGCATCGAGCAGCTTGTCCAAGTCGCGGGCCGCGATCCACGCGCCGATCGCCTGCGCATCGGCTGCGGCGTCACGGCGTCCGCGCGATGCGGTGCCACGATGGATGAGTGCCGACGATTCCCCGGCTGCCACGACGGAATGCAACCGCTCACGCAGTTCATCCATCGACGCCACCGGCAACGCCAGCCGCCACTCCATCGCTTCACGCCCCACCTGCAGCGTATAGGCGAGATCGCCCAGATCCACCTCGGACCGCGTAACGAAGTCCAGCAGCAGGCGAACCTGCTCCTGCAGCTGCCGCTCGCTGCGCGCCGACAACAGCACCGGCACCGGCGCGGTCACCGGCGGCCGCGCCGCCACCGGCGCCACATATTCCTCCAGCACCACGTGCGCATTCACGCCGCCGAAGCCGAACGAACTCACACCCGCACGGCGCGGCAGCGGCCTGCCCTGCGCGTCGCGCAATGCCGCCCACTCCCGCGCCTCGCGCACCACGTAGAACGGACTGCCGTCCAGCTCCAGATACGGATTGAGCTGTTCGCTGTGCAGGCTGCGCACCAGGGTGCGGTGCTTCATCTGCAGCAGCACCTTCACCACGCCGGCCACACCCGCGGCCAGTTCCAGATGGCCGATATTCGTCTTGACCGAACCCAGCCCGCAGTACGGCGCGGCCACTGCCTCTGCGCCGAACGCCGCCTTCAGGCCCTGCACCTCCACCGGATCGCCCAGCCGCGTACCGGTGCCGTGCGCTTCGATATAGCTCACCGTGCGCGGATCGATGCCCGCCTGCCGCTGCGCCGTGCGGATCACCTCGGCCTGCGCCACGGGATTGGGCGCGGTCAGCGAGTTGGCATGGCCGCCATGGTTCTCCGCCACGCCGCGGATCAGGCCATGGATGCAGTCGCCATCGCGCTCGGCCTCCGACAGTTTCTTCAGCACCAGCATCGCCACGCCTTCGCCGCGCACATAGCCGTCGGCTCCGGCGGCGAAGGTCTTGCAGCGGCCGTCGGCGCTGAGCATGCCGGCCTTGCTGAAGCTGATATGCGCTTCCGGCGTCACGATGGTGTTGACGCCGCCGACCACCGCGACCGCGGCCTGCCCGCCGCGGATCGCGGCGACGCCGCGCGCCAGCGCCACCAGCGAACTGGAACACGCCGTTTCCACCGGCTCGCTCGGCCCATGCCAGTCGAACATGAAGCTGATGCGGTTGGGCCCGACCGAAGGCACGCCGCCGGTCGAGGCGTACGCTTCGCCACCCAGGCCAGCGCGGTCGACCAGCCGGCCATAGCCGGTGGCGCCGGTGCCGATATAGACCGCCGTATCGCTGCCCGCCAGCGCGTCGCCCGCATAGCCGGCGTCTTCCAGCGCCTTCCATACGTGGATCATGGCCAGCCGCTGCTGCGGATCCATCAGCTCCGCTTCCTTGGGCGAGACGCCGAAGAACATCGGATCGAACTCGTCGACGCCATCGATAAAGCCGCCCCAGATGATCCGGGTGCGGTGCGCCTCGCGGCCCTGGTCGCCATGCAGGCTGCGCCAGTCCCAGCGCGACGGCGGGATCTCGTCGATGCAGTCGCGGCCGTCGCGCAGGTTCCGCCAGAACGCTTCGATATCCGCCGCGTGGGGGAAGCGCCCGCTCATGCCGATGACGGCGACCGGTTCGTCCGCGGCGGGCACAGTAACCACCGGCACGGGTGCGCTCACAGCGGCGGCGGAAGCCACCGCTGCGGCACGCTTGCGTACCGGCGGCGCGGCCACGACGCCCTGCTCGCGCACCAGGTGATCGATCAGGCGGTCCAGCGTGGGATGCTCGAAGAACACCGTCGGCGTCAGCCGCAGCTGGAAGCGCTGGTTCAAGGCGTTGCCGAACTCGGTCAGCGAGACGGAATCGAAGCCGTATTCGCTGAAAGTGGTTTCGCCGTCCAGATCGTCCGGCTTCACCTTGATCAGGGCCGAGACCAGCTCGGTCAGCGCGGTCCATACCGCCTCGCGCGACGATTCGGCCGTCTCTTCGATCGTCATCTCTTCCACCATGGCAGCCGGCGGCGCGGCGATGCCCTGCGTTGCCGTGCCCAGCACAGCCTCGCGGATACGCTCCGGCTCGCCCGCCACCACCAGCAGCTGGCTGGCGTCGCTGGCCCAGGCCTCGCGCAGGATGCGCAGGCCCTCGGCGCTGCCCAGCGGATGCATGCCCAGCTGCTGGCGCATCATCGCCTGCGTCGCGGCATCCACCTGCATGCCGCCTTCGGCCCACAGCGGCCAGTCGATCGACAGCGTGCGTCCCTGCCGCTCGCCGCGCGCCACCCGCTCCGCGCGCTCATGCGCGAAGGCATCCATAAAGGCATTCGCCGCCGCGTAATCGGCCTGCCCCACGCTGCCCAGCGCACCCGCGATGGAGGCGAAGCAGATAAAGGCATCCAGCGCCATGTCGCGGCTGGCCCGGTCGAGATTCAGCGTGCCCGCCACCTTGGCGCGCAGCACCTGGCGCAGTTCGTCGCGGGTCTTGGCCAGCAGGAAGCTGTCGCGCACCACGCCGGCGCTGTGCACGATGCCGTCGAGGCTTTCGAACTCCTCCGGAATGCCGCGCACCAGCGTGTCGATGGCCTCGGCGTCGGCGACGTCCACCGCGTGATAGCGCACCACCGCGCCGAGCGCTTCCAGCTCGCGGATGCGGCTCTTGATCGTTTCGTCCAGCGCGGAACGGCCGGTGAGTACCAGCACCGGGTTGCGCACTTCGCTGGCGATGGCGCGGGCAAAGATCAGGCCCAGGCCGCCGGCGCCGCCGGTGATCAGGTAGACGCCGTGATCCTTCCAGGGCGATGCGCCCTGCGCCGACGGGCGTAGTTCGGTCCATCCGGCGGTCTGGCGCTCGCCGCGCACATGGCGCACGCGCTGCGCGGCGCCGTCTTCCCTCAGCGCGGCGGCGACATCCTGTCCAGCCTCGACCGCGATCAGCTGGCCGAGCAGGCGCGGGCTCTCCAGCCGCGCGGTGCGCAGCATGCCGTCCAGTCCGGACAGCGCCTGCCACTCGCCTTCGCGCGGCACGACGACCTGGATCAGGTGCTGCCCCGGCTGCGCGGTCAGGCCCTGCAGCGTTTCCAGCAGCAAGGTCGCCGCCGCTTCGAACGCGCTGCCGAGGTCGGCACCGCTTGGCGCGACCAGGCAGGCCGCTTGCGGGAACTGCTCGCGGATACGCACCGCCAGCCCGTCTTCCTGGCCGCACAGCAGCACGACTCGCGAAGCGGGAGCGGCAGCACCTTCAAACACGGGACGCACCGGCCATGCAGGCCGGAACATCAGCGTCTCGATGGGTGCGGCCGCTGCAGCGATTACCGGCTCGGCACGTGCAGGCGCCTGCGCCGTTCCTGTGGGGAACCAATGGCGTTCACGTGCGAACGGATACGTCGGCAGGCTGATGCGGCGCGGGCGCACATCGTTCCCATACAGGTGCCGCCAATCGAGATTGAACCCCTTCGTCCATAGATCGAGCAGCCGCTCGTACTTGCCGCGCGCAAACCAGCTGGCCACGGTAGCGGCCATATCATCATCGCCGGCCAGCGCAGCAAGCGCGTCCGCGCCGCGCCGCGCCTGTCCCAGGTAAAGGCCTTCGATCGCCGTATCGCCGGCCAGCCATGCCGCGAGCTTGCCGCGCAGTTCGTCCAGCGAATGCACCAGCAGCGCAAGGCGTTCGTCCATCGCTTCGCGGCCGACCTGCAATGTGTAAGCCAGGTCCGCCAACTTGAGTTCCGGCTTGGCCAGGTGAGCCATCAGCTCGCCTGCTCTTTCGCGCAGCCGTTCTTCGTCGCGAGCGGACAACAGCACCAACGCGGGACCGCCAGGCGGCTCTGCGGCGACGGCGGGCACGTACTCCTCGACCACCACATGGGCATTCGCCCCGCCCGCACCGAAGGACGAGATGCCGGCGATACGCGGATGTTCATGCCCATCGATCACCGGCCGCCGCCATGCGGCCAGCTCCTGCTGCACCACGAACGGCGTCGCGGCGAAATCGATATTCGGATTGAGCACCGCCGAATGCAGGCTGGGCGCCAGCTGCCGGTGCTTCAGCTGCAGCAGCACCTTGGTCAGCCCGGCGATACCGGCCGCGCTTTCGCAATGCCCGATATTCGACTTCGCCGAACCGATCGCGCAGTAGCCCGTGTCGGCCGTCCAGTGCGCAAAGGCCTTCGACAATCCGGCGATCTCGATCGGATCGCCCAGGCTGGTGCCCGTGCCGTGCGCTTCGATATAGCTGACCTGCCGCGCATCCACGCCGCCGGCACGCAGGGCGCGCTCAATGACCTTGGCCTGCGCATTCGGATTCGGCACGGTATAGCCGTTGGTCTTGCCGCCATGGTTGACCGCGGTGGCGCGGATCACACCGTAGATATGGTCGCCGTCGGCCCTGGCCTGCGCCAGGGATTTAAGCAGCACCGCGCCCACACCCTCGCCCGGCACATAACCTTCGCCGCCTTCGCCGAAACTCTCGCAGCGCCCCTTGCCCGAAATGAACTTGCCCTGCGCCAGCACCAGGTATTTGTTGGGGTGCACCGACACATTGACGCCGCCGGCAATGGCCACCGCGCAACCGCCGCGCGCCAGGCTCTCGCAGGCCAGGTGGATCGCCGTCAGCGACGACGAGCACATGGTGTCCAGCGCCAGGCTGGGGCCGTGGAAATCGCAGAAATAGGAGATGCGATTGGCGATCGAGGCCGGGCTGCCCGGCGCCGCCACGAAGCGGCCATGCGCCTGTTCCTGCGCACCGTAGAGCTGGTACTCCTCGTACATCACGCCGGCGAACACGCCGACGTTGCCGTCCTCGGCCACGTTCTCCCGCGTGTAGCCGGCATCTTCCAGCGTGGCATGCACGCATTCGAGGAACAGCCGCTCCTGCGGGTCCATCAGCTCCGCTTCGCGCGGCGAGATATGGAAGAAGCGCGCGTCGAAACGGTCCACGCCGTCGATAAAGCCGCCCCATTTGCCATAGGTCTTGCCGGGGGCGTTGCGGTCCGCGTCGAAGTACAGGCTGTGATCCCAGCGGTCGGACGGGATCTCGGTGATGCTGTCGCGGCCCTGGCTGAGGTTGGCCCAGAACTCCTCGAGGTTGCGCGCCTGCGGATAGCGGCCGGCGACGCCGATGATGGCGATGCCCTCTTCCTTCACTTCGGTGCGGCTGACGAAGGGCGAGCGCAGGCGGCTGGCCGCGACGGGCGCAGAAAGCACGGCCGCTGGCGCGGCCACCGGCGCGGGCGCCGCGACGGTGCTTTCGCCCACCAGCCCGGCCAGCGCCATACGGTGGTGCTGCAGGAAGTAATCCGCCAGCGCGGCGATCGACTGGTATTCGAAGAACAGCGTCTTCGGCAGCGCGCCGAAGGCCTGCTCCAGCCGCGCGGTCAGGTCCAACGTCATCACCGAATCGATGCCGTAGGCTTCCAGGCGGGCGTCGGCGTCGATGCGCTGCGGCGGGAGCTTCAGCGTGGCCGAGAGCATGCGCACCAGGTGGCGCACGGTGCGCTCGCGCAGGTCGTCCGCCGAGGTTTCGACAGGCGCCGCCGTTTGCACCGGCTCCGGTGCCGCGACGCGCTGCCGCGCCCTCTGGCCCAGCACGTCCGCGCGCAGGCGCGCCAGGTCTCCCGCGGCAACCAGCACCTGGGGCGAACCCAGCGACCATGCCTGCGCCAGGGCGGCGCAACCTTCCACGGTCCCCAGCGGCGCCATGCCCCGCTCGCGCAGAAGACGCTGCCGCGTGGCCGCATCGACGCGCATGCCGCCGTGGTCCCACAGCGGCCAGTTGACCGACAAGCTGCGGCCACTGCGCTGGCCTTGCGCAACCAGGCCATCGCGGTGGTGCGCAAACGCATCCATGAAGGCGTTCGCCGCCGCGTAGTCGGCCTGGCCGACATTGCCGATGGCGCCTGCCAGCGACGAGAACACGATAAACGCGTCGAGCGGGAGATCGCGGCTCGCTTCATCCAGATACACGGTGCCGGCAACCTTCGCGCGCAGCACGTCGCGCAGATCCTGGTGCGACTTGCGCAGGATAAAGCCATCGCGCAGCACGCCGGCGCTGTGCAGGATACCGTCCAGCCCTTCGGCCTCGGCGATCTCGCGCACGCAGGCCAGCACCGCGGCGCGGTCGCTTACGTCGAGCTGGCGATAACGGGCCGTGGCACCCAGCGCCGCGAGTTCGTCGAGCGCGGCCTGTGTTTCGCCGCTCAGCGGTGAACGGCCGGTCAGCACCAGGGTGGCGCCTTGGGCCTGCCTGGCGATATCTCGGGCGAACACCAGCCCGAGGCCGCCTGCACCGCCGGTGATGAGGTAGGTGCCGCCGGCTTTCCACGGCGAAACGGTATCCGCCGCCGGTTGCGCTTCCGTCCACCCGGCGGTCTGGCGCACGCCATCCACATAGCGAATCGAAACGGCGTCGTCAGAGCGGTTCTCTGCCAACACCCGCACCGCATCCTGGCCCGCCTCGATGCGGATCAGCTGGCCGCGGATCCCCGGATTCTCCAGCCGCGCGGTGCGCAGCATGCCTTCCAGTCCGGCCATCGTCTGGCCCGCGCCTTGTGCGGGCACCACCACCTGCACCAGGCAAGGGCCGGGTTCGGTGGCCCATGCGCGCAGCGTATCCAGCAAGGCGGCGGCGGCCGCTTCGTAGGACTGCGCAAGATCGCTGCCGAGTTCCACGGCCATCGCGTCGGCGAAGGTAACGCGCACACGATCGGCTTCCGCCGCCGCGAGGCCGGCAAGCAGCACGGCATGTTTTGCCACGGAGCCCGCCACGTCTCCCGAAGCCGCCTGCTGCGCAATCCATGCGGGCGCCGCCAGCAGAACCGGCGCGGCATCCTGGATGGCGGGCGCCTGGCGGAGGAGCACGCCGCCGAAACGGACGCAGATCCGGCCCGCGTCATCGCACAGGTCGATATCGAAGCTCTTGCCGGTTGAGTCGCTGTCGTCGAGCCGCGTCACCACGGCCCACATGCGCTCGGCGCACGCGGCATGGATGTCCAGCGACACGAGCGATGCGGGCAACCACAGCGTGCCGCCCTCGGGCGAAGCCAGGCCGAGCGTGGCCTGCAAGGCCGCATCGAGCAGGCTCGGATGCAGGCCGAATCCGTCCAGCTTCGTACCCGCCGGTAGAACGATGCGCGCCAGGGCCTGCCCGGTCCCGACCAGAACTTCCGTCAAACCGCGCAGCGACGGACCGTACGCCAATCCCATGCGCTCGAAGGCCAACTGGCACTGCGCCGCATCCAGCCGCGACGCCACGCAGATCCGGCGCAGGCTCTCCATGTCATGCGCGGCCGGCGGCTCGCCTTCCTCGACGACAGCCACCGATCCGACCGTGCAGACCGTATCGCCCCTGGATATCTCGAAGCGGATCGCCGCATCGTCCTGCGGCAGCAAGGCGACATGCACCTCCAGTCCATCCGCATCCGCCACCACCGGCCGCTGCCATGCCACGTCCACCAAGCGCAGCCGCTCGTCGCCATCCAGCGCCTCGCGCACGGCCCGGTGCACCATTTCCAGCTGCGCCACGCCGGGCAGCACGCGGCTGCCACGCACCACGTGGTCGGCCAGGAAAGGCTCACCGCCGGTGAAGCGCGAGCTGAAACGCTGCAGCGCGAATGTCGAGGTATTCCGGTGCAGCAGCGGATGCAATGCGGCGGCTTGCGATTCGTTCGAAGGCGCAGCCTCCAGCGGCAGCCAGTAACGCTCGCGGGCAAACGGATACGTCGGCAGGCTCACCCGGCGCAGCTGCCGGCCCGCATGCAAGCTGCGCCAGTCGAACGCCAGCCCCCTCGCCCACAGCGCCAGCAGCTTGCCGTGCTTGCCCTTGGCCAGCCACGCACGCACCGTGCCGTCCATATCGTCGTCATCGGTGAGCTCGGCCAGCGCCTCGCGGTTGCGCTTCGCCTGTCCCTGGTAAAGCTCGTCGATCGCCGTGTCGCCGGCCAGCCAGGCCGCCAGCTTGCCGCGCAGCTCGTCCAGCGTATGCACCAGCAGCGCAAGGCGCTCGTCCATCGCTTCGCGGCCGACCTGCAGCGTGTAGGCAAGATCGTGCAGCGACAGTTGCGGATCGGCCTCGATGGCGGCCAGCAGGCGCTGCGCCTGTTCGCGCAGGCGCGCGTCGTCGCGCGCCGACAGCGGCACGATGGCCGGGCCGTCGTCCCGATGCTCGATCGATACGGCTTCGACGTACTCCTCGATCACCACATGGGCATTCGCGCCACCGGCGCCGAACGAGGAAATGCCGGCCAGCCGCGGCCGCTCGCGCCCATCGATCACCGGCCGCGCCCACGGCGCCAGCTCCTGCTGCACCACGAACGGCGTCGCGTCGAAATCGATATTCGGATTCAACACCGCCGAGTGCAGGCTCGGCGCCAGCTGGCGATGCTTCAGCTGCAGCAGCACCTTGGTGACGCCGGCAATGCCCGCCGCGCTTTCGCAGTGGCCGATATTGGACTTCGCCGAACCGATCGCGCAGTAGCCGGTGTCCGCCGTCCAGTGCGCAAAGGCCTTCGACAATCCGGCGATCTCGATCGGATCGCCCAGGCTGGTGCCCGTGCCATGCGCTTCGATATAGCTGATATGGCGCGCGTCGACCCTGCCCTTGCGCAAGGCGCGTTCGATCACCTCCGCCTGCGCATTCGGGTTCGGCACCGTATAGCCGTTGGTCTTGCCGCCGTGATTGACCGCGGTGGCGCGGATCACGCCGTAGATATGGTCGCCGTCGGCCTGGGCCTGTTCCAGGGGCTTGAGCAGCACCGCGCCCACGCCCTCGCCCGGCACATAGCCTTCGCCGCCCTCGCCGAAGCTCTCGCAGCGGCCCTTGCCCGAGATAAAGCGCCCCTGGGCCAGGGTGAGGTATTTGTTCGGATGCACCGACACATTGACGCCACCGGCCAGCGCCACCGCGCAATCGCCGCGCTGGATCGCCTGGCAGGCCAGGTGGATCGCGGTCAGCGACGACGAGCACATGGTGTCCAGCGCCATGCTCGGGCCGTTGAAGTTGCAGAAGTACGAGACGCGGTTGGCGATCGACGCCGGATGGCCCGGCACCGCCAGCGCCTTGCCGCGCGCCTGCTCCTGCGCGCCGTAGAGCTGGTATTCCTCGTACATCACGCCGGCGAACACGCCGACGTTGCCGTTCCCGGCGACGTTGTCGCGGGTGTAGCCGGCATCTTCCAGCGTCGCATGCACGCATTCGAGGAACAGCCGTTCCTGCGGATCCATCAGTTCCGCTTCGCGCGGGGAGATATTGAAGAACAGCGGATCGAAGCGGTCGACGCCGTCGATAAAGCCGCCCCACTTGCCGTAGGTCTTGCCCGGGGCGTTGCGGTCTTCGTCGAAGTAGCGCGAGTGGTCCCAGCGCTCGGCCGGGATCTCGGTGATGCTGTCGACGCCCTGGCTCAGGTTGGCCCAGAACGCATCCAGATCGATGGCCTGGGGATAGCGGCCGGCGACGCCGATGATGGCAATGGCGCCGCTCTCGCCGCCGATGGCGCGGTTGCGCAAGGCATAGCGTGCCTGGCGTGTCGGAGGCGCGGCCGCCGTCTTCGTTGCCACGGGCATGGATACCGCCGCGGCCGCGCTGCGCCGCTCGCCGAGCAGCCCGGCCAGCGCCTCGCGATGCTGCCGCGCGAAATAGCCGGACAGGTCGGCCAGCGTCTGGTACTCGAAGAACAGCGTCTTCGGCAGCGGACCGAAGGTCTTTTCCAAGGCGCGTGTGAGGTCGAGCACCATCAGCGAGTCGATGCCGTAGGTCTCCATCCGCGCCTTGCGCTCGATCCGGTGCGCGGGCAGCTTCAGCGCGGCCGACAGGAAGCGCTCGAAATGGCGCGTGGCGCGTTCCAGGAAGGCAGCATCGTCTTCGGCGTGCTCTACGGCGATGGGCGCCGCCTGCGCAGGGGCGATCGCCATCGGATCCATGACGACGCTGTTTTCGGCCGACGCGGCCTCAACGGCACGGAACGCCAGCCTGTGGAAACGCAGGCGCGGCATGCCGTCGTCGCCGCACAGATCGATATCCACCACGTCCGCCGCATCGCTCCGCCGGACCACGACCCAGGTGGCATCCGCGCATGGCCCTAAGACATCCAGCGCAGCAAGCGACACGGGAAGCATCAGTGGCGGCGTGTTGCCGCCATCACCGGCGAACAGGCCAATGGAGGCTTGCAGGGCCGCATCGAGCAGGCCCGGCGGCAGCTCATAAGCCTGCCCCGCCGCGCGCCAGGCCTCGGGCAGCGCAACCCTCGCGAGCACCGTGCCCTCGCCCGCGAACACTTCGACGAGGCCGCGGAAGCCTTCGCCATAACCCAGGCCCATGGCCTCGAACAGCGCATAGCACGCGGCAGCATCGAGATGCCGCGCCGCGCAGCGCGCGCGCAAGGCATCGATGTCATGCGGCATCGGCGCAGCCGCGCTGGCCATCGTCGTGACCGTACCCCGGCCATAAAGCAGATCGCCATCCGCATGGAGTTCATAGGCGACATCGCCGCCATCCCGCGGATAAAGCGACAGATGCAGCTCCACGCCCTCGGCGCCGGCCAGCACTGGCCGCATCCACGCGACGTCCTTCAGGCGCAGGGGACCGCTGGATTCCAGCGCCAGACCCGCCGCAGCACGCGCCATCTCCAACTGCGCAACACCCGGCAACACCGCACGCCCGCCGACGCGATGATCGGCGAACACCGTCTCGTTCCCACCGAAGCGGCTGCTGAAACGCGGCCCTTCCAAGGTCGAGGTATTGCGCTTTACCAGCGGATGCAGCGCAGCCGCGCCAGCGCGCGGCGCCGCGCCCGCCGCGATCCAGTAGCGCTCCGCCGCGAACGGATAAGTCGGCAGGCTGACGCGCCGCGGCACGCGGTGGGCATGCAGCCTGCGCCAGTCGATGGCGTGGCCCTGTACCCACAGCTCGACCAGCGTATCCAGCCGCCCCTGCGCGATCCATGCCTCGATCTTGCCGTCCATGCCCTCGCGCGCCTTGTCGGCACGGCCGCGATGCACCGCGCCGGTGCCGTCCAGGAAGCGCGCCAGCTTGCCGTGCAGATCGTCCAGCGAACCGGCGATCACGCCGAGGCGTTCCTCCATCGGCTCGCGGCCGATCTGCAAGGTGTAGCTGAGATCCGCCAACGAAACGCTGGCGCGCGTCTCCGGCGAGGCGACGAAAGCCGCAAGCTGCCGCACCTGCTCTTGCAAGCGCTCGCCATCGCGCGCGGACAGCAGCACGGCGACCGGGCCTTCGGCAGCCGCCGCATCGGCCACCGGCGCGATGTACTCCTCCAGCACGACGTGCGCATTGACGCCGCCGAAGCCGAACGAACTCACACCCGCGCGCCGTGGCACGGCGCGGCCCTGCGAGTCGCGCAATGCCGTCCATTCGCGCGCCTCGCCGACTACGCGGAACGGACTGCCGGCCAGGTCGATATACGGATTGAGCGTCTGCGCATGCAGGCTCTTCACCAGCCTGCGGTGCTTCATCTGCAGCAGCACCTTGACCACGCCGGCCACGCCGGCGGCCAGTTCCAGATGGCCGATATTGGTCTTGACCGAACCGAGCGCGCAGTGCGCTTCGGCCACTTCGCCGCCGCCGGTGGCGGCGTAGAGATCGCGGAACGCCGCCTTCAGTCCATTCACTTCCACCGGATCGCCCAGCGGCGTGCCGGTGCCGTGCGCTTCGATATAGGTCACCGTGCGCGGATCGATGCCGGCGTCCTGGTGCGCGCGGCGGATCACCGCGGCCTGGGCCGCCGGATTCGGCGCGGTAAGCGAATTGGCGCGGCCGCCGTGGTTTTCCGCGGTGCCGCGCACCAGGCCGTAGATATGGTCGCCATCGCGCTCGGCATCGGCCAGCTTCTTCAGCACCAGCATGGCCACGCCTTCGCCGCGCACATAGCCATCGGCATCGGCGGAAAAGGTCTTGCAGCGGGCATCGGCGCTGAGCATGCCGGCGCGCTCGAAACTGATATGCAACTCCGGGTTGACGATGGTGTTGACGCCACCGGCCACCGCCATGGCGCAATCGCCGCGTTCGATCGCCAGCACCGCGCGGCGCATCGCCACCAGGGAGCTTGAACAGGCGGTTTCCACCGGCTCGCTCGGCCCGTGCACGCCGAGGAAATAGCTCATGCGGTTGGGGCCGACCGACGCCACCGTGCCGGTGGAGGAGTAACCCTCGATCGCCGCGCCGGCACGGCTGGCCAGGGTGGCATAGCCGCTGGGCATGGTGCCCACATACAGGCCCAGGTCGCTGCCGGCCAGCGCCGAGGCGGCGTAGCCGGCATCCTCCAGCGCCTTCCATATGTGGATCATCATCAGCCGCTGCTGCGGATCCATCAGCTCCGCTTCGCGCGGCGAGATGCCGAAAAAGGCCGGGTCGAATGCGTCCACGCCCTCGATAAAGCCGCCGCGCACAATCTGGCCCGCGCTGCCTTCCGGCGCGCGTTCGCCGTGCCAGGCCAGCCAGTCGGCGCGGCCGGCGGGCATCTCGCCGATGCAGTCGCGGCCTTCGTCGAGGTTGCGCCAGAACGCATCGATATCCTCGGCCATGGGAAAGCGCCCGCTGATGCCGATAATCGCAACCGGTTGTTTCGCTGCGGGTGCGGGGGCCGCGGCGGTGGCGGCGTAGCCGCGGCGCGCGCGGCGGGCCTCCTGCGCCGGCGCTTCGGCCGCGACGACCGGTGCGGGCATCGCTGCCGCCGGCACCGGCGCGGCAAAGCGCGCCGCCAGCACGTCGCGGTATTCGCGCTCCAGGTAACCGGCCAGGCCATCCAGCGTGGAGTACTCGAAGAAGATCGTCGGCATCAGGTCGAGGCCGTACTGCCGGTTCAGCGCGTTGGCGAAGCCGGTCAGCGAGATCGAATCGAAACCGTATTCGTTGAGCGAGGTATCGCCATCGAGATCTTCCGGCTTCACCTTGATCAGCGCGGATACCTGGGCCATCAGCGCGCGCTTGAGCGGATCGCGCAGGCCTTGCGCCGGAGCGGCATCGCTGGATGCAGCGGGCACGGCGCGCGCTTCCGCCGCAGGCGCGACACGGGGCGCATCGAGAAAGACTTCGCGAATGCGGGCGGCATCGCCTTCGATCACCAGCACCTGGCCGATGCCGGCGGCCAGCGCCCGGTGCAGCGCATCCACGCCGTGGGCGCTGCCCATCGCGCGCATGCCCCACTGCCGCAGCAGCATGGCGCGCGTCGCCTCGTCGGCGTGCATGCCGCCCTCTTCCCACAGCGGCCAGTTCACCGACAGCGAGCGGCCGTAGCGCTCGCCACGCACCACGCGGGCGGCGCGTTCGTGCGCGAAAGCGTCCATGAAGGCGTTCGCCGCGGCATAGTCGGCCTGGCCCACATTGCCCGCGGCGCCGGCGATCGAGGAGAAGCAGACGAAGCAATCCAGCGGCATGTCGCGGGTGGCTTCGTCGAGATTCAGCGTGCCGGCCACCTTGGCCGCGAAGACGCCGCGCAGCTGCTGGCGGGTCTTGCCGGCCAGATAGCCGTCGCGCAATACGCCGGCTGCGTGGATCACGCCGTCGAGGCTTTCGAACTCTTCGGGGATACCGCGCACCAGCGCGGTCAGCGATGCAGCATCGGCGACGTCGATGGCGTGATACCGCACCACGGCGCCGAGTGCTTCCAGGCGACGGATGACCGTGTGGATGCGTTCGTCCGGCGCGGAGCGGCCGGTCAGCACCAGCACCGGATTGCGCACGTCGCGCGCGATCGCTTCGGCGAAGATCGAGCCGAGTCCGCCGGCGCCGCCGGTGATCAGGTAGACGCCGTGGTCCTTCCACGGCGAGGAAGCAGCGGGAACCTGGCGTTCGGCCCAGCCCGCCACCTGTCGCTCGCCGCCGGCGTAGCGCACATGGCGCGCGTCGTCGTCCCGGTTGTCCAGCAGCGCCCTGGCGACATCCTGTCCGGGTTCGACCGCGATCAGCTGGCCGTGGAGGCGCGGATTTTCCAGGCGCGCCGTGCGCAGCATGCCGAGCAGGCCGGCCATCGGGCTGCCGTCGCCATGGGCGGGCACCACGATCTGCACGCGATGGATGCCGCCCTGCGTGGACAAGGCCTGCAACCGCTCCAGCAAGGTAGCGGCGGCGGCTTCGTAGCATGCCGCGAGATCGCCATCCATCGAAGTCGCAACCACGGTCACGCCCGGCGGTGCAACGCCCGCGTCGACACCGCAGGCCATGACCAGATGGCTGGCGAACGGCTCGGCGCCGGCAGCGCCGGCCGGTTTCGCGGCCCATGCCGGTTCCAGCATCAGGGTGCGAGCCGCGGCAGGCTCGTTCGCCGCGGCCGCCATCGCGCGCAGCCCCACGTCGGTGAAGCGGACGCAGACCGTCCCCTGCTCGTCGCACAGATCGATATCCAGGCGCGGCACCGCCTGCCCGGCGCCGCTGCCGGCGCTGTAGCGCACCATGGCCCAGGCGGCATCCGCGCACGGGCGCAGCACCTGCAGGCCGCCGAGCGCGAACGGCACCTGCGGCACGGCAGCCGCGGGCACCGGGAACTGCAGGCCCAGCGTGGCCTGGAATGCCGCATCAAGCAGGCTGGGATGCAGTTCGTAGCCATCCGCCGGCGCCGCTGCAGGAACGGCAATGCGCGCGAGCACCTGGCCGGCGCCGGTGAAGAGTTCGCGGATGCCCTGGAACGACGGCCCGTACTGCAGACCCATCCGCGCCAAGGCGGCGTAGCAGTCCGCTGCGGTGTAAGTCGTCGTGCACGATGAGCGCAGCAGCACGAGATCGTGATTCGCCACCGCCTCGGCGCCGCGCCCATCGACGGCCATGCCTTGTGCGTAAACCAGGTCGCCCTCGCCATGGATCTCGAAACCGACAGCGCCGTCGGCTTCCGGATAAAGCGACAACTGCAGCGCGATGCCATCCGGACCGGCAACGATCGGCCGCAGCCACGACACGTTCTTCAGGCGCGGCTCGAAACCGGCACCGGCCACTTCGGCGACCGCGCGGCGCGCCATTTCCAGCTGGGCGACGCCGGGCAGCATGCGCGTGCCACGCACTACATGGTCCACGAAGAAGAATTCGTCGCCGCTGAAGCCGGCACTGAAACGCGGCCCGTCGAGATCCGAGGTATTGCGCTGCAGTAGCGGGTGCAGGTTCGCACCGGTCATGACGGCAAGCGGGCGGGCCTCGCCCGTCTGCACCCAATAGCGTTCGCGCGCAAACGGGTAGCTGGGCAGGCTGATGCGCCTCAGCGGTGCATCCGTGCGCAGGCGCGCCCAATCGATCGCCAGGCCCCTGACCCACAGATCGAGCAGCTTGCCGAACTTGCCGCGCGCGATCCACGCCTCGACGATGGCTTCCGCATCGTCGTCGCCGGCGAAGACAGCCAAGGCGTCCTTGTTGCGCCGCGCCTGTCCGCGATAAAGATCCTCGATCGCGCTTTCTCCGGCCACGTAGGCCGCGAGTTTCGTGCGCAGATCTTCCAGCGAATGAGCGAGCACGCCAAGCCGCTCGTCCATCGCTTCGCGGCCCACCTGCAGGGTGTAGGCCAGATCGTGCAGCGGCAGTTGCGGGTCCGCCTCGATCGCGGCAAGCAGGCGCGCAGCCTGCTCACGCAGCCTGTCCTCATGGCGCGCCGAAAGCACGACGAGCGCCGGACCGGACGGCTGTGCCGCCGGTTGCGGCGCGATGTACTCCTCGATCACCACGTGGGCATTCGCCCCACCCGCGCCGAACGAGGAAATGCCGGCCAGCCGCGGCCGCTCGCGCCCATCGATCACCGGCCGCGCCCACGGCGCCAGCTCCTGCTGCACCACGAACGGCGTGGCGTCGAAATCGATGTTCGGATTCAGCACCGCCGAATGCAGGCTCGGCGCCAGCTGCCGATGCTTCAGCTGCAGCAGCACCTTGGTGACCCCGGCAATCCCCGCCGCGCTTTCGCAGTGGCCGATATTCGACTTCGCCGAACCGATGGCGCAGTAGCGCGTGTCGCGCGTCCAGTGGCGGAACGCCTTGGCCAGGCCTGCGATCTCGATCGGGTCGCCCAGGCTGGTGCCCGTGCCGTGCGCCTCGATATAGCTGATCTCGCGCGCGTCGACGCCGCCCCGGCGCAGCGCGCGCTCGATCACCTTCGCCTGCGCGTTCGGATTCGGCACCGTGTAGCCGTTGGTCTTGCCGCCGTGATTGACCGCGGTGGCGCGGATCACGCCATAGATGTGGTCGCCATCGGCCTGCGCCTGCGCCAAGGGCTTCAGCAGCACCGCACCCACGCCCTCGCCCGGCACATAGCCTTCGCCGCCTTCGCCGAAGCTCTCGCAGCGGCCCTTGCCCGAAATAAACCGGCCCTGGGCCAGCATCAGGTACTTGTTCGGGTGGATCGACACATTGACGCCGCCGGCGATGGCCACGGCGCAATCGCCGCGCTGGATGGCCTGGCAGGCGAGATGGATCGCCGTCAGCGACGACGAGCACATGGTGTCCAGCGCCAGGCTGGGGCCGTTGAAGTTGCAGAAGTAGGAAACGCGGTTGGCAACCGAGGCGGGGCTGTTGAGCAGCGCAAGGTTGTTGCCGCGCGCCTGCTCCTGCGCGCCGTAGAGCTGGTATTCCTCGTACATCACGCCGGCGAACACGCCGACGTTGCCGTCCTCGGCCACGTTCTCGCGCGTGTAGCCGGCATCTTCCAGCGTGGCATGCACGCATTCGAGGAACAGGCGCTCCTGCGGGTCCATCAGTTCCGCTTCGCGCGGCGAGATATTGAAGAACAGCGGATCGAAGCGGTCGACGCCATCGATAAAGCCGCCCCATTTCCCGTAGGTCTTGCCCGGCGCATCGCGGTCGGCGTCGTAGTAGTCGCGGTAGTCCCAGCGTTCGGCGGGAATCTCGGTGATGCTGTCGACGCCCTGGCTGAGGTTGGCCCAGAACGCGGCGAGATCGGCCGCCTGCGGATAGCGGCCAGCCACGCCGACGATGGCGATCTCGCCGGCCGCGCTCGTGGCATCGAGCGCCGCCGCCAAGCGCTCGGGCTGGCTGGAACCGAAACGCGGACGGCGCGACAGCGGCGTCGGCGCGACTGTGTCGCGCGGCCCCGCCACCGGTGCTTCCTGCGCGGTCTCACCCAGCGCTTCGACCAGCCGCTCGCGATGCTCTTCGAGGAAATGCCCCGCCAGTTCGGCAATGGTCTGGTATTCGAACAGCAAGGTCTTGGACAGCGTGCCGAACACCTGCTCCAGCGAGCGGGTCAGCTCCATCACCAGGATCGAATCGATGCCATAGGCTTCCATCCGCGCCCGTGCGTCGATGCTCTCCGGCGCACGCTTGAGCGTGCCGGCCAGCAGGCGGACGAAGTAGCGCACCGCCTTGTCGCGCAATTCGGCGGAGACGGAACCCGCCTCGATCGGAGCTGTGGACACCGCAGCCGGGCTGTCCACGAGCGCAGCCTTGAACCGGGCGATCGCGCCTTCCGCCACCAGCACTTGCGCAACGTCCAGCGCCAGCGCCTGCTCCAGCGCGGCGAGGCCGCTGGCCGTGCGCAGCGGCACCAGCCCGCTGTGCGCGAGCAGCTCCGCGCGCGTTGCGTCATCGACGCGCATGCCGCCCGCTTCCCACAGCGGCCAGTCCACGGACAGGCTGCGGCCGCGGCGCCGGCCTTGGGCGACGAGTTCGGCGCGATGGCGGGCGAAGGCGTCCATGAAAGCGTTCGCCGCCGCATAGTCGGCCTGGCCGACATTGCCGAGCGCGCCGGAGGTGGAGGCGAAGCAGAGGAAAAGATCCAGATCCAGATCGCGGCTGGCTTCGTCCAGATGCAGCGTGCCGGCGACTTTCGCGCGCAGCACGTCGCGCAGTTCGTCGCGGGTCTTGCGCACCAGCAGGCTGTCGCGCAGGACGCCGGCGGCGTGGACGATGCCGTTGAGGCTGGCAAGTTCGCTGACGCAGGACAGGACCGCTTCCCGGTCGCCCACGTCGAGCTGGCGATAGCGCACCGTGGCGCCCATGGCCGCCAGCTCGGCGAAGCCCGCATCGGGCAACGGCGAGCGGCCGGTGAGGATCAGCGTGGCGTCCTTTGCGGACGCGGCGATGTGGCGAGCGAGGATCCGGCCCAGGCCGCCTGCTCCGCCGGTGACCAGGTAGGTTCCACCCGCTTTCCAGGGCGAGCGCGCGACGGATGGCGCCGCCGTCTCCTGCCACGCACCTTCCTGGCGCACGCCATCCACATAGCGGATGCGCGATGCGAGGCTTTCGCGGCTATCGGCGATGGCCCGGGCGATGTCCTGCCCCGGCTCGACTTCGATCAGCTGGCCGACAATGCGCGGATTCTCGCGCTGCGCGGTGCGCAGCAGGCCGCCGAGGCCGCCCAGCAGCTGCGCTTCGCCGGCTTGGGGAACGACCACCTGCACCAGGTGCCGCCCGGGTTGCCGCACCAGCGCCTGGATCGCTTCGAGCAGCGAAGCCGCCGCCGACTCGTAGCGCTCCGCCAGATCGCCATGCATGTCGATATCGACAAAGGCCGCGCCGGGCACGTGCGGGCTCGCTGACGGCACGCATGACAGCACCAGATGTTGCGCGGGAACCGCTCCGGTCGCGGCCGCCGCTGGCGTCCATGCAGGGACGAACAGCGCCGTGCGCACGGCTTCTTCGTTCGCCTGCCCCACCGCACGCAGCGAGAAGCCGCCAAGGCGCGCGCAGACCGCGCCACTGTCGTCGCACAGATCGATATCGAAGCGGCTGACGCCATCGCCAGCGCGCTGTCCTGCTTCGCGGCGGAGCAGCGCCCACAGGTCGCCATGGCATGGCGCCATCACCTCCAGCGACGCCAGCGCAAAAGGCAGGGCGAGTCCGGCATCCGTCCACTGCCCGTCGGCGGCGACCACGATGGCCGCCTGCAGCGCGGCATCCAGCACGCTGGGATGCAGCACGTAGTCGCCCTGCGAAGGCTTGGCGGCGTCGGGCAGCACGATGCGCGCAAGCGCTTCCGTATCGCCGATCAGGACATCGCCCAGCGCGCGATGCGCGGGCCCGTAGGCCAGGCCGATACGATCGAACAACTCGTAGCTGGCGCCCGCCTTGCGGACGGAGCGCCGGCAGCGCGCCCGCCATGCGGTCAGATCGTGCGTCGCAGGTTCGGCAGCAGCAAGCTGCCTTGTCACCGCACCCTGGCTGTAGACGCTGCCCTCGCCTTCGTCGTCGTAGATCTCGAAGCCGAAGCGCCCCTCGCCTTCCGGGAACAGCGCGACATGGCAATCCCTGGACTCGTCTTCGGCGACGAAGGGGCGCAGCCACACCACATCCTGCAGGCGGCAGGCGCCACCCGCGGGGAACGCAAGCTCCGCGGCGCAACGGACCATCTCCAGCTGCGCCGCCGCCGGCAGGGTCGGCCGCGACTGCACCACGTGGTCGGCAAGGAAAGATTCGCGGCCGCTGAACCGGCTGGTGAAGCGCAGGCCGGAGACGGTCGAGGTATTGCGATGCACGAGCGGATGGATCGCCGCCTGCGCGCCGACTGCCGTTTTCAGCTCGACCCAGTGCTTGTCGCGCACGAAGGGATAGGTCGGCAAGGCGAGGCGGCGGCGCGGAACGGAGGCGTAAAGAGCGGCCCAATCGAAGGACTCGCCCGCGGCCCAGCGCCGCGCCGTTTCGAGCGCGTCCGCATCGGGCTGGACCAAAGCCGCTTCCGCGGACCATGCGGTCGCCTCGGCCGAAAGCTCGCCGGCAAAGATGCCGCGCGTGTCGCCCTCAAGCCACGACTGCAGCCGCGCGCGCAGCACCGCCACCGAATCCACCACCACCGCCAGGCGCGCCGCCATCCCCTGCCGTCCCATCTGCAGGGTGTAAGCGAGATCGGCCAACTGTCCATCGCCGATTTCACCGGAAGCCAGCACGTCCAGCAGCTGCTTCGCACGCTCGCGCAGCACCGGCACGGTCTTCGCGGAAAGCACGATCAGCGCAGGTTCGCGCGACGGGGCCACCTCGTCGGCTGCCGCCTCGCTACCGGGATACTCCTCGACCACCACATGCGAGTTGACGCCGCCGAAGCCGAACGAACTGATGCCCGCGCGGCGCGGAACCGGCCGCCCGTGTGCGTCCTTGCGCACCACCCACGGCTGCGCCCGGTCGACGATAAAGAACGGACTGCCTTCCAGCGCAATGCGCGGATTGAGCCTGGTGTAATGCACCAGCGGCGGAAACACGCCATGGCGCATGCACAGGATGGTCTTGATCAAACCGGCCATGCCGGCCACCGATTCCAGGTGGCCGATATTGGTCTTGACGCTGCCGATGCCGCAGGACCCGGCATCCAGTACTTCGCCGCGCTCCTCCGCCACGCGGGCGAAAGCCATCTTCAGGCCTTCGATCTCGATCGGATCGCCCTTGGGCGTGCCGGTGCCGTGCGCTTCCACATAGCTCACCGTGCCCACCGGCACGTCCGCTTCGCGCAGCGCATGCGCCACCACGTTGGACTGCGCCAGCGAACCCGGATAAGTGACCGTGCGCGCATGCCCGCCATGGTTGACGGCGCTGCCGCGCAGCACCGCCAGGATGCGGTCCTTGTCGGCCACCGCCTTGGCCAGCGGCTTGACCAGCACCATCGCCGCGCCTTCGCCGCGCACGTAACCGTTGGCGCGCTCGTCGAAGGTCTTGCAGCTGCCGTCCGGCGACAGCATGCCGGTCTTGGAGAACGAGATGAAATGGGTCGGGCTGCACAGCACGCTGACGCCGCCGACCAGGGCCTGCTCGCATTCGCCGCGGCGGATGGCGTGCGCGGCCTTGTGCAAGGCCACCAGCGAGCTAGAACAGGCCGTGTCGACCGGAATGCTGGGGCCGTGCAGGTTGAGGAAATAGGAGATGCGGTTGGGAATGAGCGCGGTATGCGTGCCGGTGGCGACGTGCGCCTCCACGGTATCGAGCGCGCGGCCCAGGTGGTCGCGGTAGTCGAAGGTGAACACGCCGACATAGACGCCGGTGCGCGTGCCGCTGAAGGCGCGCGGGTCGTAGCCGGCATCCTCCAGGCAGTTCCAGGCCTGCTCCAGCATGATGCGCTGCTGCGGATCCATCACCGCCGCTTCGCGCGCGGAGATGCCGAAGAAGTCGGCGTCGAAGAACTCCACGCCGTCCATGAAGCCGCCCCACTTGCTGGTCGACTTGTTCGGCTCGCGCACGTCGGGCGAGTAGAACGCCTCCCTGTCCCAGCGGTTCGCCGGCACCTCGCCCACGCTGGAGACCCCGGCGCCCAGGTTGCGCCAGTACTGCGCATAGTCGGCGGCGCCCGGGAAGCGGCAGGACATGCCGACGATGGCGATGTCCTCGCGTTCGGGGGATACATTGATCGGCTCGATCTGACCGGCGTTCATGCGCGTGCCTTCCTGTGCTTCGATTCGTTGTCAGCCGCGGCGCAGCCGCGCGAAGGAACGGTTGAGATGCTCGGCCGCGCCTTCCATCACGCGGACGGCGATGTCGTCCACGTGGCGCGCGGTCCACGGCTCCAGCGCCGTGCCCTTCACCCACTGGTTGAACGAGCCCAGCGCGGGGCCCGTCTGGATCTGGTAGTTCACGCGGTCCTCGCCCTTGCCTTCCATGGCGATGCGCGTGCAGTAGGCGAAGTACCAGCGGAACACCAGGGCCATCTTGTGCCTGGCATTGGCCTCGGCCTTGGCGATCTCGTGCTCCAGGCCCACCGAGCGGAAATAGGCGCGGGTCTCTTCCCAGATCTCACCGAAGCTCTTGCGGAAGAACGTCGTCTCCAGCTGCTTGCGCGTGCGCTCGGGAATGTCCTCCAGGCTTTCGTGGTGGCGGTACAGCGACAGCAGCTTGTTGGCGCGCGCCGGGAAGAACACCGACTTCTTCAGCACCTGTACCTGCGCGCCGATCTCGAACATGTCGCCGGCCGGCGCGTACTCGGTGTCCTGGATGTCCATGGCCTGCAGCAGCGCCTTGCCGTCGGCGCTCATGCCCGACTCCACCGTGCACTGGTTGATCGAGCCGGTGACGATAAAGTCCGCGCCCAGCAGGAAGGCCGCGGCCGCGGCCTCGGGGCCGCCGATGCCGCCGGCCAGGCCCATGCAGATCGGCTCGGCATAGCCATGCGCGGCCTGCAGCTCGTCGCGCAGCTTCATCAACGGCGGCAGCATCACCGCCACGATGCCGCCGTCGGTATGGCCGCCGGAATCGGCTTCGACGCAGACGTCGTGGCTCATCGGCACCGACGGCGCCCAGGCCGCCTGCTCCGCCGTGACCAGGCCGCGTTCGAGCAGGCGCTCGACGATGGCCGGCGGCGGGGGGCTCATGAAGGCGCGCGCGACTTCCGGGCGCGACACCTTGGCAATGACGCGATGCGTGCACACCAGCTCGCCTGCAGCGTTGCGCCGCAATCCATTAAGGCGGAAACGCACCAGCGCCGGCGTCATCTGCATGAAGGCCGCCGCCTCCACGTTGCGCACGCCGTGGCGCAGGTAGAGATCCACCACCGCCTCTTCCTGCGCCGGGTACTCGTAGTTGGCGAGCAGGTTCATGCCATAGGGCTGGCCCGCATCGAGCTCCGCCTTGATGCGCAGCAGCCCCTGCTCGATCTTTGCCGGCGACAGTCCGCCAGCGCCGAAGAAGCCGAGCAGGCCGGCCTTGCCCATGCGCACCACCAGTTCGGCCGAGGCGACGCCGCGGTACATCGCGCCGCTCATATAGGCGTAGCGCACGCCGTGGCGGCGGCGGAACACCGCGCTGCCCAGCGAGGAGGCTTCGATCGCGCCGGGTTCGCCGCGCGGTGCGGTGAAGGACTCCGCCGGCGTGCCGGCGTCATCGGCACGGGGAACGATGGCAGGCGCTACCGGCGCGGCATCGTCCTCGTCGTCGAAAATCGGCGTCTGCGTGCGGCGGATCTCCGTCACCATCCTGGACAGGATCGTGGCGCCCAGCTCCTGGAACTCCACCTCGCCCTTGCCCATCACGTAGCGGATCGAATCCACCCAGTGCACGGGGGTGGCGATCTGGCTGGCCAGGGTGTCGGCGATGCGGCTGCCTTCGTACGGCCGTGCGGTGGCATTGGCGATCACCGTGGCCTTCGGCGCCTCGAAGCTGAAGCCGCGCAGGAACTCGGCGAATTCCGCCTGCACCGGCCGCATATGGCGCGAATGGAACGGCGCGCTGACGTTCAGCGGCACGTAGCGCAGCTGCATCTTCTCGAACAATTGCGCCGCCGCCGCAAGCGCCTCATGGTCGCCCGCGATGATCGTCTGCGTGGGCGTATTGAGGTTGGCGATATCGATGCCGTGCAGGCGATGCTCCTGCAGCATGCCGCGCAGGTCCTGCGCCGACGGCCCCATCACCGCGGCCATGCCGCCGCCGCTCGCGCGCCCCATCAGCTCGCCGCGCTTCTGCACCAGCCGCAGGCCGGTTTCGAAGGAGAACACGCCGGCCGCGTGCAGGGCGTTGTACTCGCCCAGGCTGTGGCCGGCGAAGATGACGGGCGCATCCGCGGCCCCGCCGGCTTGCACCTGGTAGTAGTGCAGCGCGTTGACCACGTACAGCGCGGGCTGCGTGTACTGGGTCTTGGAAAGCAGGCCGTCGCGGTCGTTGAGGCACAAATCTTCCAACGAATAGCCGAGGATTTCCGACGCCTTGCGCACCTGCTCGGGAAAGAGCGGGAACAACTCCTTGCCCATGCCTTTGAATTGCGAACCCTGGCCTGGAAAGATGACTGCCTTCATGGGGCGTGACTCCGGTAGTTGTCCGTTACTTACCTGTCCCTTGCCTGCCGCTGCCGTTCGCGCGGGTCTGGGCAGCAGCGCATCGAGCCGCGCGAGATCGCCGCCGGAAGACGACAGGATCGGGCGGATCTGCGCGCCTCCGACCGGCAGCGCGTGTTTCAGCAGCGTCGCCATCGTCCCGGCGGGGCTGGCGTCGATATAGCGATGGCCCTCTGGCGCACCGATCGCCGCCAGTGTTTCCGGCAGGCGGATGGGATCGCGCACGACGGACCAGAAATCGGTGGGCGTCATCGCCGGCAGCACGGCGCCCGCGGTGCAGCAGGCGACGGGCAGATGGCCGGTTTTCGGCGCGAGCGTGCGCAGGAAGGCTTCGTACGGCGCCTTCGCCGCGTCGACCCAGCGCGAGTGGAACGGAAACGCCACGGGCAGCCGCTGGAAACTCATACCGCGCTGGCGCAGCAGATATTCCACGGCCTCGCCGTTGGCTTCCGGCAGCGACAGCACCGTATGCCGGGCGAAGTTGCGCGCGCCGACTTCGCACAGCGCGAGCAGCGCCGCGTCGAGATAGAGCTGCGGATCGCCGAGCACGGCGATCATGCGCCCGGGCTCGGCATGTGCCTCGACCGCCAGCGCCTGCTCGATCACCGCCAGCAGCGCGGCGTCCGCATCGATCCAGCCGGCGGCGGCCGCGGCGGCGAACGTGCCGAGGCTGGAACCGAGCACCAGGTCGAACTGCAGGCCGCGTTCGCGCAGCGACGTCGCCAGCGCATGCTCGACCATGAAGATCGCGGCATGGCTGTGCAGCAGGCGCGTCAGCGGTTCATGGCTGCTCTGCGCGGGATACAGCAAGGCCAGCACGGACTCGCCGCAACGCTCGCGCACCACCCCTTCGGCGTGCTGCATGCTCGCGCGGAAGCATGCATCGCCTTCGAACAATTCACGCCCCATCCCCACGTGATGGGTACCCTGCCCCACGAACGAAAGTACGGTTTTCACGAGCGACGCATCCATACTGGCTCATGGCTCCGCTGCACGGCCGCGGTGACGGCCGTGCGCACACGGAAACCATGGCTGACCGTGCAGCCAACTCCCCTCCCCCAAGGGGCATCACGATGACGATCCCCAACAGATCGTCAGTAACGCAAAACGAACCGCGCCGCGGCGCTAACGGCGCACGCTGGCGCCGAGCGACGTCGGACGCATGTCAGTCCACGTCGCTCCGATGAATTCGAGACAGGCCGCCTTCGGCCCCTGCTTGCCCGCTTTCGCCCACCCTTGCGGCAGCGCCTTGTACGCGGGCCAGGTCGAGTACTGGCCGTGCTGATTGACCACGACTTCGTAAAGTGTTTCCGACGGGCGCGAACCGGTAGACATGCGTACTCCTAACGAGGGACGTCCTGGCGCCGACGCGCGCACGACGTTTCAGATCCATGGAAAACGATGCTGATGCGGCAGGAATGGCGGCAGGCACGCGCGCCTGCTGGCGCGCTGAGCGGCATGCTTGACCCTCCCCTCGTAGATTCTTCAAACAATGCGCGCGGCTTTGCAAGCCGCAAGTTTTTGCGTTGCTGTGTGCAGTTGGCGTTTTCGCCGATTCGTCGGCGTATTGCGCAGGTACGCGACCGGTGCGCGCGCACCCGGCTCACTGGTAGGCGATGCGTTCTTTGGTGAACAGGAAGGGCCGCGAACGCTTGCGTCCGCGGCGGGCGCTCAGGCGCCGTCGTTCGATTCGTTCAACATGGTCAGCACGCCGAACGATTTGTGGCTCACCTGGCCGCTGGCCGCCTGCACGGCATCGGTCGCTTTCGCCGCGGCGTCGGCCTGCCCCATCACCTGCTCGACGATCTCGATCTGTTCCGGACTGCCGAAGGGACTGGTCAGCATCGGCGACAGCAGGGAAATCAGGCGCGCCAGCACCACGGCATCGCTCAAGGTTTCGCCCATGCCGAGCGAGGCGATGAGTTCGTCCATGTCCTCGCCGGCGAGCAGGCCGGACAGGCTCTTGAGGATGAAATGCAGGCGCATGCCCAGTTCGTTGCGCGGCAGTTCCGGCAGCGCTCGCGAGAACGCTTCGAAGAAACGCCCGAAGATCGGGCGGTAATGCTCCTGCAGATGGTCGCGGATAAACGGCGAGGCGTCGCTGTAGACGCGGCCGAGCAGGCGCATGAAGGCAGGGCCGCCGGCGGGATCGCGGCTGAGCCGCAGCGCCGGCACGAACAGGATGCTCAACACGGCCGACGCATGCAGCGGCTTGCCGTCCGCCTCCTGTTCGCAGGCGGCCAGCAATTGCAGGCGCTCCTGGTTGAGGCGGTCGAGCCGCTTGGACAGCAGCTCCTGCACCAGCAGTTCCTTGCTGCCGAAGTGGTAATTCACGGCGGCCAGGTTGGCGTCGGCGAGCTGGGTGATCTGCCGCAGCGACATGGATTCGAAGCCGCGCTCGATAAACAGCGCTTCGGCTGCCTGCAACAGGCGGATACGGGTATTTCCCGACGCGGTCACTTGGCTATTCACGCGTAAATTCTCACCTTTGCCGTTCTGCCCGATCCTACCAGCACGGACGGACCATAACCGGCATGAAAACGAGTTCAATATCCAGAATTGAATAGCCGTTTCGGCGGGAGCAACCCCTCTCCCATCCCCGCGGGCAAAGGAGAGGGGTTTTATTCCGTGAAAACCGGCGGCTTATTCAAAGATAATCGTGGAACCGGCTTACTTTTCGCTGGCCTGCACGTAGATGGTCGGCCCGATCGCCGTATCCCCGCTCATGATGGCCGTGTTCTTTCCTGCCGCGGCTGGCAATCCTTCCTTGAGGTTGACCGCGGCCGTCACGATACCCTGCAGGATCGGCGTGACGATCGGGATCGGCAACAAGGTATTGCCGCAGCCTTCGGCCTTCGGCACGGCGAAGGAGTTGTCGACCAGGGTGCCGCCATCGGCCATCAGGATCTGCCCGGCCGGGTCCGTCGTATCGAGGAAGGACAGCGCTGCCGGCACGCCGCTGATCGGCGTATTCGGCGGCGGCGGACTGGTGGTATTGGCGACCAGTTTCAACACGATCGGATGGCTGGCCGAGCCGATATAGCAGGTGTTGCCGAGGAAGGGATTCTGCAGATGGATGCGGATCGGCAGCTGGATGACCGTGGGGTCTTCCGGCGGCAACGGCGGGAAGGAAGCGTTGATCAGATTGGCCTGCGCCGGCCCCACCGGCTCCGCGGTGGCGTACACGTCATTCACCGTATTGACGATATGCCAGAACGCCTGCGCCAGCGGTCCGGGCCAGGTGGAGTCCGGTTCCATCAGGCCGAGCAGGCCGCCCGGCACTTCCAGCGGCGTGGCCGACATGGCGGGCGCGCCATCGACGGGAACATAGAGCGCACCGAGGTCGGCGATATTGTTGACGCCGCCCTGCAGCACGATCGGCTTGGTGATCGGCACCGTGGCCTTGCCGATCTTGAACGAGCCCGAGGTGATGGTGGAAACGACGCAGGCGGTGACCTGGTCGTTCGATTGATACGGGCAATGCTGGAAAACCGCATAGTCGCCCGAAGGTGTTCCGGCACTCGCCGTCTGCGCGCAGATGCCCAGCGCGCCAGCGGCGGCGATGCCGAAGAGCTTCAATGTTTTTGACATGGTGATCTCCGGTATTTCTAGTGAAAGCTTGCGCATGGCAAGCCATGGATTCCGGCACGGCCGCACCGGGCCCGCGGGCGCCAAAAGGCCCTGCAGGCGGCTCCCCACTTGAAAATCAGCTACGGCACGACGCTCGATCGCGGCGCGGATAGATCAAGGCTGCGCAAGAGGTCGCCCTCTTGCGCAGCGGTACGACGGAAAAAGCATCCCAGCTACGCCGTCCCTGGCGCGTCCCGGCCAGGCTCCTGCCAGCCGGAACGCCATGCCGCTCCTTGATTACGGATACACGATGCTCAGCGTGGCGCCGCCACCGGTGTTGACCACCGGCAGGCTGCTGCTGGTCACCGCGCAGGCGCCCGGATTGAGCTGGCCGTTGAAGGTGGCGACGCCGTTGCTCAGCGTGACCGGCACCGGGCCGGCGCCGCAGGTCACCGGGTTGCCGTTGATGCCCACCACCTTGACGTTCTGGGCCACGCCGCCGGTGGCGCTGGTGATGTTCAACGGCCAGTTGAAGTTGGTCGCCTGCAGGTTGTTGCAGTTCGCGTTGTTGCCGTTGGCCGGATCGGGGCTGAACACGGCATTGGTGACGACGCCCACGCCGCCGCTCACCACGATGGTGAAGACGGACTTGCACGGAATCCTGATCGCGCCGCCAAGCGCCGAGAGACTGGTGGAACCCGTGGCCGTGAACGTGCCGTCCGGAGTGAAATGCGAAGCGAAACTCGGCGCGGCGGCCAACATGCCAACGGCCAGCACACCACTTGCAGCGATGGATTTGACGAAGGTCATGCGATGACTCCTTTCAAGGTTAGGAGGTGCGATGAGCACCGGGCTGCACCGCGGCCGGAACGCAGGCCGCAGCGACTTGCGCCGGCAACGCACAGGGCATTGCCAGCGGAGGTGCAGGGACATCGCAGACGCGCCTGCGCTATCCCTGCATAAGAGCGGTGGAACCTCTCAGTTGAAGCCCATGCGAACGGAGATCCCGTAGATCCTGGGATCGAGAGTGAAGACGTTCGTGGTCAATCCGCTGTCGTCGCTATTGACGAAGGCGTCCGTAATCGGTGTGTCGTTGAACAGGTTCTTGACGTAGAGCTGCACGGTGAGATCGCTCTTCGCCGACTGCCAGGTCAGCGAGAGATTCGCGTTACCCCAGCCGCGCAGCTTGTCCGACACCGTGTTGTAGATGCGCGCATAGCTGGAGCTCTGGCGGTAGTAATCGCCGCGCAGGGTGAAGTCGCCGCTGGCGGTGAAGAAGGTGTACTGCGTACCCACGTTGCCGGTCCAATGCGGCGAGTTCGGCAGCTGCTTGCCGCCGAGATCGGCGTAGAAGCCCTTGCCGCCATTCGGCGCCTGCGTATTGGGATTGTAGAAATCGCCGCTGGCCAGCTGGATCGAGCCATCCGGCGCGACGAAGTTGCTGGTCGGGAACGGACCGCCGCAGAACGAGGCCAGGTCGTTGAAGGCAAGCACGTAGCCCGAGGTCTGCGCCCACTGCAGCAGCTTTTCCACCTCCGCTTTCGGCGCCACGCAATTGGAAGCCTGCTGCAGCCAGGGCTTGATCACCACGTAGTCCGGATTGCCCTGCGTGCGGTTCAGCACGTCGATCGAGCGGGATCCGTTGGCAAGCCGCGTATGCAGATAGCCGAGGTTGCCGTCGAAACGCAGTGCGCGCGTGGCCTGCCAGGCGCCTTCCAGCTCGAAGCCGAAGATCTTCGCGTCGAAGTTTTCGTTCAAGGTGGCGCGATCGACGATCTGCGAGACCTGGTAGTCCTTGTAGTCGTAGTAGAACGCGTCGGCGTTGAGCATCAGCTTGCCGCCGTCCATCATGTTCTTGGTGCCGATCTCGAACGCATTGACGTATTCGGGCTTGAACGTCGACGGGCCCGGATTGAAGTAGAGGTTCTTCGGATCGGCGCCGATGCCCGGCGAGTTGGTGCCGCCGGCCTTGTAGCCGCGCGACAGCGAGGCATACACCAGGGTTTCGTCGGTGAAGGACAGCTTCGGCTTCCAGTCCAGCACCAGGCGCCCGGTCGGCTTGCGCCAGCGCTGATTGATGTCCGGCAGGTGCGGATACCCGTAATTGACATAGCCGCCCCCGGCGAAACCGGGCATCAGCAGCAGCTGGCTCGGCACCGGCGTGCTGATCTTCTTGTCGTCGGTATAGCGCAGGCCGGCCGTCAGCTTTACCGTGTCGGAGAGCTGGTAATACAGCTCGCCGAACAGCGCCTTGGACTTGGTCTCGCCGATATTCTGGCTGCGGAAATAGTTATGGCCCTGGCCGTTGATGCTGCCGATCGGGTTCGGGTCGATATACACGCAGGAGTTGTTGTACTGGTCCAGGTAGTTCGGCGTGCAGTCGATCGGCGTGCGGCCGAAATAGCCCTGGTTGAAGAATTCCTGCGCGGTGGCGGTGAACACGTTGTTGAAGACGAAATAGTCTTCGTCGATCTTGTAGTCCAGGTAATTGGCGCCGACGCTGAAATTGAAGCGCCCGTCGAACGAGGACTGCAGGCGGAATTCCTGCGACCACTGCTTGCTGTGCGAGCGCACCAGGTCGACCGCCAGATAACCCTTGGACGGGCCGAGCTGCGGATCGGTGTACACGCCGCCCGGCGTGATCGGATAGGCGGGGCCGCCGAAATTGCCCGTGACCGGATCGGGGAACGGATTCAGCAGGCCGTTCGAATCGTTGAAGATCGGGTTGGACTGGAAGCGCCCGTAGTCCTGCGTCGAGTAATAGAAATCGCGCGAATAAGCCGTCTGCGAGATCAGCTTCAGGTCCTCGCTGGGCTTGAACTCCAGGTTGATCTGGACCACGTCGTTCTTGGCCTTGAAACGCGGGTCGTAGCTGGTGGCGATGGTGCGCAGATTGGTCGACTGCTGCACGCCGGCGAAGGGATCGCCCGGCTTGACCAGCGACGGCGTCTCGAGAAAGTCCGGCGTGATGCCCAGCGGCAGGCTGGTGCGCGCGAACAGCAGCTGCGACAGGCTGGCGCCGTTGGGCACGCCGAACGCGCCCTTGCCGTAGAGCGAGCCGGGCTGGCAGCCCTGGCTGAATTGCGGCTGGTTGAATTCGGGCACGGCGGTGTCGCCGATCTGGGTCGGACCCGGATCGTTGTGGCAGAGCTGCTTGCCGGTGCGCGATCGGTCGTCGTTCTCGTTGAAGTGCTCCCATACCAGGCTGGCGCTGAACTTGTCGCTGGGCTTCCACAGCAGGCCCATGCGGCCGCTCCACAGGTCGCGGCCGTTGACGTCCTTGTTGGTCACGGTGTTGTTGTCGTAGCCGCTGCGCTTGGTCCAGGCGCCCGCCAGGCGGTAGGCCAGGGTGTCGCCGATCGGCACGTTGACCATGCCGCTGAAGCGGCGGCTGTCGTAGTTGCCGGTTTCGGCCTTGAACCAGGAATCGAAGCCATCCAGCGACGGCAGGTTCGGAATCATGTTGACCACGCCGCCGGTGGCGTTGCGGCCATACAGGGTGCCCTGCGGGCCGCGCAGCACCTCGATGCGGTTGACGTCGAAGTATTCCTGCTCGAACAGGCGATTGCGGATCAGCGGCGTGCTGTTGAAGCTCACCGCCACGCCGGGGTCGGTGGTGACCGACAGCGCCTTGGTGCCGACGCCGCGGATCGAGAAGTTGTAGCTGGCGAAGTTGGATTTGGAGAACGTCACGTTCGGCGTGGCGCGCAGCAGTTCGGCGCCGCCTTCGATCTTGTGGTCGTCCAGCGATTGCGCGTCGAACACCGACAGTGCGATCGGCACGTCGATCGGGCGCTCCTCGCGCTTCTGCGCGGTCACCGTCACTTCGCCGAGCTGGACGACCTTGTCGGCATCCGCCTTGCTGCCTTGCCTGGCGCGGGATTTCTTGTTGTCGGGAGCGGCCTGGGCCTGCGGGTCCGCCGGTGGCGCGGCATTGCTGGCCGCGGGCGCCGGCTTGGCGTCGTTCGGTGCCGCGGCATCGCGGCCGTTGTCGGCGGCGTGCGCGCGCGCCTGGATGGCGAGACAGGACAGAATCGCCAGCATGAGCACGCGTGGCTTGACCGACGTATGCGGCCGATATGGCTTGTGTTGCATTACTCCCCTCCCAATGAAGAGTCGCTAGGCGCGACACCTGTATCCCCGGCCCGAAGGCCCTTCCCCTGGAACGACTGCAGCACTACGCAAACCACTGGACGCGGCGCGCCGGCGGATCGGCCGCCGCGTCGGCTTCGCCGAAAGCGGCAGCCGCTACAGGCGCCCTCTCGCCGCCCATCGCCGGGCCCATCACTTCGTCCGCGGCGCGAAAAGGATCGCGACCACCGGCCCGTGCGCCCCGATGCGCTGCCGCCGGTATCTCGGGCTCCACCACTTCCGCGGTGGCCACCACCTGGCCCACCACCTGCTCGACCTGGCTGTCGCGCTTGGGATCGCGGAAAGGCGTGACCAGGATCGGCGTGACGAACACCAGCAGGCGCGTGATCACCAGCGATTCGCTGACCGGCTCGCCCATGCAGATGGCGCAGGCCAGCTCGGCCAGGTTCGCTCCCGCCATGACGCCGGCCAGTGCCTTCAGGCCGAAGCGCAGGCGCGTGCCCAGTTCGCGCGGCGGCAGTCCCGGCAGCGCGCGCTTGAAGGCCTTGAAAAAGCGCGCCGAAATCGACCGGTGGCTTTCTTTCAGATAACCGCGGATGACCGGCGAGGAATCGCCATAGGCGCGCAACAGCAGCTGTATCCGCGTGCGCTCCTCGATGCTGTCCTGGCGCATGCGCAATACCGGGATAATCAAGGCGCCAAGCACGGCCTGTGCGGCAATCGCGCTATTGCCATTAGGTTGTTCGCATGCCGCGAGCAAATACAGGCGCTCCTGATTCAAGCGATTCAGACAGGAAATCATCAATTCGCGCATCAAGGCTTCCTTGCTGCCGAAGTAGTAACTGACCAGGGCCGGATTCGCCTGCGCGAGTCCCGCGATCATGCGCAGCGACGTCGCCTCATAGCCGTGCTCGACGTACAGCGTCTCGGCTGCACGCAACAGGCGATATCTGGCGCCCTGCTCATCGTTGAGCTGATTCGACATCGGTTGCCGGTCCCCGCTGATCCTCCGGCCGTCCCCTCTTGCCCCTCCGGCAAGTGGAACGTCGGATTCAAGTCTCCATTTGAACGCTTGGTTTCATACGAGCGTTCGCAAGATTGACTCGCGTAGGGGTAAAAGCAAGTTGCAACGCAAGGACTGGTATCCGGCGCATTTGAAAGGCGCATGCGTCGGGTAAAAAGCCTTTAAATCAGCGCTTGAAGCGTTTCCTACGACGTCAGCTTCACGAAGGCGAGGAAACGGCGGGAAGGGGTATTTTCTGCGGCGCAGCATTTGGTGATCCGATTAAAACTCTTGGTTAATTTCATTAGCTGATCCGGGTATAAAAGATTTTCACGTGGTTATCACGGCAGTCGGGACTTGGGGTTAATTGCTTTTGAAAAAGCTGTCGGGCTTTCTCGGCCCTCAGCACATCGCTCCGACCGGCCCCTCACCCCGGCCCTCTCCCCGGAGGGGAGAGGGGGATGACGGGCGGGGCGACAATCAAGCGAAGAGCTCGCGGCGCAGCCGCGGCGTTCCGCTGTTGCTCTTGATCTACCGGGTCCCCTTGGCGCCGGCGGTGAGGGCTGGACGAAAAGGCCCCCGCAGGGGGGCGGGGACACGATGTCCCCGCCTTTTTGATCAGGGCATGGATGCCCTGTCAAAAAGCCCGGCCAGCCCTCACGGACCCTCAGCAGCTTTAGCTGCTGAGGGCGCCAAGCAGGGTGCCCTTTCTTCTTGGTTACTTCTTCTTTGGGCACGCAAAGAAGAAGTAACTCGGGCCGCGGCAGCGGCACGAAACACTCGCCAAAGGCGAGACAACCAAGCGCAACGCGACAACCAGGCGATACCGCCACTGGATCCCGGCCTACGCCGGGATGACGAATAACGGGATGCGCACCCTTCGTTGCGCAGAACTTCGGCAAAGCGTGCCAACCCACTGTTGCCCAAGGCCCCCCTCGCGCTTATCCACAAGCTCCCCCAACCCACCTCCACAAAACCTGTGGAAAACCCCATCACACGACGACGGCCTGGCCAAAACTCTCGCAGCCCGTCCACGCACCAACCCCATCAAGCACTTGAAGGTGTTTTCCACAGGCTCGCCCGCAGAGCATCCACAACGACTGTGGAAAACCTGCGCTCAACACGCGTGATCGCCGCCGCGGCGTTGGAGTTCGCTGCGCTCACTCCAACCTACGCCGGTGGGCGGAGACGCGAAGCAAACACGCGGCAGCGTGACCAAAAACTTCGCAGCGCGTGCGCATATCAACACCATCAGACACTTGAGTGTGTTGTCCACAAGCTCACCCGCAGAACATCCACAGCCACTGTGGACAACCTCGCGACACCCCCACGCCGCCGCGCGCGAAAACGCATGTTTTCAGCCATTTCGCAAGCGTTTTCTGCATGCCGCGGCGTCACGCGCATGACCAAAACTTTCGCAGCGCGTGCGCATCGCAACACCGTCAGTGACTTGCAGTGCTTTTCCACAGGCTTACCCGCAAACCATCCACACCGCCTGTGGAAAACATCCGCGCACGCGCAAAAAAAATGCCGCCTCGCGGCGGCATTTCTCTTGAATCGCGGCAGCGGCGATCACGCGGCGCGCGGCGCCCTGGTGAGGATGCCCAGCACGTCGGCGAGCTTGTCGCGCATCTCGCGGCGGTCGACGATCATGTCGATGGCGCCGTGCTCCAGCAGGAACTCCGAGCGCTGGAAGCCTTCCGGCAGCGTCTCGCGCACGGTCTGCTCGATCACGCGCGGGCCGGCGAAGCCGATCAGCGCCTTCGGCTCGGCCACGTTGATGTCGCCGAGCATGCCGAGGCTGGCGGACACGCCGCCGGTGGTGGGGTGCGTGAGCACGCTGATGTAGGGCACGCCGGCATCGCGCAGGCGCGCCAGCGCGGCCGAGGTCTTGGCCATCTGCATCAGCGAGAACAGCGACTCCTGCATGCGCGCGCCGCCGGTGGCGGAGAAGCACACCAGGGCGCTGCGCTCGGCCAGCGCGCGTTCGGCGGCGCGGGCGAACTTCTCGCCCACCACCGAACCCATCGAGCCGCCCATGTAGCTGAACTCGAAGGCCACCGCCATCAGCGGGCGGCCCTTGAGCGCACCGCTCATGGCCAGCAGCGCGTCCTTCTCGCCGGTGGATTTCTGCGCGGCCACAATGCGGTCGCGGTACTTCTTGGAATCGCGGAACTTCAGCGGGTCGGTGGGCTCGAGGTTCGACCACAGCTCCTGCGTGGAGCCTTCGTCCAGCAAGGCCTGCAGGCGCACGCGCGCCTCGATCGCGTGGTGATGGCCGCACTTGGGGCAGACCATCAGGTTGCGTTCCAGCTCCGGGCGGTACAGCACGGTGCCGCACCCGCCGCACTTCTCCCACACGCCCTCGGGGACCTTGCCCTTGCCGGCGTTGGAACTCTGCGTGCGCGCACGCGGGGTCATGATTTTCTGCAGCCAGTTCATCGCTACACCTCAAACGTTCCTGACCGAAACGATCAGGAAGATCGTTTCAGTGTGCGTCCAGCGCCGTGCGGATCGGTTGCAGGAAAGCCCTGGCGCGGTCGGCGATGTCGTCCGCCCGCTCGGCCCCCGCCAGCCGTTCGACCAGCGCGCTGCCGATGACCACGGCATCGGCGAATCCGGCGATGGCCTTGGCGCTCTGCGCATCGCGCACGCCGAAGCCCACTGCCACCGGCGCCTTGGCGCTGGCCCGGATCCCGGCCACGCGGGCCGCGATGTCCGAGGTACTCAAGCGCCCCGCGCCGGTGATGCCGGCAAACGACACATAGTACAGGAAACCCTCCGCGGACCCGCACAGCCGCGCCATACGCGCGGGTGCGGTGGTGGGGGCCGCCAGCAGGATCTGCCTCAGCCCGGCGGCCTTCAGCGGGGCCAGCACGGCCGATTCCTCCAGCGGGCAATCGACCAGCAGCACGCCATCCACGCCGGCCTCGACGGCTTCGACGGCGAAGCGCTCGTAGCCGTGGATCTCCACCGGATTGAGGTACCCCATCAGCACCACCGGCGTGTCGGCGTCGCGCTGGCGGAAGGCACGGACCCAGCCGAGCACGCCGGCCAGGCCCACGCCCTTGGCGATGGCGCGCTCGCTGGCGTGCTGGATCACCGGGCCGTCGGCCATCGGGTCGGAAAACGGCACGCCCAGCTCGATCACGTCGGCGCCGGCCTCGACCAGCGCGTGCATCAACGCCACCGTGTGTTCCGGCGCGGGATCGCCGGCGGTGACGAAGGGAATCAGGCCGGTGCGGCCGGCGCGCTTGAGCGCTTCGAAACGGCGGTCGATGCGGTTCATACCTGCACTCCTTCACGGGCGGCGATGGTGTGCACGTCCTTGTCGCCGCGGCCGGACAGGTTGCACAGCACGAGCTGGTCCCTGGGCATGCCGCGGGCGAGCTTGATCGCCTGCGCCACGGCATGGCTGGATTCGAGCGCGGCGAGGATGCCCTCGGTGCGCGCCAGCAGATGGAACGCTTCGAGCGCCTCGTCGTCGGTGACGCCGACGTATTCGGCGCGGCCGGCGTCCTTCAGGAAGGCATGCTCGGGGCCGACGCCGGGGTAATCGAGGCCGGCGGAGACCGAATGCGTCTCGGTGATCTGGCCGTTGTCGTCGCACAGCACGTAGGTGCGGTTGCCATGCAGCACGCCGGGACGCCCGGCCGCCAACGAGGCGGCGTGATGTCCGGTGGCGATCCCCTCGCCCGCCGCTTCCGCACCGACGATGCGCACGCCGGCATCGTTGAGGAACGCATGGAACAGGCCGATCGCATTGGAGCCGCCGCCGACGCAGGCGGTGATCGCATCCGGCAGGCGGCCGTATTGCGCGAGCATCTGCTCGCGCGCCTCGCGCCCGACGATGGCGTTGAAGTCGCGCACCATCATCGGATACGGATGCGGGCCGGCCACGGTGCCGATGATGTAGAAGGTGTCGGCCACATTGGTGACCCAGTCGCGCATGGCTTCGTTGAGCGCGTCCTTCAGCGTCTTCGAACCGGAAGTCACCGGCACCACTTCGGCGCCGAGCAGCTTCATGCGGTAGACGTTGATCTTCTGCCGCTCGATATCCACCGCGCCCATGTACACCACGCACTTCAGGCCGAAGCGCGCGGCCACCGTGGCCGAGGCCACGCCGTGCTGGCCGGCGCCGGTCTCGGCGATCACGCGCGGCTTGCCCATGCGCTTGGCCACCAGGGCCTGGCCGATGGTGTTGTTGATCTTGTGCGCGCCGGTGTGGTTGAGGTCCTCGCGCTTGAGCAGGATCTGCGCGCCGCCGACGTGCCGGGACAGGCCTTCGGCGTGATAGATCGGGCTGGGGCGGCCGACGTAGTACTTCAGGTCGCGATCGAGCTCGGCGAGGAATGCCGGGTCTTCGCGCAGGCGCAGGTAGGCCTCGGTCAGCTCGGCGATCGGCGCCATCAGGGTTTCGGCGACGTACTGGCCGCCGAAGTCGCCGAAGCGGCCGTGCTCGTCGGGCCAGCGGTGGAAGTCCTGGGACATGTGCGGTTTCCTCTAGCGGCAGGGACGCCGCGAAAAACCTTTCCGCGGGCGCCAGGCCGATAAATTAACGCACGGCCCGGCTTCGCGAAAAGCGATAAGATCGCCGGAACCTGTCAGCAAAACTCACATGTCAGCCGTCCGCGACCTGCCCCCGCTGAATGCCTTGCGCGCCTTCGAGGCCACCGCCCGCCTGGGCAGCGCCAGTCGCGCCGCGGAGGAACTGCACGTCACCCATGGCGCGATCAGCCGCCACCTGCGCGCGCTGGAAGAAGCGCTGGGCCAGCCGCTGTTCGCGCGCCAGGGCCGCGGCCTGGCGCTGACCGCGGCAGGCGAGCAGTTGCGCGACGGCGCGCGCGATGCGTTCGAACAGTTGCGCGATACCTGGGCCCGCGTGGCGCGCGGCCAGGCGGACGCGCCGTTCGTGCTGGGCTGTCCCGGCAGCCTGCTGGCGCGCTGGATGATTCCGCGGCTGGAACGGCTGCGGCAGGACTTGCCGAGCTTGAAGCTGCACCTCTCCGCGCAGGAAGCGCCGCTCGATGCGTCGCTGGCCGGCATCGATGCCGCGCTGCTGCTGGCGGAGCCGCCATGGCCGGGCGACTGGCGCGTGCATGAGCTGGCGCCGGAGCGGATCGGGCCAGTGCTTAGTCCGCGCTATCCGGGAGCGTCGAAGCTGCAGCAACGGTCACCGCAGGGGCTGTTGAGCGAGGCGCTGCTGCATACCGCTTCGCGGCCGCAGGCGTGGCCGCAGTGGGCGGCGCTGGCGGGGCTGCAGCCGGCACAGCTGAGCTATGGGCAGGGCTTCGATCATCTGTATTACCTGCTCGAAGCGGCGGTCGCGGGATTGGGCGTGGCGATCGCACCGGTGCAGCTGGTGGCGGACGATCTGGCGAGCGGGCGGTTGTTGGCGCCGTGGGGGTTTGTCACCACGCCGGCGCATTGGATTCTTGCCGTGCCGCGAAGGGCTTCGGGGCCGCAGGCGGATGCGCTTGCCGGTTGGCTGCGTGGTGCGCTGAGCGACGATTGAGCGGCGCTTTTTTGCTCGTCATTCCGGCGCAGGCCGGAATCCAGTGACGACAGCGTTTGCTCAAGGCGAAGCGATGGGCGCTCTGACGGTGAGGCGTTCACCGAACGCTACCGTTACTGGATTCCGGCCTGCGCCGGAATGACGAGCTTTTAGCCGGCCTGGCGCACTGCCTCGATGAAGGCGTACATCTTCGCTGCATCCTTGATGCCGGGCGCGGACTCGATCCCGCTCGACACATCCACCGCCCACGGCTGCGCCACGCGAACGGCGTGCGCGACATTCTCGGCGGTCAATCCGCCAGCAAGGATCAGCGGCTGCTCGAGATCGGTCGGCATCAACGACCAGTCGAAGGCCTTGCCGCCGCCGCCCGCTTCGCCCAGCCCATGCCCATCCAGCAACAACCCCGCCGCGCCGGGATACTCGCGCAGCCGCGGCAAAGCCGCAGCACCCTCGCCCATCGCGATGGCCTTCAGATAACGATGGCCGAACTGCGCGCACCAGTCGTCGCTTTCATCGCCATGGAACTGCAGCAGATCGGGCTGCACCTCGCGCAGCACTTCGCGCACATGGGCGGCATCGTCATCCATGAACAGCGCGACGGTGCTGACGAACGGCGGCAGCGCGGCGCAGATGTCCCTGGCGCGCGCGATATCCACCCGGCGCTTGCTGCGCGCGGTGAAGATCACCCCGATCGCATCGGCGCCGTATTGCGCGGCCATCCGCGCATCTTCCACGCGCGTCATGCCGCAGCACTTGATGCGGGTCATTGGCTCACCTCCGGCGGCAGGCCCCAGTGCGCTTCGTAGCGAGGCCCGAGGAAGGTCAGGCCTGAGGACGGCGCAGTCGGCCCAGCCACTTCGCGATTGCGCCCGGCCAGCAGTTCGCCGACCCAGGCCGCCGGCTGCTCGCCGCGCCCCACCGGCAGCAGCGAGCCGACGATATTGCGCACCATGTGATGCAGGAACGCGTTCGCTTCGATCTCCACCAGCACCTGTTCCTGCTCGCGCCGCACGCTCACCGCCAGCACTTCGCGCCGCGCATGCGCCGCTTGGCAGGACACCGCGCGGAAGGCGGTGAAATCGTGCTCGCCGATCAGCGCCTGCGCCGCCTCGTGCATGCGCGCGGCATCCAGCGGCTGGCGCTCCCAGGTCACGTAGCGCCCATCCAGCGCCGCGCGCACGGGGCGGTTGAGGATGCGGTAGCGATAGCGGCGGCTGCGTGCGGAAAAACGCGCGTGGAAATCTTCCGGCACCGGCTGCGCCCACAGCACCGCCACGCTGCGCGGCAGGTTGGCGCAGGCGCCGAGCACCCATCCGCGCGGATCGCGCTGCACCTCGGTGTCGAAGTGCACCACCTGGCAGCGGCCGTGCACGCCGGCGTCGGTGCGGCCGGCGCAGGTCACCTCGACCGGATGCGCGGCCACGAACGACAGGGCTTTCTCCAGCGCGCCCTGCACGGTGGCCCCATGGGTCAGCCGCTGCCAGCCGAGGAAGTCGGTGCCGTCGTATTCGATGCCCAGGGCGATGCGCATGTGGAGCCAGGCGAAGCTGCAAGGCCGACGAGGTTAGCATCCCGCGCCTGTGGCAAGCCCCAAAAACATCGGGCCGGCATATAGCCGGCCCGATAAGAAAACACCTGCAGCGAGAACTCAGCGGATGCCGTCGAGCAGCTTCTGCGCCACGTCCTTCTGCATCTGGGTGCCTTCGTGCAGCACTTCTTCCAGCATGGCGCGCGCGCCGTCCGGGTCGCCCATGTCGAGGTAGGCGCGGGCCAGGTCCAGCTTGGTGTCGACCGGGTCGTCGTTGAAGCCGCCTTCGTGCGCATCGCCGGCGTGGGCGAAATCGTCTTCCACCGGGCTGTGCGCCGGCGCGGCCGGAATCTCGTCTTCCAGGTCGGCGAACTGCCAGGTGGACACCGGCTCGCGTTCCGGCGCGGCGACCGGCTCCGGCTCGGCGGCTACCGGCGCGGCGTTGGCCAGCGGGCGCGGGGTCAGGTCGAAGTCGAAGTGGTACTCGCTGACCTTGGGGTTCTTCGGGGGCAGCGGAGCGGCCGGGATCGGCGGGATGTCATCGTGCTGGGTCTCGGCATAGCGGTCCAGGTCGAACTGGTGCAGCGCCTCGTGCTCGTCCTCGTTCTGCGGCGGCAGCGGCGGCGGGTTGCCGCCCGAGAACAGCGGATGGCCGGGGACCAGGTCCTCGCCCATCGACACCACGTCCAGCCATTCCGGCTGGTCGGGGCTGGAGATGTGCGCGTGCATCGCTTCGGCGGCCGCTTCGAAGTGCTCCACGTCGCGGCGGCTGTAGTACAGGCTGACCAGTTCCAGGTGCAGGCCGACGTCGTCCGGATGTTCGGCGAGCTGGTCGAGCAGTTCGTCCTGGTCCGGATCGGAGCCGCCGATGGTCGGTTCGGCGCCGAAGCGGTCGGCCAGCGACGAAGCGGAGCGCGGCGCCGGAGCATCGCCCGACTTCTTGCGGCGGCCCAGCAGCGCGCCCAGGAGCAGCAGCACCACGGCGCCGGCGCCGGTGGCGAGCGCCCAGGTCTGCATGTACCAGGGCTCTTCCTCGGCCGGCGCGGGCGGCGCCACCGGGGCGGGCTTCGGCGCCGGCTTGTTCTCCGGCTTGGCCGGCGTGCTGGCCACCGGGGCGGTGGCGGCGGCGCTGCCGGTGGAAGCCGGGGCGGAGCTGGTGCCGGCCGGGGTCACGGCCAGCGTATCGGTGGGCTTGGGTGCGCTGGCGGCGGGCGCGGGCCTGGGCGCCTCGACGGCGGGCTTGGGCGCTTCGGCGACGGCGGGCTTCGCTTCGGCCGGCTTGGCCTCGGCGGCGGCCGCCGGCGCGCCCTTGCGGGCTTCGGCCAGCTTGCGCTGCAGGTCGGCGATCTCGTTGTCCTTCAGCGCCAGCAGCTTGGTGTTCTTCTGGTTGATGTCTTCCAGGTCTTTCAGGCGCGACTTCAGCTCGTTGCCCTGCTGTTCCAGGGTGGCCAGCGCCTCCTTGCTGCGCAGCAGGTCTTCGCGCAGGCCGGCCGCGGCCTTGGCGTCCTTGCCGTCGCCCTTGGCGCTGCCGCCGGCGGCGCCCTGCGCGCCGTCCTTCGCGGGCACCAGGGAGAGACGGTCGGACGGTTCGCCCTTGCCGGCGGTCGGCGCGGTGGAAGCGGCCGGGCGCGTGCCGGCATCGGCCACGCTGGTGGCGGTGCGCGCGGCGCCCGAGCTCCAGTCGCCGTTCTGGCGGCGCACTTCGGCGGCGGCCGCGGCCACCGCCATGGCCTGCGCGTCCTGCGCGGAAGGCACGCGCAGCACGGCGCCGGTCTTCAGCGCATTGATGTTGTCGCGGTAGAACGCATCCGGGTTGGCCTGCTTGAGAGCCAGCAGCATCTGGTTGATGTCCACGCCCTGCGGCGCGGTGTCCTTGGCGATGGACGACAGCGTCTGGCCGCGCTCGACCGGACCGTATTCGCCGTTCTTCAGCGCCGGCGCGGCGGCCGGCGCCGGCTTGGCGGGCGCGGGCTTGGCGGCAGCCTGCTGCTCGTCGGCGGCGGGTGCCGGCGCGGCATGGCGCGCGGGCTTGCTGGAGGACGAAGCGACGGCGGGCGCGCGGGTGGCGGGCGCGGCGCCGGGGCTGCTCGGCGGGTCGAGCAGGATGGCGAATTCGCGCACGCTCTTGCCGGTGGCGCTGCTCACTTCGACCAGCAGGTCGAGGTAGGGATCGTTCACCGGCGCGGCGCTGGTGATGCGGATCACCTTGCGGCCGTTGCCGCCGTCGATCACCGCGAACTGCAGCGGGATGTTCGGCGCGCCGCTGATGCCGGCCTTGGCGAATTCCTCGCCGGAGGCGAGCTTGGCGGACAGGTTCTGCAGCTCGGAAGGATGTTCCGGGTTCAGCGGAATCTCGGCCAGCAAGGGCTGGCCCAAGGCCGACTTGACCTGGATCTGGCCCAGTTCGAGCGCGGCGGCCTGGGTGCTGCCTAAGGCCAGCGCCAGCAGCACCGACAGTCTCAACGAACGATTCATCGCGTGTTCCCCCGAACTGCCCCGTGACGTTTCTTATATAAGGATCGCCGCACTTGGGCGGCGATTCCGTCGACAAGACGACACTTTAAGTTAGAAAAAGGCCCACAAACAATAGTTGCGGCCGATATTTACAACGCATTGCTGCGAGAGGTTCTCGCAGCGGTCCCGCTTATTGGGTCTTGCTCAATGGCCCGGGCCGGGAGCGGCCTTGGTGCTTTTCAGTGCTTCCAGCTGCTGGCGCAGCTCCGCGATGGCGCGGTCCTGCTGCTCCATCCTGCGGTCGGCCTGCTCGCTCTGGGCCTCCTGCGAGGCGACGTCGTGCTGCAGGCGCTGCACTTCGGCGTTCTTGCTGGCGACGCGGTGCTCGGCCTCGGCCTTCGGTGCGGGAGCGGGGGCCGCGGCCCCCGCCTGCTGACCGGCCCAGGCCGGCATCGCCAGGCATGCGGCGCAGAGCGCCAGGCTGGTCAGGCGGGTTTGCATCAGAGATGTTCCTCGATCAGCAGTTCGGCGATCTGCACCGCGTTCAGCGCCGCGCCCTTGCGGATGTTGTCCGAGACGATCCACAGGTCCAGGCCGCGCTCGTGAGAAATATCTTCGCGGATACGGCCGACGAAGACCGGATCCTTACCCGCGACGTCGCCCACCGGGGTGGGATAGCCGCCGGCCTTGCGCTCGTCCTGCACCACCACGCCCTCGGCTTTTTCCAGCAGCGCGCGGGCCTGTTCGGCGGTGATCTTGTCGCGGGTCTCGATGTGCACGGCCTCGGAATGCCCGTAGAACACCGGCACGCGCACCGCGGTGGGATTCACCTGGATGGTGTCGTCTTCCAGGATCTTGCGGGTCTCCCAGACCATTTTCATTTCTTCCTTGGTGTAGCCGTTAGCCTGGAAGTCGTCGATGTGCGGGATCACGTTGAAGGCGATCTGCTTGGGAAACTTCGACTTTTCCACGTCCTGGAAATTGAGCAGCGCCGCGGTCTGCCGGCCCAGTTCCTCCATGCCCGAGCGGCCCGCGCCGGACACCGACTGGTAGGTGGCCACGTTGATGCGGGTGATGCCGGCCTGGCGGTGGATCGGCGCCAGCGCCACCAGCATGCCCATGGTCGAGCAGTTCGGATTGGCGATGATGCCGCGCTTGGTGTACTGCGCGATGGCGTGCGGATTCACTTCGCTCACCACCAGCGGGATGTCGTCCTGGTAGCGGAACTCCGAGGTGTTGTCGATCACCACCGCTCCGGCCGCCGCCGCGCGGGGCGCGTGCTCGCGGCTGACCGAGCCGCCGGCGGAGAAGAAGGCGATGTCCACGCCGGCGAAGTCGTAGTCGGCAAGATTGCGCACGGTGACCGATTTGCCGGCGAAGTCCACTTTGCCGCCCGCCGAACGCTCGCTGGCCAGCGGGACCAGCTCGCCGACCGGGAATTTGCGCTCCGCCAGGATAGCCAGCAGGGCTTCGCCCACGGCGCCCGTCGCGCCGACCATCGCCACCTTGTAGCTGCTCTTCTTGCTCATGTTCCAGGTTTCAGTAGAGGGACTCGGAGATCCGTCCGAACGGGGCCGACATCCGCATCAACGGAAATCTAGCCGGGGTTGAGGGCAAAACAATACGCGATCTGCCTGGGCGTGAATGGCATCACGCTTTGAAACAGCCGCTTTTTAGGACCAACGTTTCATCACTTCAGGATTGAGCGGCGCCGGCGGACGTCCGGCGCGCGGTCCGTGGCCCAGCGCGGCCAGCACATTATCGGCGGCCAGGGCGGCCATGGCGCGGCGCGTATCCGCGCTGGCGCTGGCGATATGCGGGCTGAGCAGGACATTCTCGAGACGCAGCAGGTCCGCATGCAGCGCCGGCTCGCCCTCGAACACGTCCAGCCCCGCGGCCGCCAGCCGCCCCTCGCGCAGCGCGGCGGCCAGCGCCGCGTCGTCCACGATGCCGCCGCGGGCCACGTTCACCAGCACCGCGGTGGGTTTCATCAGCGCGAGTTCCGCCGCGCCGACGGCGTGGTGGCTTTCGCGCGAATACGGCAGCACCAGGATCAGGTGATCGGCGCGGCGCAGCAGTTCGGCCTTGTCGACCAGGCTGGCGCGGCATTCGCGCTCCACCGGCTCGGGCAGACGCGAGCGGTTGTGATAGAGCACGTGCATGTCGAAGCCGGCCGCGCGGCGCGCGATGGCCTGGCCGATGCGGCCCATGCCCAGGATGCCCAGCGTCTTGCCGTGCACGTCGACGCCCAGCCAGTCGTCGAAGCGCATGCCGCCCTGCCACTGCCCCGCGCGCAGCCAGCGTTCGGCGGCGCCGACGCGGCGCGCGGCTCCCAGCATCAGCGCCCAGGCGTAGTCGGCCACGGTCTCGTTGAGCACGTCGGGGGTGTTGCAGGCGAGGATGCCGGCGCGGGTCAGCGCCGGCACGTCGAGGTTGTTGTAGCCCACCGCCAGGTTGGCGATCACGCGCAGGCGCTGGTTGCCTTCCACCACCGCCGCGCCCACCGGGTCGGCCAGGCCGATGATGGCCCCATCCACGCCGGACAGGTGCTCGCGCAGCGCTTCCGGCGCATGCCGGCGCTCGATCGCCTCGGCCTGCACGTCGACGTATTCGGACAGCCGCGCCAGCACTTCCGGAAACAAGGGGCGCGACACCCACACTTTCTGTCTTGCGCTCATGTACTCACATCAGTCTTGCCGCGCCGGCGGTGCACGCAAAGCGCGCTCACGCCAGGCGCGGACTCACCTCGCCCACGTCGCCGCACTGGGCGCGATGGCGCAAGGCGTGGTCCATCAGCACCAGGGCCATCATGGCCTCGGCGATCGGCGTGGCGCGGATGCCCACGCAGGGATCGTGGCGGCCCTTGGTGACCACCTCGACCGGTTCGCCTGCCAGGTTCACGCTGTGGCCGGGAATCAGAATGCTCGACGTCGGTTTCAGCGCGATCGAAGCGGTCACCGCCTGCCCCGTGCTGATGCCGCCGAGGATGCCGCCGGCATGGTTCGAGGCGAAACCGGCGGGGCTCATTTCGTCGCGATGCTCGCTGCCGCGCTGGGCCACCGCGGCGAAGCCGTCGCCGATCTCCACGCCCTTCACCGCATTGATCGACATCATGGCGGCGGCGAGGTCGCCGTCGAGCTTGCCGTAGATCGGCTCGCCCCAGCCCGGCGGCACGCCCTCGGCCACCACGTTGACGCGCGCGCCGACGGAGTCGCCGGACTTGCGCAGCGCGTCCATGGTCTTCTCAAGTTCGGGCACCTGCGCCGCGTGCGGCCAGAAGAACGGGTTCTGCTCCACCGCGTCCCAGTCGAAACCCTGCGGCGCGATGCCGCCCAGTTGCGCGAGATAGCCGCGCACGCGCACGCCGTAGCGCTCGGCCAGCCATTTCTTGGCGATCACCGCGGCGGCCACGCGCATGGTGGTTTCGCGCGCGGACGAGCGCCCGCCGCCGCGCGGATCGCGGATGCCGTACTTCTGCCAGTAGCTGTAGTCGGCGTGGCCGGGGCGGAAGGTGCTGACGATGTCGCCGTAGTCCTTGCTGCGCTGGTCGGTATTGCGGATCAGCAGCGCGATCGGCGTGCCGGTGGTGCGGCCTTCGTAGACGCCGGAGAGGATCTCCACGTCGTCCGCTTCGCGCCGCTGCGAGGTGTGGCGGCTCTTGCCGGTGGCGCGCCGGTCGAGGTCGGCGCGGAATTCGCTCTCTTCGATCGGCAGCCCCGGCGGGCAGCCGTCGATCACGCAGCCGATGGCCGGGCCATGGCTCTCGCCGAACGTGGTGACGGTGAAGATCTTGCCGAAGGAATTGCTGGACACGGGGCTTTTCCTGGGGGCTAACCGGCCAAGCTTAGCGTGTACGGGCCGCCGGGTCTGCGCCGGCGCGCCATTCGCGCGCCAGCAGGGCGAACACCAGGTCGTCCGCCCATTCGCCGCGCAGCCAGTAGCTTTCGCGGAAATGCGCTTCCTGGCGCATGCCCAGCGAGCACAGCAGCGCCACGCTGGCGGTGTTGCGCGGATCGACCGAAGCGGTGGCGCGGTTGGCGCCGCGGGCGAAGGCCCAGTCCAGGGCGGCGCGCAGCGCTTCGGCGGCATAGCCCCTGCCCTGATAGGGCGGTGCGATGGTGATGCCGAGTTCCACGCCGCCTTTCTCATCTGCGGCCAGGCCCAGGCCGAGGTCGCCGATCAGCTCGCCGCTGTCGCGCAGGCGGATGGCGCGCTGCCACCAGTGGCCCGGCGCGGGTTCGGCGGCCAACGCCTCGATCCATTCCGCCGCCTCATCCAGCGAGGCGGGCTGCCAGCCCTGGTAGCGCGCGACCTCGGGGTCGCCGCGATAGGCATACAGCGCCGCGGCGTCGCCAGAGGCCAAGGCATCCAGGCGCAGGCGCGGCGTCAGCAGGTCCACGGCTCAGCCGTGGCGGGCGCGCGCCGCGGCGCGGATGGCGTCGGCGTGCTCGACCAGGTCGCGGCGCTCCAGCGCGAACACGCCCATGGCGCCGACCTTGAACTCGATCCACACGAACGGGACTTCCGGCAGCAGCTCCACCAGCGCGTGCTCGCTCTCGCCCACTTCGACGATCAGCAGGCCGTCCTCGCTCAGGTATCCGGCCGCTTCGTCCAGCATGCGCAGGCACAGGTCCAGGCCGTCTTCGCCGGAGGTCAGGCCGAGCTTGGGCTCGTGGCTGTACTCGCCCGGCAGCGCGGCGTATTCGGCTTCGGTGACATAGGGCGGGTTGGACACGATCAGGTCGTAGACGCGGCCCTTCACGCCGTTGAACAGGTCGGACTTCACCGCCTCGACGCGCCCTTCCACGTGCTGGAACACGATGTTCTCGCGCGCCAGCGACAGCGCGTCGTCGCTGACGTCGACGATGTCGACCCGCCAGTCCGGGTTGTACTCGGCCATGGCGATGCCGATGCAGCCGGAGCCGGTGCACAGGTCGAGCGCGCGCTCGACGTGGCGGTGCTCCAGCCACGGCTGGAAGCCGGATTCGATCAGCTCGGCGATCGGCGAGCGCGGCACCAGGGCGCGGCGGTCGCTCTTGAACTTCAGCCCGGCGAACCAGGTTTCGCCGACCAGGTAGGCCACCGGCAGGCGCTCGTTGATGCGGCGCTCGATCAGCGCCAGCACGCGCTCGCGCTCTTCGCCGGTGAGCTTGCCGGCGCCGTAGGCCGGCGGGATGTCCGGCGGCAGGTGCAGGCTGGCCAGCACCAGGTGGGTGGCCTCGTCGATCGGGTTGTCGTGGCTGTGGCCGAAAGTCAGCCCGGCGGCCGAGAAGCGGCTGGCGCCGTAGCGGATGAAATCGATGATGGAGGCGAGTTCGGCGGTCACGGCGGCCAGGGTCTGCGGCTGGAGGATCGCGAAGTATAGCGGGCCGGGGAACGGGGAACGGGGAACGGGGAACGGGGAACGGGGAACGGCAAGAGCATCGCAGCCACGGCGTTCATATCAACCCACCTGTTCCCCATTCCCTGTTCCCCGTTCCCTACCCGATATACTGGCCGAATGACTTTCAAAGTGCTCCTGCAATACCTCCTGCCCCACCGCGCGCTGTCGCGGGTGGTCTACTGGGCCACGCGCTGGACCTTCGTGCCGTGGAAGAACTTCCTGATCGGGCAGATCGTGCGCCGCTATCAGGTGGACATGGCCCAGGCCGCCCAGCCCGATCCGTTCGCCTACCAGCACTTCAATGCCTTCTTCACCCGCAAGCTGCGGCCGGACGCGCGCCGCGCCGATGCCGACCCGCAGGCTCTGCTCAGCCCCGCCGACGGGCGCATCAGCCAGTCCGGCCGCATCGTGGACGGGCGCATCTTCCAGGCCAAGGGCCAGGAATACACCTCCGCCGAACTGCTGGGCGACGAGGCCGCTGCCGCGCCGTACCGCAACGGCCGCTTCGCCACCATCTATCTGTCGCCGCGCGACTACCACCGCGTGCACATGCCGCTGGCCGGCACGCTGAAGGAAACCGTGCACGTGCCGGGGCGCATCTTCAGCGTGGCGCCGTTCGCGGTGGAGGCGATCCCGCGCCTGTTCGCGCGCAACGAGCGCCTGGTCTGCCACTTCGAGAGCGAGCGCGGCCCGTTCGTCGCCGTGATGGTGGGAGCGATCCTGGTGTCGTCCGTGGCCACCGTGTGGGACGGCCTGGTGATTCCGCCGTACGCGCCGGCGATCCGCCGCAAGTCCTTCGCCGGGCAGAACATTTCGCTGGAGCGCTTCGCCGAGATGGCGCGCTTCAACATGGGCTCGACGGTGATCCTGCTGCTGCCCGACGGCATGGCGGAATTCGACGAGCTGCAGCCGCAGCAAGTGGTGCAAGTGGGCCAGCGTCTCGGTCGCTGTACGAACTGACGCACAGATCCGAGTGACGCTTTTCGTCGTTTTGTGACTTTTTTGGCGCAAGGCGAAGCGAGGCGTCGCTATCCTCACCCGTATTCGCCGCAGCGCGCAGCCGCGCCGCATCCCGAATCCGCGACCGGAGGAACCGCATGCGCATCGTCAGCCAGATCATCGCCCTGAGCCGCAGCCGGCAGCTGGGTCGTCAGTTCCGCGAGATCGAGCGCATCGTCGACAGCCTGCCACGCCGCACGCGCGTCCAGCTCGGCACGCTGACTCTCCGCGAGATCGGCCAGGCCTCGCGCAGCGAGTTCCCGCATCTCTATGGCACCTCGCCGGAACAGCGCTATCTGCCCTGGGGCGAGGGTACCGACGTCGGCTATGCGCGCGCGCGGTCGGACAATGCCGAAGTCGCCATCCGCGGCGTGGCGCTGTGGCTGGCGGTGGCCTACCACGAGACCAAGGATTCCCCGCACCTCAAGCTGCAGCTGCAGCACCGCCATCTGCTGAAGGTGCTGCATGGCTTGAAGGAAGCCCACCGCAACGGCACCGAGGCGGCGCCGACCCGCGGCAACAGCCTCGCCGCGGCGTAAGCAACGCTGGCGTAGGTTGGGGTGAGCCGCAGGCGAACCCCAACATCGAGCGCCACGCATCGTTGGGGTTCGCCTGCGGCTCACCCCAACCTACGTCCCATTACGTCCGGCTCAGCGGCACGCGGGCAGTTTGAGCGTCTGCCCCGGCTTGATGTGCTGCTGCCTGATGCCGTTGAGCTGGGCCACTTCCTGCACGTCCGAGCAGCCGAGCTTGCGCACGATGCCGGCCAGGGTGTCGCCGCGCTTCACCGTATAGCTGCGCGACTTCGACGGCGCGGAACGCGAAGGCGTCGGATCCGGCGTCGAGGCCACCACCGGCACCACCGCGGTATGCAGGTCGTTGGCCAGGATCGGCCAGGGGCCATCGGCGCAGCGCGCCGCATAGGACGGCTCGATCAGCTTCGGCACCACCAGCTTGGTGCCCTGCGGCAGCGCCGCCTGCGGATCGACGCGCGGATTGAGATTGCGCAAGGTGCGGAACCAGCCGCTCTCCATGCCGCCGGCCGAACCCAGGCACACCGTGAGCTCGCTCAGCGAGGCCGGCCGCTTCAGCACCACGCTGCCCGGCACGCCGTCCACCTTGGGGAAGCGCAGGTTGTAGCTGTCCGGATGCAGGAACAGCCACGCGGCCGCCAGCACCGCCGGCACGTAGTCGCGGGTTTCCTGCGACAACTGGTTGTAGATGCGCGGGTCGTAGAAGCTCACCGAAGTGTCGTCGCCGACCAGACGGCGCATGCGGCCCTCGCCGCCGTTGTAGGCGGCCAGCGTCACTTCCAGGTTGTTGTTGAAGATGCCGAGCTGCTCGTCCAGGTATTCGGCGTTGGCGCGCGCGGCCAGCGCCGGATCGAAGCGCTCGTCGAAGCCGCCGTCGCTGCTGAGGCCGAAGCGCAGGCCGGTGGCGTACATGAACTGCAGCGGGCCCGCCGCGCCGGAGCGCGACACCGCATGCACCTTGCCGCCGGACTCCTTGGCCATGATGCCGAACAGCACCGCCTCGGGCAGGTCGCGGCTCTGGTAGGCCGGCCACATCTGGTAGCGCATGTACTGATAATTGACGTAGGCGTCCATCAGGTTGGAGCGCCACTGGGTCAGCCACATCTCCAGCGCCGCCTTCACCGGGCCGTTCATGGCGATCAGCTCCGACAGCTTCTGGCCGTGCAGCAGGGTCACGCTGCGCTGCGCCTGCGGCAGGCTGGCGGCGCCGGTCTTGCCGGTGCCGGCGCTGCCCTCGGGCGTCTGCTCGCCGCTGACCTCCACGTCGTCGCCGAGCGAGAAGCTGCCGTCCTTCAGGCGCAGCAGGCGGTCGTACACGGCGAAGAAGCGCTGCGGATCGCAGCCCGGGCTGCTGCCGCACTGCGCCGAAGCGCGCTTGAGCTGCTCCAGCGAGGTGGACAGCGTCTGCTGCGAAGCCTGCGCGTCGCCGGCGCGCGCCTGCTGCAGCGCCGTGTCGTAGCCCTTGCTGGCCTGGTCCAGCTGCGCGTACAGCGCGTTCACCTGGGCCGAGGGCGCCGCCGCCTTGGTGCCGCCGCCGCTCGCGCAGGCGCTCAGCGCGGCCAGCGCCGCGAACAGGGGAAGCAGGCGCAGGGAGCGCGCGGAAGCGGTTGACGGCATGGGGAAAGTCGCGTGTCGAAAGCGACGACAATAGCTTGAGAGCGGGGAACGGGGAACAGGGAGCGGGGAACATGCGGGTCGATATGAAGGATGGGGCTGCGACGCTCCTGCCGTTCCCCGTTCCCCGTTCCCCGTTCCCTGCTCCTACAATCGCCGCGCCCCTACCGGACGGACCCTCATGACTGACATCCTCATCGGCCGCAACGACAGCGCCACCGTCAACCTCGACCCGCATTACGGCAACCGGCACGGCATGATCGCCGGCGCCACCGGCACCGGCAAATCGGTCTCGCTGATGGTGCTGGCCGAAGGCTTCTCGCGCCTGGGCGTGCCCTGCTTCCTGGCCGATGCCAAGGGCGACCTCGCGGGCCTGGCGATGGCCGCCGGCGAGCCGGGCGACAAGCTCAAAGCGCGCCTGGCCAAGCTCGACCTGAAGGACTGGAAGCCGCAGGCCAATCCGGTGATCTTCTGGGACATCTACGGCAAGCTCGGCCACCCCGTGCGCGCCACCATCAGCGAGATGGGCCCCACCCTGCTCGGCCGCATCCTGGAATTGAACGACACCCAGGAAGGCGTGCTCGAAGTCGTTTTCAAAGTGGCCGACGACAACGGCTGGCTGCTGCTGGACCTGGCCGACCTGCGCGCCCTGCTCGGCTTCGCCGCCGAACACGCCAAGGACATCTCCACCCAGTACGGCCTGATCAGCACGCAGAGCATCGCCGCGATCCAGCGCGCGGTGCTGAAGCTGGAACAGGACGGCGCCGACCAGTTCTTCGGCGAGCCGGCGCTGGAGCTGGCCGACCTGATGCGCCAGGACATGAGCGGCCGCGGCGTGATCAACGTGCTGGCGGCCGACCAGCTGATCCTCAAACCCCGCCTGTATTCCACCTTCCTGCTGTGGCTGCTGTCGGAGCTGTTCGAGCAGCTGCCGGAAGTGGGCGACCTGGAGCAGCCGAAGATGGTGTTCTTCTTCGACGAGGCGCACCTGCTGTTCGACGACGCCCCGGCCGCGCTGCTGCAGCGCGTGGAACAGGTGGTGCGGCTGATCCGCTCCAAGGGCGTGGGCGTGTATTTCTGCTCGCAGAATCCGGACGACGTGCCCGGCAATATCCTCGGCCAGCTCGGCAACCGCGTGCAGCACGCGCTGCGCGCGTTCACGCCGCGCGACCAGAAAGCGGTGAAGGCCGCGGCCGAAACCTTCGCGCCGAATCCGAAGCTCGACGTCACCGACGCCATCACCAAGCTCGCCGTCGGCGAGGCCCTGGCCTCCACTCTGCGCGACGGCGGCGTGCCCTCGCCGGTGGAACAGGTGCTGGTGGCCTCGCCCACCGCGCGCATCGGCGCGATCACCGAGGCCGAGCGCGCCACGGTGCGCCAGCGTTCGCCGGTGGGCGCCAAGTACGACACCGCGGTGAACCGCGAATCGGCGGCCGAGATGCTGGCGGCGCGCGCGGGCGAGAAAGTCGCTTCCGCCACCCCGGCCGGCAAGGGCGCGCCCGCCGCGGCCGAAGGCCCCGGCTGGGGCGACGCGGTGCGCGACGTGCTGCTGGGCAACGGCCGCCGCCAGGGCGTGATCGAGGCGATGGCCAAGTCGGCCACGCGCAGCATCGGCTCGCGCCTGGGCACGCAGATCGTGCGCGGCGTGCTGGGCAGCATCTTCGGCGGCAAGCGCTGAGCGCGGCACCATGCCGAAGATCCCCACGGTCGCCGCCGACAAACCCTTTGCCGAACGCCTGCCCGCGGCGTTCGCCTATCCCTTGCGCGGTGCCGCGCTGGCCAGTTGCGCGGCGATGGCGCTGGCGCACCTCGTCGTCGGTCTGCTGCCGGCGCTGCTCGGCGGCATCTGCACCCTGGCGATATGGGCGGCCACATGGCGCTACGCCGCGGACTGCATGCTGCACACCGCCAACGGTTTCGCCGACCCACCGGACGTCAGCCTGGGCGGCAATGAATCCTCCGGCTGGGCGCTGACTGCAATCCACCTGTTCCTGGCCGCGCTGTGCATACTCGCGGCGGTGTTCTTTCCGCGTGCGCTGTGGCCGATCCTGCTGGTATCGGTGCTGATTCTGCCGGCGATCGACATGACGCTGGCATTCGAGGGCAACCTCGCCGACGCGCTCAATCCGCTGCAGATGCTGCGCGTGATCGGCGGCTTCGGCCTGGCCTACCTGATTCCCGTGACGATCAACCTTATCGTGGCGGGGCTGATCGTGCTGGCCGGAGCGGCCACCGGTGTGCTGCCGCGGCTGGTCGCGCAGCCGCTGTATGCGTTCGCCTACACCTATCTGATCGTGCTCGGCTTCCATCTGATGGGCGCGATGATCCACGAGCGCCACGAGCAGTTCGGCATGGCGCCCGAGGCCGAGCGCCTGGTCGCCGCGAGCGGCCAGGACGAGGACAGCCGCCTGCTCGCCGCCGTGCAGCAGCGCGCCGCGGAACAACCGCGGGCCGCCATCGACATGCTGGTGGGCCGCCTGCAGGACCGCAGCGCGCCGGCCTCGCTGCACCTGGCCTATCGCCAGCTGCTGCGCCAGGAAGGCCTGCGCGAGGCCTTGCTGGTGCACGGGCAGATCTGGACCGCCGCCCTGCTCGCCAATAACGAAGGCAAGCGCGCGCTGGGACTGGTGCAGGAATGCATGGAGATCGATCCGGCCTTCCTGCCCGACGACCCGGCCACCGCCGGCCCACTGGCCGAACTGGCCGCACGCATGGGCATGAGCCGGCTCGCGGTGAAGCTGTGCAAAGGCTATCTTTCCAAGTGGCCGCGCACGCCCGAAGCGCCGCGCATCGGCCTGCTCGCCGCGCAGCAGCTCGGCCTGCGGCTGGACCAGCCCGCCGAAGCGCTGGTGCTGCTGCGCAAGCTCGCCGCCGCATTTCCGGACCACCCGGTGCACGCGGAACTGCTCGCCCTGGAACGACAACTGCTGGATACCCCTCAAGCCCGATGAGCCGCTGGCGCCCACCTTCCCCTTCCTCGACCGCGATCATCACCCGCGAAGGCTTCGAGAAGCTCAAAGCCGAACTGGACCACCTCTGGCACACGCTGCGGCCGGAAGTGGTGAAGGCGCTCGCGGCCGCCGCGGCCGAAGGCGACCGTTCGGAGAATGCCGAATACACCTATCGCAAGAAGCAGCTCGGCGAGATCGATCGCCGCGTGCGTTACCTGAGCAAGCGGATTCCCGCGCTGAAGGTGGCGGAAGGCGCACCGGCGGATCGCGCCGTGGTGTTCTTCGGCGCACGCATCGAGCTGGAGAATGTGGACAGCGGGGAGACGGTGATCTATCGCATCGTCGGCCCCGACGAGACCGACGCGAAAGCCGGCTGGATCAGCATCGATTCGCCGATGGCGCGGGCGGCGCTGAAGAAGCGCGTGGACGACGAATTCGACGCGGAGCTGCCGGGCGGGCGTACGCGGTTTGCGATTGTGTCGGTGGGGTACTGATACGCCCTACCGAGCCGGCGCGACATACATCGAAGCCGTCATCCCGGCGCAGGCCGGGATCCAGTAACGACACCGCTCGGTCGTCGGCACAACGCTGAAAACAGCTGTTTGACGTAGCGACCACGACCCAACGTGGTCGCCACTGGATCCCGGCCTGCGCCGGGATGACGATCAAAAGCGAAACGCCGCGCTTCCGCGGTTACTTCGCCCCTTCGCTCATCTGCGCCGCAATCTGCTGCTGGTGTGACTCGAAGAACGCCACATTGGCCGGATTCACCTTCGACTGGTCGATGGTCTTGGCCAGGTTGGGATCGCTGCGCGCCTGCACCGCCAGCGCCGCGTTCATCAGCGCGAGATTGGCCAGCAGGAATTCCTTGGGCGTGAAGCCGTGCTTCTGCACCAGCGGCGCGAGCTTGCTGTCGCCGCCGACCGCGTAATTGGCCAGATCGTCCAGGTTGCGCACCTTGGCGGGATCCGGCGCCGGCTGCGGGCGGATGTCCTGCGCACGCGCTTCCTTGGTTACCGCCATCAGGCGGCCGAGCACGTCTTCGTTGAGCGTGTAATTCCTGATCGCCAGCTGGTCGGCGGCGGGCAGTTCGGGACCGCTCGCGCTCGCCGGTGACTGGCCGGACTGGCGCTGCGGCGCCGCCTGCGGCTGCGGTGCCGCTTGCGGGCGGGGGCTGGCCTGCGCCGAGGCCGACAGCGGCGACAGCGCGGCGGCGCCCATCATCGAGAGCGCGAACAGCCAGCGCATGGAGGCGCCGCGGCGGCGGGCGTGGTGCTGAGTCATGCGAGATCTCCTGGTGGCATGAACGCCTCACCCTACGGATAAAGGATGAACCTCACCTGCCCAGGCGGGCTGAGCAAGATTGAATTTCCGACGCCGGGAAAGGGGGTTCCCGGCTCTCAATGCGCCTGCAATTGCTGCAGCACCTGCTTGTGATCCGCCTCGATCTGCCGCAGCCGCGCATCGCGCGCCGCGTCGCTGACCCAGCGCCCGTGCTGGGCCTGCTGCCGCTGCAAGGTGTATTCCATGTCCGAGAACGGACGCAGCACCAGGCTGTTGGCGGGTACGAAACCGGCGAGATCGGGAATGCGTGCCAGGTTGTCGCGCTCGCGCTCGCCCGCCGTGCCGCCGCCCTTGCCGTAGCCCAGCATGAAATCGGTCAGCTGCTTGCGCAGCTTCGGCTCCATGCCGGCACGCACCACCAGCACGCCGGAGGGAATCAGGCTGGAGCGCCAGATCACCTTCAGCTGCGCGGCCTGGTCGGGGAAATTGCGGCGGAACAGGTCCAGGTCCGGGTTGTTGCCGCTGCACACATCCACTTCGCCGTTGACCACGGCCAGCGCATTGTTCTGGTGATTGCCCACGCGCACGCGGGCGAAGAAGGTGTCGGAGTTGAGTCCGCGCGGCGCGAACACTTCGGCTTCCGGCGCGACATAGCCGGTCACCGACAAGGGCTCGCCGCGCGCATAGCGCCAGCGGCCGGGATGCGCCAGCAGGCCGCTCAGGTCGTGGATGGGGCCGTCCGCGCGCACCACCAGCAAGGCCACGTTGCCCTTGGCGCCGTCGCTGCGCTCGAACTGCGCGAACACGCTCATCTGCTGGCGCAGCACCGCTTCGATGGCCAGCCGGCCGGACAGGAAGGCGATATCCACGCGTTGCTCGCCGATCGCGCCGGAAAGGCCGGCATAGCTGCTCACCGAAACGGTGGTGATCGGATGGCCCAGCCGCTTTTCCAGGTCGGCCAGCAGCGGACGCCACTGCTCGCGCGATTCCGCCGCGCTGCCGATCGGCAGGATGCCGAAGCGGATCGGCTCCGCCGGCACGGCTTCGGCCGCCGGCGCGGCGAGCGGCAGCCAGCAAACCAGTCCGAGCAGCCAGGATCCGATCCAGTGCCAACGCCCCGACGTTCCGGCTGTCATAAGAACCGCCCCCGATTTGCCCCCGGCGTTTATATAGCCGCGAAACCCATGCGCCGGCAATTGCCGCGACAGTTCATGACGGCGGCGAGGCGGCGGCCGGCACCGGCGGCGGATAGCGTCGCCCATGGCGCAGGGGCTGGTAGCACTCGGCGCCGCGGTGAAAAGCCTCGCTGCCGTTGTGCGCATGCCAGCCGGGAATGCCGGACAGCGGCAGCGGGCGCAGTTCGAGCGGATCGCGCAGCAGCGTGCCGTCCGCGATGCCGGCGGCGCAGCGCTGCGCCAGCGCGGCCTCGCCCCGGTCGCCGCAGGCGAACACCAGGGCCTTGCCCACCAGCAGCTTGCCGTCCGTCAGCGCGTGCTCCAGCAGCGCATGGCCGAACACCTCGGCATGGATCGAACCGTCCAGCCAGGCCTCGCGGCGGCGCCAGAACAGGCCGTGCCAGTCGTGCGCGTCCCACAGCGCCAGCAGCGAAGGATCGCGCACGGCCACCAGCACGCCGGCTTCGTCGAAATGAGTGAGCGCGTATTGCGGCCGCGAGCGCGTGCGCGGCCCCATCTGCGCGATCCCGGCCACCTGCTGCGCATTCAGCGCGCGCTTGATCCCCGGATAGCGCAGCCAGGCCAGCGCATTGAACAGGTCGTGCCAGTTGGCGGCGCGCGTGGCGATGGCGCCCTGCGTGTGGATGCGCTGCTCGTAGTGCAGGCCGTCGTCCAGCACGGCGCGCGTCTGCGCCACGAAGCGCTCGCGCTGCTGCGGCGGCAGCAGCGCATCGAGCCGGGCGACGTCGGGCCAGTCAGGCCCGCACAGCAGGTCGGCGTACTCGCGCCAGGCCGCCAGCGGCGGCCGCTGGAACACGGCCGGATCGACCGAGCCGCGCGCGGGCGCCACGTAGCGCATGGGGAATCAGCCGGCGAGGCGCGCGTGCAGATCGTGCTCGTCGGCGGCTTCGACCACCACGTCGACGAACTGGCCCGGCTTCAGCGGCTGGCCGGGTTTGGCCGGGTCGAGCGCGATGCGCACCAGGCCGTCGATCTCCGGCGCGTCGGCGGCGGAACGCGCGACCGCGCCGTGCGCGTCGGCTTCGTCCACCAGCACCCGGATGGTGCGGCCGATCTTGCGCTGCAGCTTGGCCGCCGAGATTTCCGCCTGCACCGCCATGAACTGCTCCAGGCGGTCTTCCTTCAATTCCTCGGACACCGCGCCCGGCAGCTCGTTGGCCTTGGCGCCGTCCACCGGCGAATAGGCGAAGGCGCCGACGCGGTCCAGTTCCGCCTCGCGCAGGAAATCCAGCAGCTCTTCGAATTCGGCGTCCGTCTCGCCGGGGAAGCCGACGATAAACGTGCTGCGGATGGTCAGGTCCGGCACCGCCTTGCGCCAGTTGCGCACGCGCTCCAGCGTCTTGTCGATGTTGCCCGGGCGCTTCATCAGCTTGAGGATGCGCGGGCTGGCGTGCTGGAACGGGATGTCCAGGTACGGCAGCAGCTTGCCGTCCGCCATCAGCTGCATCACTTCGTCCACGTGCGGATACGGGTAGACGTAGTGCAGGCGCGTCCACACGCCCAGCTCCGACAGGCCTTCGCACAGCTCGGTCATGCGCGTGCGCCAGCTCCTGTCGCGCCACTGGCGCTCGGCGTACTTCAGGTCCACGCCGTAGGCGCTGGTGTCCTGCGAGATCACCAGCAGTTCCTTCACGCCGCCCTTCACCAGGCGCTCGGCTTCGAGCAGCACTTCGTCGACCGGACGCGAGACCAGGTCGCCGCGCATCGAGGGGATGATGCAGAAGCTGCAGCGGTGGTTGCAGCCTTCCGAGATCTTCAGGTACGCGTAGTGCTTCGGCGTGAGCTTGATCCCGACCGAGTCATCGCCTTGGGCGCCAAGGCGCCCAAGCGGAATGATGTCCAGCAGCGGATTGCGCTTCGGCGGCAAGGTGGCATGCACCGCGTTCATCACGCTGGCGTAGTCCTGCGGACCGGTAATCGCCAGCACGTCCGGATAGGCCTCGCGGATCAGCTCCGAGCGCTTGCCCAGGCAGCCGGTGACGATGACCTTGCCGTTCTCGTGCAGCGCCTCGCCGATCGCATCCAGCGACTCCTGCACCGCCGCGTCGATAAAGCCGCAGGTGTTGACCACCACCGCATCGGCCGCGCCGTAGCTGGGCACGATCTCGTAGCCTTCGACCTTGAGCTGGGTAAGGATGCGCTCGGAATCGACCAGGGCCTTGGGGCAGCCGAGGCTGACGAAACCGATCTTCTGGGTGGCCTGGGACATGACCTGGGGACCGTTAAGAGGTTGGCAAACCGGGAATTATAGCCGAACCCGCCTGCCCCGTCCGGACCGGTTCCCCACCGCGGTCAGGACTTCCATTCCTCGGTATAGGCATAGCGCGTGGGCCGCAGCGACATGTACTGCACCACGCGCGGGCGCCGCGCCCGGTTCGGGCTGCTGCCGTGCGGCAGCAGGTGGTGCCAGATCACCATGTCGCCGCGGTGGGCGGCGATCGGCTGCAGGGCCAGGGTGCGGCGCGCATGGTCGTTCGGATTCACGCCGGCCGGAACGGTCTTCAGCCACTGCTTCAGCTCGCGATGGAAGCCCGGCACGCAGCTGAAGGCGCCCTGGTCGGGCGCCACGTCGGCGAGATAGAGGATGCCCTGCAGCTCCAGATGGTGCGGTTCGGCCAGCGTGGAATCCCAGTGCAGATGCGGGCCGGGAAACATCCATTCGGGGCGCTCGGGCGGATTGAAGCCGACCTGGTCGACGGTGACCCACAGGTCCTCGCGGCCCCACAGCTGCGCATGCGCCTTGTGGATGCGCGGCGAGCGGCGGTTCGCCACCACCGCCGGATGGTGCAGCAGCGGCACCCAGATCGAGTGGCCGAGCGACGGGCGGTACCAGGACTCGGGATCGTCGCGGTCCATGCCGAGAAAATCGTAGATGGCCGCTTCGGTGGTCCGCGCCGCTTCCGGCGCAATGGCGTTGCGCAGGATGACGTAGCCGTGCTCGTCCCAATGCGCGAGGTCGTCGGCGCTCAAGCCTTCGACGTGGTCGAGAGCGCCGACTTCCGCGCCGACCGCCTCGCCCGCCAGCGCGCGCCGCAGGCGATCGACCGCCGCTTCGTCCAGCTCGCCGCCATGGCGCTCGCCGATCCACGCTTCGAACTGCGCGAAGCTCGGCTTGTGCTGATGCAGGTAACGCAGGGTTTCCAGCACGTTGAGGCGCAGGCCGGCGAGCAGGGTTTTCACGACGTCCTGCGGCAGCGGCGCCACCGAACCCGGCGCGCACTGGCAAGCCCAGTACGTGTGCAACTGCTCGATACCCAGGCCTGCCGCCGTTTCGATCATCGTGCCCCCGACACTTCACAGATGTTTCCGCTGCGCCGCGGCGCTTCAATAATCGCGAATATCCAGCGTGATGAAGCAGCGCGCGCTGTAGCCCGGCCCGCCCGACTGCCAGGCCAGCTGGGCCAGCAGGCGGTCGCCGCCCGGCCAGGGCTGGTTGTCCAGCAGTGCTTCGGCCAGCACCGCGCCATCGTCGGCGCGGCGATAGAACAGGCGGATCCAGTGCAGCTCGCCGCTCAGCGACTCGTTGCGCAGCGCTTCGTGCAAACCCTGCAGCAAGCCATCCGGAGCGGCCACGTCGTCGCGGCTCATCGCCAGCGGGCCGACGAAGATGTCCCAGCTGCGCAGGCCCAGTTCCCAGTTCTGCAGTTGAAGGCGCCGGTCGTCGGTGACGTACCAGCACGAGGCCAGCAGGACGTACAAGGCATTGCGCTCGAACGCCTTCAGCGCATCGCGCATGCCCGCGTCGCCGCGGCTCTGGCCGGCGAAGCTTTCCTCGATATGGCGCTCTTCGCTGATCACCACGTCGACGTCGAGCCGGCCCGGCGCGTCGCCCGCGCCTTCGTGCCAGGTGGCGCGGATGGCCGGGAAATCACCGTCGGTGACCAGCCATTCCTCGTCCGGTTCGAGTTCCACCTCGTGGCGCTCGAACAGGCGCAGCAGGTCGGTTTGCACGGATTGGCCGTTCATCGAAACATCCTTGAAAATAAGCCGCGATAGCCTCTCATAAATGCAGGGCCGCTCCCATCCGCCTAAACTTGCCGCTTTGCGGCAGCGAGAAAGCGTCATGGGCCAGAACATCAACCTTCCCACCTCCGGCACCCAGTGCATCGGCGCCTATCTGGCCAAGCCCGAAGGCAAGCCCAAGGGCGGCATCGTGGTGATCCAGGAAATCTTCGGCGTGAACGCGCATATCCGCAGCGTCGCCGACCGCCTCGCCGCGGCGGGCTACGTTGCCGTGGCGCCGCATTTCTTCGATTACCTGGAGAGCGGCGTGGAGATGGACTACAACGCCGACACCATGGCGCGCGGCAAGGCGCTGGTGAACGAGCTGGGCATGGATCGCGCCGTCGAGGCCGTGGGCAGCGCGGCCGCATCGATCGCCTCCGCCGGCAACATCGGCACCGTGGGCTTCTGCTGGGGCGGCACGGTGGCGCTGCTGGCGGCGATCCGGCTGGGACTGCCCTCGGTGAGCTACTACGGTGCGCGCAACCTGCCCTATCTCGACCAGCCGCCGCAGGCGCCGGTGATGTTCCACTTCGGCGAACTCGACAGGAGCATCCCGCCGGAGATGGTGGCCAGGCACCGCGAGAAACTGCCGCAGATGGAGATCTACACCTACCCGGCCGACCACGCCTTCAACCGCGACATCGGCGCGCAATACCACGAGCCCAGCGCGACGCTGGCCTGGGACCGCAGCATGGGTTTCTTCGCGCGCGAACTGGCCGGCGCATGAGCGGGCACTTCGCGCTGGACGGCCGCCTCGCCGCCGACACCCGCCACGTCGCCAGCCTGCCGCTGTGCGAGCTGCTGCTGATGAACGATGCACGCTTCGCCTGGCTGGTGCTGGTGCCGCGCAAGGCCGGCATGGTGGAGATCGCGGACCTCGCGGACACCGAGCAGCGCACGCTGTGGAGCGAAGTGAATCAGGCGGCGGCCGCGCTGCGCGCTTGCGCGCCTTGCGACAAGCTCAACCTGGGTGCGCTGGGCAATATCGTGCGGCAGCTGCACGTGCACGTGGTGGCGCGGCGCGAAGGCGATGCGGCCTGGCCGGGACCGGTGTGGGGCAGCGGTGCGGCGCAGGCGTATGCGCCGGAGGCGCTGGCCCAGCTCATCGCCAACCTGCGCCAGCGGAAAATAAAAAAGCCCGCGATCGCTCGCGGGCTTCTTGCCGGACCGAAGCGCGCTCAGCGCTGCGACGGATCGTAGCCGCCGCCGCTCGCTTCCTTGCCCTTCAGCTCGTCGTTCATCTTGACCGGAGCGTGGTAGTCCTCCAGCGCGCGCGCCTTGGTCTCCACCGGGTTGATCTTCTTCAGCGTGCCGCCGTCGTCGTAGTACACGGCGAAGCCGTAATCCAGCTGCATGCGCGCCATGAACTCCAGATGCGCCTTGCGCACCTTGGACTCGTCGCTGGGAGTGAGCAGCACGGTCTTGGGCAGCTTGCCCTGGTCCTTCAGATAGGCGAAGTGGCTGCCGGTGTCGAGCGCCGAGAGCACCGCGCCGTCGACCACGAACTGGCCGCTCTTGTAGGCCTCCACCGTGGCGTCGAACTGGCCCTGCATCTGGGCCGTCTTGATGGCCTCGTCCTTGGTGGCGCCGCGATGGCAACCGGCCAGGACCAGCATGCTGCCCAGCAGGACGGCGGCAGCGCTGCGGCTGAGTAGCGTGGATAGACGAATCATGTGCATCTCCGGCAATTCAATTCAGGTGAAGACAACGAAGCGAGTGTAGCGCCGGCCCCCTGGCCTGCACCGGCGCGGGGCGACGGCCGTTCAGCTGCCGCCCCGCGCGAATTCCTGCGAATCAGGTGCGCGGCAGCGTGACGCCGAGCTGGCCCTGGTATTTGCCGCCGCGGTCGCGGTAGCTGGTCTCGCATTCCTCGTCGGATTCGAGGAACAGCATCTGCGCCACGCCTTCATTGGCATAGATCTTGGCCGGCAGCGGCGTGGTGTTGGAGAACTCCAGCGTGACGTGGCCTTCCCACTCCGGCTCCAGCGGCGTCACGTTGACGATGATGCCGCAGCGCGCGTAGGTGCTCTTGCCCAGGCAGATGGTCAGCACGCTGCGCGGAATACGGAAGTACTCCACCGTGCGCGCCAGCGCGAACGAGTTCGGCGGGATGATGCACACGTCCGCCTCCACGTCGACGAAGCTGGTCGGGTCGAACGCCTTCGGGTCGACGATGGTGGAGTTGATGTTGGTGAAGATCTTGAATTCGCGCGCGCAGCGCACGTCGTAGCCGTAGCTGGAAGTGCCGTAGGAGACCAGCTTGTTGCCGTCGCGGAGCTTGATCTGGCCCGGCTCGTACGGCTCGATCATGCCCTTCTGCTCGGCCATGCGCCGGATCCACTTGTCGGATTTGATGCTCACTCGGACTCCCGTTGCGATCTGCTGGTCCGGCCGCGCGCGAACGCCGGGCCGAAAGCGGAAAAACATAGCGGATCGCCCTGGGTCCCGCCAGTCGCGGCGGCGGGCCGGCGGATTTGCCGGCGACCGCTCCGGCGATGCGGGACGCTGCCGCGCACGAGGCCGATCATCGTCAGCCAGCCGCAAGCCAGGAAAGACAAACCACTGATTCGAAGAGATTTTCAGAACAGACCAATCGAAACCCAGGCTGAGCGCCGGCTAAATCCGCCCTGCCCGCGTCCGTCAACACGCCCTCCGGCCTCCCGTTCTCCGCAGCACCCGGGCACGCAGTTCCACCATTCCAAAGAGGAGAACGTCCATGCAGCATCGCATCAGCTTCCGCCGTCTCGCGCTCGCCGGCTTCATCGCCGCCGCCTTCGGCGCCGCTGCCCACGCGCAGGAGGCACCGGTCAATCAGGACGTGCAGCGCAACGTCAACCAGCAGCAGCGCATCGAGAACGGCGTCAAGGATGGCCAGCTGACCACCCGCGAAGCCTCGCAGCTGGAACAGGGCCAGGCCCACGTCGACCGCATGGAGCAGCGCGACCTGAAGAAGGGTCCGCTGACCAGCCAGGAACAGGCCCAGATACAGCACGCCGAGAACGTGCAGAGCCGCGACATCTACCGCGACGCGCACAACGGCCGCACGCAGAACCCCGACTCCGTTTCCTCGCGCCGCATGGCCGCCGACGTGCAGCGCAACGTCAACCAGGAGAAGCGCATCGACCAGGGCGTGCGCAGCGGCTCGCTCAACGACAACCAGGTGGCGCACCTGCAGGGCCGCGAGGCGCACGTCGACCACGAGGAGCACAACGCCGGCGCCAACGGCCATGTGAGCCGCGGCGAGCAGCGGCATATCCAGCGCACGGAGAATCGCGACAGCCGGGCGATCCATCGGCAGAAGAAGGCTGGTGGCTGATCCGGATGACGGAGACACGACGGGCGCCGCGAGGCGCCCGTTTTTTTATGCGGCGAGTATGGCGAACGGGCGGGACAACGCGGCGCGGATGCGTTCCACGTGGCCGGCATCGCCGAGCAGGGCTTCCGCCGAACAGCCTGCGCCGCGACCCGAGGCGTTCCATTGCGCGACCGGCTTGTCCGGGAATTCCAGGCTGGACACCAGCCGGCCGGCGCAGGTCGGGGTGAGCGCAGCGAACCCCAACAGCCCCGTACCGCGGTCGCCATGTTGGGGTTCGCTGCGCTCACCCCAACCTACGCCGTGGCTGGTCATGCCGTCGGCGTGCCCTGCACGATGATCTTGCCCAGCCCCAGCGACTTGTTGCGCGGCTGGCGCGACAGGCGCCCCGCCGCATTGCGCGCGATCTGGCGATAGCGCGCGGCCAGGTCGGAATCCGGAATCGCCGCCACGGTGGGCGTGCCGCTGTCGGCCTGCTCGCGGATGCGGATGTCCAGCGGCAGCGAGCCCAGATAGGCCACGTGGTACTGCTCGGCCATGCGCGCGCCGCCGCCCTCGCCGAAGATCGGTTCCTCGTGCCCGCAGTTAGTGCACACGTGGGTGGCCATGTTCTCCACCACGCCCAGCACCGGCACCTCGACCTTCTCGAACATCTTCAGCGCCTTGCGCGCATCCAGCAGGGCGATGTCCTGCGGCGTGGTGACGATCACCGCGCCGGCCACCGGCACCTTCTGCGACAGCGTGAGCTGGATGTCGCCGGTGCCGGGCGGCAGGTCGATCACCAGATAGTCGAGCTGCTCCCAGCGCGAGTCGTTGAGCAGCTGCATCATGGCCTGGGTGACCATGGGGCCGCGCCAGATCATCGGCGTCTCTTCGTCGACCAGGAAACCGATCGACATCGCCTGCAGGCCATGCGCCTGCAGCGGGGTGATGGTCTTGCCGTCCGGCGATTCCGGCTTGCCGCCGATGCCGAGCATGCGCGGCTGGCTGGGGCCGTAGATGTCCGCATCGAGCACGCCGACCTTGGCGCCCTCGGCGGCCAGCGCCAGCGCGAGGTTGGCGGACACGGTGGACTTGCCCACGCCGCCCTTGCCCGAGGCGACCACGATGATGTTCTTCACGTTGGGCAGCGGCGCCAGCGTGCCCTGCACCTTGTGCGCGTAGATGCGGCTGCCTGCCGACACCGCGGCGGCCTCGATCGCCGGGTCCGCTTCCAGCGCCTGCTTCGCCAGCGCGGCGATCGCGTCCACGGCGCCCGCGGCGGGATAGCCCAGCTGCAGGTCGACCGAGACGCGCGCTCCGTCCACGCCCACGGCGCGCAGGCTGTCGGCGAGCGGCGCGCCGGTGTGGGGGTCGATCGTGTCGCCGAGGATGCGGCGTACCAGGGCTTCGCTTGCCTGCGTCATGGAAGGGATTTGCTGCGGGAGAGAGCGGCCATTATGCCAGCCCATGGCCCCATTACTGAGCTGCCGCGGCCTCCAGGCCGAGCTTGCGCATTGCAGCTTGACGGGCCGGCGGGGCCTCGTCAGGCTCCGTCCATACCGTTTCGTATGGGAGGGACTGCATGAAGCCTTTGATCCGCCTCGCCACCGCCGCCGGCCTGCTCTTCGCCGCCGGCGCCGCCCTGGCCGCCAGCAACTCGCCGGTGGGCACCTGGAAGACCATCGACGACAAGACCCACCAGCCCAAGTCCATCGTGGAGATCACCGAGGTCAACGGCGAGCTGCAGGGCAAGGTGCTGCACGTGCTGCAGTCCGACCATGGCCCGAACCCGAAGTGCGAGGAATGCGACGGCGCGCGCAAGGACCAGCCGATCGAAGGCATGGTGATCATGTGGGGCGTCAAGCAGGACGGCGACGAGTGGGACGGCGGCAAGATCCTCGATCCCAAGAACGGCAAGACCTACAAGGTCAAGCTGAAGGTGCTGGAGAACGGCGCCAAGCTCGACGTGCACGGCTACATCGGCTTCTCGCTGATCGGGCGCAGCCAGGTGTGGGAACGCCAGGAGTGAGCGGCTTTCGTCGCCCCTGGGAATAGGGAATCGGGAATAGGGAATAGAGAATCGGAGCGCGCCCCGCAAGTATTGCGGGGCGCGCTTTTTCTATTCCCGATTCCCGATTCCCTATTCCCGATTCCCAGCCTCCGCACGATGCACCGTCACGCCGCGGGCGGTGTAGGCCGCCCGCGTCGCCTTGTCCACCTCGTGCTCCACCACCAGGTGCTGTACCTCGCCCAGCTCCGCCACGCGATGCGTGGCCACCGTGCCGAGCTTGTCGCTGGTGACCACCACCGCGGTCTCGCCGCTGCACTCGACCATGGTGCGCTTGAACAGCACTTCCTCGCTGTCGAAACCCCACAGGCCGCCGTCCAGGTCCAGCGCGCAGGCGCCGGGAAAGCACAGGTCCGCGCGGATGCCCTGCAGCGACTTCACCGCCTGCGCACCCACCGCGCCGCCGATGCGCGCATCCACGCGGCCGCCGACCAGCAGGATCTCGAAACCCTCGCGGTCCATCAGCGCCAGCGCCACGTCCGGCGCATTGGTCACCACCGTCAGGCCGCTGCGTTCGGGCAGCGCCGCGGCGATGGCGGTATTGGTGGAACCGGCGTCGATCAGCAGGATCTGCCCCTGCCGCACCAGCGTCGCCGCCTTGCGCGCGAGCGCCTGCTTGCGGCCGGCGTGTTCGGCGCGGCGCTGCTTCAGCGGCTGCACGGTGACGGTGAGCGGCAGCGCGCCGCCGTAGACGCGTTTGCACAGGCCCTGCGCGGCCAGTTCGCGCAGGTCGCGGCGGATCGAGTCCTCCGACACCTGGAACTCCGCCGCCAGCTCCGCCGCCACCACGCGGCCGCGGCTGCGCAGGCGCTGCAGGATCCATTGCTGGCGTTCCTGCGGCAGCGCCTCCGCGGGGATGCTTTCGCTGGCGATGCTGCGGCTCATGCGGCGGCCCTGGCGTCGACCAGTCCCTGCGCCGCGAGCCAGTCGCGCAGGCCGTCCGCACCCTGGAACCACCACGCATGCATGCCGAGCGCGGCGGCCGCGTCGACGTTGCGCCGTGCATCGTCGATATAGATGCTGCGCGCCGGCTCGATGCCGTAGCGCTCGAACAGCCGCTGGTAGATACGCGGATCGGGCTTGATCAGGCGCTCCTCGCCCGACACCACGATGCCTTCGAACCAATGCAGGAAGTCGTACAGCTGCAGCGCGCGCGGGAAGGTTTCGTTCGACCAGTTGGTGAGCGCATACAGGCGCACGCCGCGCGCCTTGAGCTCCGCCAGCAGCTCCACGCTGCCGGCGATGGGGCCGGCCAGCATTTCTTCCCAGCGCTCGCGGAACGCATTGATCAGCGGCGCCTGTTGCGGATGCCTGGCGCAGAGTTCGGCGATCGCCTCGCTCCATGGCCGGCCCGCATCCTGCTGCTCGTTCCACGGCCCCGTGCAGACCTCGGCGAGGAAATGCTCCATCGCCGCCTCGTCGTCGAACAGCTGGCGGTACAGATGGCGCGGATTCCAGTCGACCAGCACGCCGCCGAGGTCGAACACCACGGTATCGATCATTGCATCACCTTTGTTCATCGCCGCACGATCCGCGCCGAAGCGGACACCACCACCAGCAGCCCCGCCACCACGGCCATCGCCACCGGCAGGCTGCTGATCTTCGAAAGAAAGCCGATCAGGGCCGGCCCGCTGAGCAGGCCGACATAGCCGAGCATGGTCACCGTCGCCAGCGCGACCGCCGGCGAGGTGCCCGGCAGGCGGCCCGCGGCGCTGAACATCACCGGCACGATGTTGGACGCGCCGATGCCGACCAGCACGAAGCCGAGCAGCGCGGCCGGCGCCCACGGCACCATGGAAACCAGCGCAAAACCGGCCGCGGCGATGGCCGCGCCCGCGCGCACCGTCCACACCGTGCCCACCCGCTGCACCAGCCGGTCGCCGGCGAGGCGGCCCATCGCCATGGCGATGGAGAAGCAGGCGTAGCCGACGCCGGCGGAGCTGGCCGCGAAGCCGCGGAAGTCGCGCAGGAACACCGCGCTCCAGTCCAGCATCGAACCTTCCGCCATGAAGCTGACGAAGCACAGCAGGCCCAGCAGCAGCACCAAGCCGCGCGGCATGCCGAACGCCGCATGGCCTTCCGCCTCGCCGGCGCCGGGAAGCAATCCATCGCGCAGGAAGAACACCAGGGCGGCAAGCAGGGCCGCGACCGCCGTCGCGCACCAGGCCAGCGCAAGGCCCGTGGCGAGCAAGGCGCTCATCACCGCCGCGCCGGTCAGGCCGCCGACGCTGAAGAGTCCGTGGAAACCGGACATCAGCACGCGGCCGTCGAGCTTCTCCACCTCCACCGCGTGCGCATTCATGGCGACGTCGACCACGCCCAGCATCACGCCGAAATAGGCCAGCGCCGCGGTAAGCGCGATTGCGCTCGGTGCCAGCGCCAGCGCCGGCAAGGCCAGGCACAGCAGCAGGCCGGAGGCGACGATCACCCGGCGGTTGCCGTAGCGATGGCTGAGCCAGCCCACGAACGGCATCGACGCCATCGAACCGCCGCCGAACACCAGCAGGATCAGCCCCAGCTGGGCGTCGTCCAGGCCCAGCCGCGACTTGGCGTACGGCACCATCGGCGCCCACGCCGACATGCCGATGCCGGAGACCAGGAAGATCAGGCGGGTGGACAGCGTGGCGCGGCCCAGGGATACGCGGCCGCCCAGGGCGCCGTCGGTGCTTGCTTTCATGCGGTGTTGCTCGGGGTCAACAATGGGGATAAATGTATACAATCGTGCATAAACAAGCAAACGGCGAAAGTGCGCGACGCTTAAGCCCCTCTCCCCTTGGGAGAGGGGTTGGGGTGAGGGTACGGGCGGAGTGGGGCGCCGCACTCCGCCCGTACCCTCATCCGGCTGCCGCCACCTTCTCCCGGAGGGAGAAGGGCTCTACCTTGGAGGACTAGGGAAATAGCGCAGCTCACAAGGAACGTCATGCCCACCATCCTCACCCACGCCGCCGTCCCCCTCCTGCTCGGCGCCGCCGCCGGCAGGCGCGCGGTATCGCCCCGCCTGCTCGCCGCCGGCGCCATCGCCGCCATGCTCCCCGACGCCGACGTGCTCGCCTTCAAATTCGGCATCGCCTACGCCGACAGCTTCGGCCATCGCGGCGCCACGCATTCCATCGGCATGGCGCTCGCACTCGGCGCCCTCGCCGCGCTCGCCCATCGCCCTTGCGGACCAGCGCGTGGCGCGCCTTCGCGTTCGTCGGCCTCGCCGCCCTCTCGCATCCGCTGCTGGATGCGCTGACCGACGGCGGCCTCGGCGTGGCGCTGGCCTGGCCATTCGCCAGCGAGCGCTTCTTCTTCCCCTGGCGGCCGATCGCGGTGTCGCCGATCGGCGCGCGCTTCTTCAGCGCGCGCGGCCTGTCGGTGCTGGCTTCCGAACTGCGCTGGGTATGGCTGCCCTGCGGCCTGGCGGCGCTCGCCATGTGGCTGGTCCGGCGGCGTGCCGATGGCGCCCGCGTGCCATAATCCTCGATCCCTCCGCCAGCCGAGCAGCCATGTCCCGCCGACTCCTCGTCACCAACGCCCTGCCCTATGCCAACGGTCCGCTGCACCTGGGCCACATGGTGGGCTACATCCAGGCCGACATCTGGGTGCGGGCGCAGCGCATGCAGGGCGACGAGGTGTTCTACGTGTGCGCGGACGACGCGCACGGCACGCCGATCATGCTGGCGGCGGAAAAGGCCGGCGTGGCGCCGGAGACCTTCATCGAAGGCGTGCAGCTGAGCCACGAGGCGGATTTCGCCGCCTTCGGCGTGGCCTTCGACCATTACCACTCCACCCATTCGGACGAGAACCGCGAGCTGGCCTCGCTGATCTACACGCGCCTGCGCGACGGCGGCTATATCGCGCGCCGCACGATCCAGCAGCTGTTCGATCCGGAAAAGACCATGTTCCTGCCGGACCGCTACATCAAGGGCACCTGCCCCGTGTGCGGCACGCCGGACCAGTACGGCGACAACTGCGAGAACTGCGGCGCCACCTATGCGCCCACCGACCTGATCAACCCGTATTCGGTGATGTCCGGCGCCACGCCGGTGCTGCGCGATTCGGAGCATTACTTCTTCGAGCTGGCCAAGTTCGAGCCGCTGCTGCGCGACTGGTTCGGCGGCAAGCTCACCGATGGCGCGCCGGTGGCCAACAGCGGCGTGATCGCCAAGCTGCGCGAATGGCTGGATGGCGGCCTGAAGGACTGGGACATCTCGCGCGACGCGCCCTACTTCGGCTTCCCGATTCCCGACGCACCGGGCAAGTTCTTCTATGTCTGGCTGGACGCGCCGGTCGGCTACCTGGCCAGCTTCCAGGCGCTGTGCGCGAAGACCGGCACCCGCTTCGAGGATTTCCTCGCGCCGGACAGCCGCGCCGAGATGCACCACTTCATCGGCAAGGACATCATCAACTTCCACGGCCTGTTCTGGCCGGCCATGCTCAAGGGCGCGGGCTTCCGCACGCCCACCGCGCTGCACGTCAACGGCTACCTCACCGTCAACAACGCGAAGATGTCCAAGTCGCGCGGCACCTTCATCAAGGCGCGCACCTACCTGGACGTCGGCCTGCATCCGGAATTCCTGCGCTACTACTTCGCCTCCATGCTGGGCGACACGCCGGTGGACGTGGACCTGGACCTGAAGTCGTTCGAGGAGCGCGTCAATTCGCACCTCGTCGGCAAGTGGGTGAACATCGCCAGCCGCACCGCCGGCTTCGTGCAGAAGTTCTTCGACGGCCGCCTGGCGCCCGCCTTCGGCAAGGAAGAAGCGGAGCTGTGGCGCGAACTGATGACGCACTACGACGAAGTGCCGGCGTTGTACCGCCAGGGCGAGTTCGCCGAAGTCACGCGCAAGTTCGTGCAGATCGCCGACCTGGTGAACGGCCATATCGCCGCCAAGGCGCCGTGGAACATCGCCAAGGACAGCACGCGCAAGCAGGAGCTGCACCAGGTCTGCTCGTTCGCCATCGCCGCGTTCCGCCTGCTCGCCGGCCTGCTCAAGCCGATCCTGCCGGCCACGGTGGAAAAGGCCGAGCGCTTCCTCGACGCGCCGGTCACCGGCTTCGACGACGCCCGCGCCGAACTGCACAACCACACCATCCATGCCTTCGAGCCCCTGCTCGGCCGCATCGACCCGAAGCTGATCGAAACGATGGTGGAGGCGTCGCGCGACTCGCTGGCTCCGCCCGAGCCGGCCGCCAAGCCGGCCAGGGCCATCAAGAACGAGACCAAGAAGGACAACGGCAAGACCATGAGCGACACCACCAGCACCGGCACCGCAGCCACCATCGGCATCGACGACTTCGCCAAGCTCGACCTGCGCATCGGCAAGGTCACCGCCTGCGAGTTCGTCGAAGGCTCCGACAAGCTGCTGCGCTTCGAACTGGACGCCGGCCCGCTGGGCGCGCGCCAGATCTTCTCCGGCATCCGCGCCGCCTACGGCGAACCGGAGAAACTGCTCGGCCGCAACGTGGTCTTCATCGCCAACCTGGCGCCGCGCAAGATGCGCTTCGGCCTGTCGGAAGGGATGATCCTTTCCGCCGGCGACGGCGGGGACGACCTGTTCCTGCTCGATGCGGATCAGGGCGCGAAGCCGGGAGCCACGGTTCGCTGAGTTCCGCCGGAAGAACGGGATGCCTCATGCCCGTTCTTCCGCTTCGTTCAAGCCCGACGCCATGAACACCCTCGCTGACCGCATCGACACCCTGCTGCCGCAGACGCAATGCGAGAAATGCGGCTACCACGGCTGCCGTCCGTATGCGGAAGCGATCGCGCGCGGCGAAGCGCAGATCAATCAATGCCCGCCCGGCGGCGCGGCCGGCATCCGCAAGCTGGCGGATCTGCTCGGGCGCGAGCCGCTGCCGCTGAATCCCGACAACGGCGTGGAAAAGCCGCGCACGCTGGCGCGCATCGTCGAGGCGGACTGCATCGGCTGCACCAAATGCATCCAGGCCTGTCCGGTGGATGCCATCGTCGGCGCGGCGAAAGTGATGCACAGCGTGATCGCGGACGACTGCACCGGCTGCGAGCTGTGCGTGCCGGCCTGCCCGGTCGACTGCATCGTGCTGGAGCCGATGCCGCTGGCGCAGGTGGAAGACCTTGCGCATGCCGACCGGGCGCGCGCGCATTTCCAGCGCCGCGAGGCGCGCCTTGCGCGCGAGCGCGAAAAACAGGCGGCCGAGCTGGCCGCGCGCAAGGCGCAGCTCGGCGCGGCGGTGAGCGACAACCCGGTGCTGGCCGCGCTGGCCCGCGCCAAGGCCAGGCAACAGGAACCCAAACCGTGAAGCGAGCCGACGTCGTCGAGCTGTTCTCCCGCCTGCGCGAACTGGATCCGCACCCCACCACCGAGCTGGACTACACCACGCCGTTCGAGCTGCTGGTGGCGGTGGTGCTGTCGGCGCAGGCCACCGACGTGGGCGTGAACAAGGCCACGCGCAAGCTGTATCCGGTGGCGAACACGCCGCGGGCCATCCTTGACCTGGGCGAGGAACAGCTCAAGCGCTACATCAGCACCATCGGCCTGTTCAACGCCAAGGCCAAGAACGTGATCGCGCTGTGCCGCATCCTGGTCGAACAGTACGCCGGCGAAGTGCCGCAGACGCGCGAGGCGCTGGAAGCGCTGCCGGGCGTGGGCCGCAAGACCGCCAACGTGGTGCTCAATACCGCGTTCGGGCACGCCACCATCGCGGTGGACACGCATATCTTCCGCGTTTCCAACCGCACGGGCCTTGCGCCGGGCAAGGACGTGCGGGCGGTGGAGGACAAGCTGGAGAAAGTGGTGCCGCCGGAGTTCAAGCAGGACGCGCACCACTGGCTGATCCTGCACGGGCGCTATGTGTGCAAGGCGCGCAAGCCGGATTGCCCGCAGTGCGTGATCCGCGATCTGTGCCGGTACAAGGACAAGACGCCGGCGGAGTCCGGGAAGAAAAAAGCGCCGGCCAAGAAGGCAGCGGCGAAGAAGACCGCATCGCGGCGTAGGTTGGGGTGAGCCTGAGGCGAACCCCAACCATGCGACCGCGCTGCGGCCGTGCGGACGTTGGGGTTCGCCATAGGCTCACCCCAACCTGCGCCAGATATTTCGCGCATATTCAAAGCGTCCACACGCAGACACCGCCGCGCCGCGTCGCCACCGCGGCCATGCCCTTCGAGCGCAGCCTGGTCTTGCAGGTCGGGCACACCAGGTGCGAACCGTTCGGCTGCAGGATCGACTTCAGTCCGCCCTCGTAGCAATGCACGCACAGGTCGTGCGGCACCGCGCCGGACTCGCGGCTGGTCTTGAAGCGATACACCAGGCCGCCCTGCGGCAGCTGGTGCAGCACGTAGCGTTCGCGCTCCATGCGCGCCTGGCGCACTTCTTCTACCTCGCGCGCCAGCGCATCGCGCTCTTCCAGCAGTGCGCCATAAGCCAGCTGCATCGCGGCGAGTCGGTGCTGGATCTCGGCCATGGCGCCGTACAGTTCCGGCGCCTTGGCCCGCGTCTCGTCCGGCGACAGCGCGCCGGCCATGTCGCGGGCGATATCCGAACCGGTCTTGATGGCGCCCAGCGCCGCCGTGATGTCCGCGAGCATCGATGTACTCCCCTTGCGCTGGTCAAAGAAGCCCCGCGGACGCGCCTGGGCATCCGCGGGGTGTGGCAAAACCGCATGAAGCGATCAGGCCGCCTTGGCCGGACCTTCCACGCGACGCTCAAGCTCCATCCAATCCACCACCAGCTCGCAACCCCTGGACTTGGCGTTGCGGGCCCAGTCGCGCAGCAGCTCGAAGCTGGCCTGGTCGACATGGTGCAGGTCGTCCATCACCACGTGCAGGCGCGTGTTCGGCGGCACCTGTTCCAGCGTGCGCGCCATCGACGGCACCTTCAGGAAGGTGGCGATGCCGGTCAGGTGCAGCTTGGCCGCGCCGGGCTCGTCGTCGTGCTCGGCCAGGTTCACCTTCAGGCGCGAAGACAGCAGGGCCAGGCGGAACAGCGACAGCGCGAAGCCCACCAGCACGCCGGCCAGCAGGTCGGTGGCGACGATGGCGAAGGTGGTCGCCAGGTAGATCGCGGCGGTGCCCTTGCCGTAGGCGGCGAAGCTCTTCACCTGCTTGAAGTTGATCATCTTCACGCCGGTAAAGACCAGGATGCCGGCCAGGCAGGACACCGGCGTCATGCGCATCAGCCACGGCAGCAGCAAGGCGAACACCAGCAGCCAGGCACCATGCATCATGGTGGCCATGCGCGTGGCCGAGCCGGCCTGCACATTGGCCGCGCTGCGCACGATCACGCCGGTCATCGGCAGCGCGCCGAACAGGCCGCACAGCGTATTGCCCACACCCTGCGCGGTCAGTTCGCGGTCGTAGTTGGTGCGCACGCCGTCGTGCATGCGGTCCACCGCCGCCGCCGACAGCAGCGTCTCCGCGCTGGCGATGAAGGCGAAGGTCAGCGCGGCCACCAGCAGCGAGGGTTCGAGCAGGCCGCCGAGATCGGCGAAGCTGGGCAGCGAGATCGCCGACAGCAGGTTGGCCGGCACGTCGACCTTGTTGACGTTCACGCCGTTGAACTGCACGAACGCGGTCACCGCCACCACGGCCAGCAAGGCGCCGGGCACGAAACGCAGCTTCTGCGGACGCAGTTTTTCCCAGCCCAGCATGATCGCGATGGTGGTCAGGCCCACGCCCAGCGCGGCCAGGCCGGTGCCTTCGCCGGAGAACGCATCGGCCAGTCCACCCGGCAACGCGGCGAAATTCTCCAGGCCGCGCGCCGCCGGCTTGGCGTCGATCAGCACGTGCGCCTGCGAGGCCACGATCAGGATGCCGATGCCCGACAGCATGCCGGCGACCACCGCCGGCGAGGTCATGCGGAACCAGATACCCACGCGGCACAGGCCCGCGGCGATCTGGATCAGGCCGGCCAGCAGCACCACCGGACCGAGCGCCGCCACGCCGTGTTCGCGCACCAGCTCGAATACCAGCACGGCCAGGCCAGCGGCGGGGCCGCTGACCTGCAAGGGCGAGCCGGCGATGGCGCCGACCACGATGCCGCCGATGATGCCGGTGATCAGGCCGGCTGCCGGCGGCATGCCGGAGGCGATGGCGATGCCCATGCACAAGGGCAGCGCCACCAGGAACACCACGATCGAGCCGAGCATGTCACGGCTGAACAGGCCACCCGAAAAGTACTTCGAGAACACATGGGAACTCATGGCAGGCTGCTCCTTAAGCCGTCGACGCGGAAGCGGCGAAACGCGCGTGCGGCGTCGCGTCCGGCACTTCGCGGGTGCTCGGATCGATCAGCACGAAGTGGCCGCTATGCGCGTCGAACGCACGCAGTTCCGCCTGCGCGATGTCGTACAGCCAGCCGTGGATGCTCACGCTGCCGTTGGCCATCGCGGCGGCGACCGCGGGCAAGGTGCGCAGGTGTTCGAGCTGGCCGACCACGTTCTCTTCGGTGACGCGGCGCAGCGCTTCTTCGCCTTGCAGGTCCGGGCTGTTTTCGGCCACGACATAGCGCGCCACGTCGGCATGCTTCAGCCACGCAGCGACCGACGGCATGTGCGCGACCTTGGCCGGCGCCAGCAGGCCCTTCATGGCGCCGCAGTCGGAATGGCCGCAGATCACAATGTGCTTCACCTGCAGCACCTTCACCGCGTACTCGATCGCGGCGACCACGCCGCTCACGTGCTGCGCGTACGGCGGCACGATGTTGCCGATATTGCGGTAGACGAAGATCTCGCCCGGCAGCGCCGAGAAGATCATTTCGGGCATTACGCGCGAATCGGCGCAGGTGATGAACAGCGTATGCGGGCTCTGGCCGGTGGCGAGCTTCTTGAACAGCTCGCGCTGTTCCGGAAAGACCGTGCGGCGGAAGTGTTCGAAGCCTTCGAGCAGACGTTCCATGGGTAAATCTCCCTAGCTGTGGGGAAACGGGCGGCAAACGGGCCGCCAAAAATTCTTCGATGGGGATGGGCCTCGCGCGGACACGGCAAGGCATCGGCAGGCAAGCTGCCGCAGGCGCGCAGGGACCTCAGCCGCGGACGCTCAGGCGCCGCGACGGAAAGCGCGCAGGGAGATCAGGCGTTGGGAGGGGGGCAGATCAGCCCGACCACGTGCTCGTGCACGTCGGGCACCGGGCCGATGGCCACGGAGGGAGCGCGGTCGTGCCACACGGACCACTCCATCGTCTCGACCATGATGTCGTCCAGACACTGGTCGTCGATGGCGCAGGCGCCGGCAAGCGCGTCGGAGCCGTCTTCGCCGTCGTCGGCGAGATCCTGGGCGAGGTCTGCGTCGACCACGGCCGCCACGGCGGCGCGTCCGTCCTTGCCCATGCTCTGCGCCGTCGACGCGAACGTCACCAGCACGCCGAACAGGCATGCCAGGAACAGGACGAGGACGCGGGAGTAGCGGGTACGCATGACGTAGGAAGATACGGGCTCGCGCGGCGATGCTCAAGCCCTTGCAGCGCACAAATTTCGATCAAGCTGAATATGGACGTCCATTTCATTCAGCGCCGTGAAGCCAAAAACAAGGCTTTTTCTTCAAGTTCGACCCCTGGCAAATCGGCTGCGCATGGCCAGGCCGTCACAAAACCGACATCCATGGCCCCTAGGCTCGCCGCCCCGCATGCCGCAAGAAATTGCGCGCAGGCATCCGCCGAGGCGGCGCCGGGCATCCAGGGACGGGAATCCATACGGCGCCGCGCGCATTCGCCACGCGGCCTACGCCGCCCGATTCCTGGACGACCATGAAGAGAAAAAAACTCGCCTCGATGCTCTGGACCGTGGGCGCCGCCGCGCTCTCGGAAACGGCAGCCGCCGCCACGCTGGACCTGTACGTCGACCGCAAGACCCAGCAGATATTCGCCGAACCCGGCCCGGGCCGCGTCAAGCTGGGCACCTTCATGCAGGTGGATGAAAGCAGCACCGCGGCGCCGGCAGCACCGGCAAGCACGCAGGCGGCCACGCCCTCCTCCGCCATCGCCGCCGCGCCGGCGGCGGAAGCGAAACCCGCCAAGCCCGCCGAGAAGAAGTGGTACGACCGCATCGCGCTGCGCGGCTACACGCAGCTGCGCTACAACCAGGGCCTGGGCGGCGATGCGGCGGACCTGCGTTCGCCCGGCGACCGCTTTATCGGCGACAACCAGGGCTTCGGCATCCGCCGCGCGCGCGTGGTGATCAGCGGCGATCTCAACGATCGCGTGTCGATCTACCTGCAGCCGGATTTCGCCAGCACGCCCACCGGCTCCACCACCAGCAACTTCGCCCAGCTGCGCGATGCGTATGCGGACATCTACTTCGACAAGGACCGCGAATTCCGCGCGCGCGCCGGCCAGTCGAAAGTGCCTTACGGCTGGGAAAACCTGCAGTCCAGCCAGAACCGCATCACGCCGGACCGCGCCGATGCGCTGAACTCCGGCGTGCGCGACGAGCGCGATCTGGGCGTGTTCTTCTACTACACCCCGAAGCACGTGCAGGAGCGCTACCAGTACCTGGTGAAGTCCGGCCTCAAGGGCTCGGGCGACTACGGCGTGCTGGGCCTGGGTTTCTACAACGGCCAGGGCGCCAATCGCGCCGAGCAGAACAACAGCCTGCACACCGTGCTGCACGTCAGCTACCCGTTCAAGTTCGCCAGCGGACAGTTCTTCGAAGTGGGCGCCGACGCGTACAGCGGCCGCTTCAAGATCGCCACGCCGGCAGCCATCACGGTCAACGGCCGCAGCTTCACGCCGAAGGACACCGCGCCGGTGAACGGCTCGATCGACCAGCGCGTGGCCGTGCATGCCATCTACTACCCGCAGCCGTTCGGCCTGCAGGCGGAATGGACGGTGGGCCGCGGCCCGGAACTGGATCTAGCGCGGCGCCAGATCCGCACCAGGTCGCTGCGTGGCGGCTATGTGCAGGCGATGTACAAGGTCGACGGCGGCAGCATCGGCACGCTGTTCCCCTACCTGAAGTGGCAGACCTATCGCGGCGCCTCGAAATTCGACACCAACACGCCGCGCATGCTGGTCGACGAGACCGAGATCGGCGTGGAGTGGCAGCCGAACAACGCGGTGGAGCTGGCGGTGGCCTACGCCAATATGCGCCGCACCAACGTCAGCGCCGCGCCGTACCGCCGGATCGACGGCGATCTGCTCAGGGTGCAGCTGCAAGTGAACTACTGAATCCGGGCCGCTTCGCCACAAACCGGAAACTTTCTGGCTGCCGCAAAAAGCAAACGGCGGGCTTGAGGCCCGCCGTTTTCCGTCCTTGGGTCGAACTCCCTTCCGATAACCGGTGAATCAATAGGACAGCACGCCCCAGAAGCCGATTTCGTCCGTCTTGTACTCGAACGCGCGGATCGGTCCTTCCAGCTTGTCGTGCTTCCACGCGAACGCCAGGCGCAGGTTCTTCAGCGCGTCGTACGAGACGCCGGCGTTGTAGTAGGTGTCCTTCAGCTTGCTCTGCGGGCCGGACACGCCCCACCACTTGTAGTCCACGCGGTCGTAGCGGGCGAACAGGGCCCACTGCGGCGCGAAGGAGTAGTCGCCGAACAGCGAGTAACCCTCGGACTTGTCGCGCACCACGGCCGGAGCCGGCACCACGCCGTTGTACTTCAGGACGTCGTCCCAGTTCTTGGCGGTGAAGTATTCGGCGCCGACGCCGAAGGTCTTGTCGCGGTAAGCAACGAGCGCGTCGCCGCGGGTCGCGTTCTGCGTGGCCGCGCCGTTCTGCACCTTGTTGCCGCGCTTGCCGTCGTAGCCGCCGATGGCGATGACCATTTCCTGGATCGGCTGGTAGCCGAAGCGGCCTTCCACGTCCACGCTGTCGGAGCGCGACGGGTTGCGGAAACCGCGGCCGTTGACCACCGACAGCTGGTAGTTGACGGCGTTGTCGCCGGTGGTCGCACCCAGGGCATGGATACCCCAGTCGGACGAGTTGCCGAACGAGCCCACGCCGGTCGGGGCCACGCCCACGGTGCCGCGGCCGCCGTCGATGCTGCGGTCGATCAGGGTGTTCTCGATGAAGCGGTAGCCGTACCACTTCTCGGCGAACGGAATCCACGGCATGTCGGCCGCACCGAAGCGCACCGTGAAGAGCGGGTCGAACGTGCCCTGCACGTAGGCCTTCTTCACGAACAGGCTGGTCTGGCTCAGCGTGGACTGGTAGTTGAAGTCGGTGGTCAGGTTGGCCGACCAGGTGTCGTCGAACTTGTGGTCGACGGTCAGGTAGAAGCGCTTGACGTCGAAGCCGGTGCCGTTGACCGAGCCATGGCCGTCCTTGCTGACGAAGCCGCCGGTCTTGCCCTTTTCCTTGTGGTCGGCATTGGTCAGGTCGAAGAACATGGTGCCGCCGATCTTCGTGTTGTTCACGAACTTGTCGATCGTGGACATCTTCTTGTCGGACGCGGCCTGCGCCTTCTGCACGGCTTCGAGGTTCTGGCCGGTGGACACGTTGATGTCCGACTGGGCGTCAGTACGCTCTTCCAGCGCGATGACCTTGGCCTGCAGCTCGGCGAGCTGGGCCTTCAGCGCTTCGATCTCGGCGTTCTGGGACGCCTGCGAACCCTGGCTGGAGGTCTGGGCGGCCTTGCCCTTCGTCGCCGGCTCCGCGGCCACGTGGAAACTGACTACGCCCAAACCGGCAGCAATCGCCACCGCGAGCAACTTAGAACGCATGGATGTTCTCCGGATGTTGGTAGACATTGCCTGGACCGCCCCCTCTCGATCGGCACGGCCAACCAGGTAATGGCCGGCAGCATGCGGTCGGCGTTTTACGATTCCGTGCTACTTGCGTGACAAAACGAAGACACCGGTACGGCCGGCTGCAACAAACCGCCCCCCGCCCGCCCCGGGCCGGCTGATATGCTTGTTCGATGGATAAACCGGAAAACCTCAGCAACAGCATGTCCAGCCGGCTGGCCGACCGCTTCCGCGGCTTCCTGCCGGTGATCGTCGACGTGGAGACCGGCGGCTTCGACGCCGAGCGCGACGCCCTGCTGGAAATCGCCGCCGTCACCCTGGACATGGACGCCGAGGGCTACCTGCGCCCCCGCCCGGCGGTGTCGGCCCACGTGGAGCCGTTCCCCGGCGCCAACATCGACCCGCGCGCGCTGGAGATCACCGGCATCGACCCGGACAACCCGCTGCGCGGCGCGCTCAACGAGCGGGCGGCGCTGGACCACATCTTCAAGGAAGTGCGCGAACGCATGCGCGACGCGGACTGCCAGCGCGCCATCCTGGTCGGCCACAACGCCGCCTTCGACCTGGGCTTCCTCAATGCGGCCGTGCGCCGCACGGGCCACAAGCGCAATCCGTTCCACCCTTTCAGCTGCTTCGACACCGCCACGCTCGGCGGCCTGGCCTATGGGCAGACGGTGCTGAGCAAGGCCGTGCAGGCCTCCGGCCACTTCTTCGATACGCGCGAAGCGCACTCGGCCATCTACGACGCCGACCGCACCGCCGACCTGTTCTGCGCCATCGTCAACCGCTGGCGCAGGCTGGAGACCTTCGAACGCGAGCACATCGGCCTGGATGTGCTCTAGGGCGCCTTCGGCGCCGGGAACGGGGAACGGGGAACGGGGAACGGGGAACGGGGAACGGAATAGAGCCCGGACACCTTAACTATAGGCGCGGCCTGCAATTCCCCGATCCCCGCTCCCCGTTCCCCGCTCCAATATGACAAGTTGTCATATCGCTGAAACATTCAGCTCATTTCATTGCAACACGGCGCGCATGAAATAGCGGTCGGGCGGGAATCCCCCGTGACCCTTATCACTAAGGAGCAACCGTGTTGACCTCTAGCAAATCTTTCTCCCGTATCGGCACGTCCGCTGTGTTCGCCGCGGCGTCGCTGTTCGGCATGTCGGCCCACGCCACGGATATCACCGGCGCGGGTTCGAGCTTCGTCTACCCGGTGCTCTCGAAGTGGTCCGCTGGCTACTCCGAAAAGACCGGCAACAAGCTCAACTACCAGTCGGTCGGTTCGGGCGCCGGCGTGGCGCAGATCAAGGAAGGCACCATCGATTTCGGCGCCACCGACGCCCCGCTGAAGGCCGAGGACCTCGCCAGCTTCAAGCTCGGCCAGTTCCCGGTGGTGGTGGGCGGCATCGTGCCGGTGGTGAACATCCCGGGCATCAAGGCCGACCAGGTCAAGCTCGACGGCGAGACCCTGGCCGACATCTTCCTGGGCAAGATCACCAACTGGAACGACCCCAAGATCGCCGCGCTGAACGCCGGCCTGGCTCTGCCGGCCAAGAAGATCACCGTGGTGCACCGCTCCGACGGTTCGGGCACCTCGTTCAACTTCACCAACTACCTGTCCAAGGTCAGCAAGGAGTGGGCGGACAAGGTGAAGTTCGGCACGGCCGTCGAGTGGCCGACCGGCGTGGGCGGCAAGGGCAATGAAGGCGTGTCGCAGTACGTCAAGCAGATCCCGGGTTCGATCGGCTACGTCGAATACGCCTACGCGAAGAAGAACACCATCGCCTGGGTCGACCTGAAGAACTCCTCCGGCCAGTTCATCGTGCCCAGCGCCGACAGCTTCGCCGCTGCCGCCGCCACCGCCGACTGGGCCAGCGCCAAGGACTTCAACGTGATCATGACCAACGCCCCGGGTGCGCAGGCGTGGCCGATCACTGCCACCACCTGGGTGGTGATGTACAAGAGCCCGAAGAACGCCGAGCACACCAAGGTGGCCTTCGAGTTCTTCAAGTGGGCGCTGAACAACGGCCAGTCCGACGCCGCCTCGCTCGACTACGTGGCCCTGCCGGCCACCCTGGTGCAGAAGATCGAAGCCTACTGGGCCTCCGAGTTCAAGCACTGATGAAAACCGCGGCGGGTTGTAAAGCAACCCGCCGCCACCGGCACGGAAGCCGAGCGCAGGACCGGGCCGCCCCATCGCAGGATGGGGCGGCCTGCTGCTGAACAGCGCCGACGCGGCGCCCAATCCATCGACCGGGCGGCCCAGCCGGCCGGCGTTGCCAGGAAAGCGAAACCATGCAAGCGAACGAGGCCGCGTCAGCGCCCTTTTCCACCCAGGAAGTCCGCGCTCGCCGCGACGCACGGGACGACCGCCTGTTCGGCTGGCTGCTCAAGGGCTGCGCCCTGCTCGTCCTGGCCAGCCTGCTCGGCGCCGCCGGCGCCACCTTGTGGGGCGGACGCGATGCCTTCGCGCACTTCGGCCTGGGCTTCCTCACCAGCAGCGAGTGGAATCCCAGCGACGACGTCTACGGCGCCCTGGTGCCGGTGTTCGGCACGCTGATCACCTCGTTCATCGCCCTGCTCGTGGCCGTGCCGATCAGCTTCGGCATCGCGCTGTACCTGTCGGAAGTGGCGCCTCCGTGGCTGCGCACCCCGGTGTCCTCGGCCATCGAACTGCTGGCCGGCATTCCTTCGATCATCTACGGCATGTGGGGCCTGTTCGTGTTCGCGCCCTTCTTCGCCGACCACGTCAAGCCCTGGCTCACCAATTACCTGGGCAACCAGCCGGACGACGGCAAGGTGTCCTGGGTGGCCGCGCATGTTCCCTTCATCGGCCGCATGTTCGGCAACGACAACCCGTTCGGCGGCAGCGTGCTCACCGCGGGCATCGTGCTGGCGATCATGATCATCCCGTTCATCTCCTCGGTGATGCGCGAAGTGTTCCAGACCGTGCCCACGCGCCTGAAGGAGTCGGCCTATGCGCTCGGCTCCAGCACCTGGGAAGTGGTGTGGGACATCGTGCTGCCGTACACCCGCTCGGCGGTGATCGGCGGCATCTTCCTAGGTCTAGGCCGCGCGCTGGGCGAGACCATGGCGGTGACCTTCATCATCGGCAACAAGATGAAGCTGTCGCCCTCCCTGCTCGATCCGGGCGCGTCGATCGCCTCCACCATCGCCAACCAGTTCGGCGAGGCCGCCGGCCTGCAGAAGTCCGCGCTGATGGCGCTGGCCTTCCTGCTGTTCGTAGTGACCTTCATCGTGCTGATGATCGCCCGCCTGATGCTGCGCCGACTCGCCCACAAGGAGGGCCGCTGATGTTGTCCTCCTCGCTCTATCTGCGCCGCCGCGTGAAGAACGTCATCGCGCTGGGCCTCAGTTCCGTCGCCACCCTGATCGGCCTGGTGTTCCTGGCCTGGATCCTGTGGGAGACACTGCGCCAGGGCATCGGTGCGATCAACTGGAACCTCTTCAGCAAGATCTCGGTGTACCGCGAGAACGGCGGCCTGGCCAACGCCATGGTCGGCAGCCTGATCCTGGATCTGCTGGGCATCGCCATCGCCACGCCGATCGGCGTGCTGGCCGGCACCTGGCTGGCCGAATACGCCAACCGCACGCGGCTGGGCGAATCGATCCGCTTCCTCAACGACATCCTGCTGTCGGCACCGTCGATCGTGCTGGGCCTGTTCGTCTACACCATCGTGGTGCTGCCGACCACCGCCCTCACCCACGGCGATACCACGTTCTCCGGCCTGGCCGGCGGCATCGCGCTGGCGCTGATCGCCCTGCCGGTGATCGTGCGCACCACCGACGAAATGCTGCGCCTGGTGCCGTCCACCCTGCGCGAGGCGGCGCTGTCGCTGGGCATCCCGCAGTGGAAGCTGACCATGCAGATCCTGATGCGCGGCGCGCGCTCGGGCATCATCACCGGCGTGCTGCTGGCGCTGGCGCGCATCAGCGGCGAGACCGCGCCGCTGCTGTTCACCGCGTTCGGCAACAACTTCCTGACCTTCAACCCGATGGACAAGATGCCGAGCCTTCCCCAGGCGATCTACGAGTACACCAAGGACCCGGATCCGGCGATCAACGCGATCGCCTGGGCCGGCGCCTTCGTCATCACCATGTTCGTGCTCGCGCTGAGCCTGCTTTCCCGCCTGATCCTCTCCCGCAACAAGGTGTCCCATGACTGAGTCCGCCGCCGCCGGCATTCATCCGCAGCCCGCCGCCGCGCTGGCGCCGACCAAGCTGCGCGTGCGTGACCTGAATTTCTACTACAACGGGTTCCATGCGCTGAAAGGCATCAACATGGACATCCCGGAGAAGAAGGTCACCGCCATCATCGGTCCCTCCGGCTGCGGCAAGTCCACCCTGCTGCGCATCTTCAACCGCATCTATGCGATCTACCCGAAGCTCGAAGCCAAGGGCGAGATCATGCTCGACGAGGAGAACATCCTCGACACGCGCTATTCGATGAACAAGCTGCGCAGCAAGGTCGGCATGGTGTTCCAGAAGCCGGTGCCGTTCCCGATGACCATCTTCGAGAACGTGGCCTACGGCATCCGCCACCATGAGCGCCTGTCGCGCGCCGACATGGAGATCCGCGTGGAGCAGGCGCTGCGCAGCGCCGCGCTGTGGGACGAGGTGAAGGACAAGCTCAAACAGAACGCGCTCGGCCTCTCCGGCGGCCAGCAGCAGCGCCTGTGCATCGCCCGCGGCATCGCCCTGAAGCCCGAAGTGCTGCTGCTGGACGAGCCCACCTCGGCGCTGGACCCGATCGCCACCGGCCGCATCGAACAGCTGGTGGAAGAGCTCAAGAGCGAGTACACCATCGTCATCGTCACCCATAACATGCAGCAGGCGGCCCGCTGTTCGGACCTCACCGCGTTCATGTACCTGGGCGAGCTGATCGAGTTCGACCGCACGGAACAGATCTTTACCAAGCCCGGCAAGAAACAGACTGAGGATTACATCACCGGACGTTTCGGTTGATGTAAGCCGGGAACAGGAAACGGGAACCAGGGAACATGCAAGTGAGCCGCAAGCTTCACTCCCGCATCAACCCACAGGTTCCCCATTCCCTGTTCCCCGTCCCCCTATAACAGGACCCGCCCCATGACCGGCACCTCGAAAGAACACATCATCAAGAGCTACGACGACGAACTCGCCCGCCTCACCGGCGAGATCGTGCGCATGGGCGAACTGGCCGTGACGCAGCTGGAATCGGCCATCGACGTGGTCGAGCGCCGCGACGAGCGCGCCGCCCAGCGCGTGGTCGCCAACGACGACGCCATCGACCAGCTCGAACAGGAAATCAGCCACGACGTGGTGCGCCTGCTGGCGCTGCGCGCGCCGATCGCCGGCGACCTGCGCAACGTGTTCGCCGCGCTGCGCATCGCCGCCGACATCGAGCGCATCGGCGACTACGCCGCCAACGTGGCCAAGCGCTCCATCCCGCTGTCGATGGTGGCGCCCATCGCCCCCACCAACGGCCTTGGCTACCTGGCCGAGCTGGCCGCCGGCGAAGTGCGCGAAGTGCTGGTGGCCTACCGGGACCGCGACGCCGAACGCGCCTACCAGGTGTGGAAGGACGACGCCCTGCTGGACGAGGCCTACACCGGCTACTTCCGCCAGCTGCTCACCTACATGATGGAAGACCCGCGCAACATCACGCCGTGCACGCACCTGCTGTTCATGGCCAAGAACATCGAGCGCATCGGCGACCACGCCACCAATATCGCCGAGAACATCTGGTTCCAGGTGCACGGCGAGCCGCTGACCACGCAGCGGAGCAAGCGCGACTTCACCTCCAGCCCCGAGATCACCAAGCTGGGCGATCGCGAGTAAGGCGGGCCGCTTTTTCGTTGCGTAGGTTGGGGTGAGCCACAGGCGAACCCCAACATGCGATGCGCCCGGCCACGTTGGGGTTCGCCTGCGGCTCACCCCAACCTACGCCGGATGACGCCGATCAATGCGCGCCGCCGGTGAGCTTCAGGCCGATGATCCCGACAAAAATCAACGCCACGCACAACAACCGCGCCGGCGTCGCCGGATCGCCGAACAGCACGATGCCGAGGATCACCGCGCCGACCGCGCCGATGCCGGTCCACACCGCGTAGGCCGTACCGATCGGCAAGGTCTTCACCGCCAGCGCGAGCAGGACGATGCTGACAGTCATCGCCGCCAACGTGCCCACGGTGGGCCACGGGCGGGTGAAGCCTTCGGTGTATTTCAGGCCGATTGCCCAGCCGATCTCGAACAGGCCGGCGAGCACAAGATAGATCCAGGGCATGATGGACTCCTTGGGAGCCGATCGACGCATGCCTTGCGCATGCGGACCGCATCCCACGCTGCGGGGCCGTCCCCGCGGGTGAGGATACGAGCGGGGCCGTCCCCGCAAGCCGGCGGAAGGCCGGAGCCCGCGCATTCTACCAAGCCGCGCGCTCCGCCTTCTGACTCGCCATTCAGCTGATGCGCCGCTCCACGTCCTTCAGCTCGCGCCGCACGCGCGCACTGTTGGCGATGCCATAGATGCCGATCACCATCCAGGCCAGCTGCATCACGAAGGCCGATGCATTGAAGCTGCCGAACAGCAGGGACAGCATCACGCCCAGCGCGCCCAGCACATTCATCAGCTGGTACACCAGCCCGTTGCCGTGCAGCTTGCGCGCCTGCAGCAGCAGGAAGGCCAGCAGCACCAGCACCACGCCGAGATAGCCGGCCCAGTCGTGCCACAGGATATTCATCGTTTCGCACTCCTTTGGCGCAGCGCCTCGAACAGCACCACGCCGGTGGCGACGGAGACGTTGAGGCTTTCCATCGAGCCTGGCATAGGGATGCGCGCCAGGAAGTCGCAGATCTCGCGCGTGAGGCGGCGCATGCCCTCGCCTTCGCTGCCGAGCACCAGGGCCACCGGGCCCTTCAGGTCGATGTCGTAGATCGAGGTTTCGGTGTCGCCGGCCAGGCCGGTGATCCACACGCCGGCGTCCTTCAGCGTGCGCAGCGCGCGCGCCAGGTTGGTGGCGGCCACCAGCGGCACGCGGTCGGCGCCGCCGGCCGAGGCGCGGCGCACCACCGGCGTGAGGCCGACGGCGCGGTCCTTCGGCACCACCACCGCGGTGACCTTGGCCGCCGCCGCGCTGCGCAGGCAGGCGCCGAGGTTGTGCGGGTCGGTGACGCCGTCCAGCACCAGCACCAGCGCATCCGGCCCGGCCTGCTCCAGCAGCTCGGGCAGGTCGCCCTCGTTCGCCATCGGCGGCGCCTCGTAGCGCGCGACGACGCCCTGGTGGCGCGCCTCGCCCGCCACTTTGTCCAGCTGCTCGCGCGGACGGTGGTGCACCGGAATGCGCAGCGCCTTGGCGCGCTCGGCCAGTTCATGCACGCGCGCATTGCGCTGGCCGTTCTCGACCAGCACTTCGCGCACGCGTTCGGCGTCGTTGCTCAACGCGCCTTCGACCGGGTTGATCCCGACGATCCAACTCTCGCTCATCGCTTGCCTTTAGGTTTCGCGGACGGACGCCCGCTCTCGCGCGGTGCGCCGGCCTTGCTCTTGCCGGCCTTGGCGCCACCCGCGGTTTTCGCCTTGGCGCCGCCCTTGGAGAAACGCGAAGGCGGCGCCGCATCGCGCGCATTATCGCGCGACGGCGCCGTCTTGCGCTCGCCGCCCGCGGGAGGCTTCGGCAGCTTGGGCAGCGAATAGCGCTCGCCGGCCTGCGCGTAGTCGTAGGCGCGCGCGGCGCGCGGCGGCACGAAGGGCTCGCTCTTGCCGACCAGGCGGAAGTCGATCTTGCGGTCCTCCAGGCTGGCGCGCAGCACCTGCACGCGCACGTGGTCGCCCAGGCGGAACTGCGCGCCGCTGCGTTCGCCCTTCAGCAGGTGGCGGATCGGGTCGAAGTGGTAGTAGTCGTTGGACAGCTGGCTGATATGCACCAGGCCGGACACCTTCGACTCCTTCAGCTCCACGAACAGGCCGAACGAGGTGACGCCGGTAACGGTGCCGTCGAACTCGCTGCCCACGTGCTTGGACATCCACGCGCACTTGTAGCGCTCGTCCACGTCGCGCTCGGCTTCCTCGGCGCGGCGCTCGCGCTGCGAGCAATGCAAGGCCATCGCCGCCATCTGCGCGGGGCTGTACACGTAGTCGGCCGGCTTGCCGCCTTCCACCGCATAGCGGATCGCGCGGTGCACCAGCAGGTCCGGATAGCGGCGGATCGGCGAGGTGAAATGCGCGTAGGCCTCCAGCGCCAGGCCGAAGTGGCCGCGGTTGTCCGGCTGGTAGGCGGCCAGGCTCTGCGCGCGCAGCAGCACCGACTGCACCAGTTCGCGCTCGGGGCGGTCCTTGACCATGCGCAGCACGTCGGCGAAATCGCCGGGCGTCACTTCGTCCAGCGGCGGCAGGCGCAGCTTGAACTCGCGCAGGAACTGCTGCACGTCCTCGTACTTCTCTTCCGGCGGCTGCTCGTGGGCGCGGAACAGCGCGGGGATTTTCTTCTTCTCCAGGAACATGGCCGCCTGCACGTTGGCGGCGATCATGCATTCCTCGATCAGCTTGTGCGCGTCGTTGCGCTCGGTGGCGCCCATCGCCACCACGTCGCCGGTGTTGTCCAGGCGGAACTTCACCTCCGGCGTCTCGAAGTCGATCGCGCCGCGGCGCTTGCGCTGCGCGGCCAGCAGCTTGTACAGGCCGTGCAGGTTCTCCAGCTGCGGCAGCACGTCGGCCAGCTCGTGGCGCGCGTCCGCATCGTTCAGGCCGATCGCCTGCCACACGCGGTCGTAGGTGCAGCGCGCATGCGAGTACATCACGGCGCTGTAGAACTTCGAGCGGATCACTTCGCCCTCGTCGTCCACCGTCATGTCGCACACCATGCACAGGCGCTCGACCTTCGGATTGAGCGAGCAGATGCCGTTGGACAGCGTCTCCGGCAGCATCGGCACCACGAAGCCGGGGAAATAGGTGGACGTGCTGCGCTCGTAGGCCTCGCGGTCCAGCGCGCTGCCCACCGGCACGTAATGCGAGACGTCGGCGATCGCCACCACCAGGCGGTAGCCGCCGCCGCGCTTGGGTTCGGCGTAGACGGCGTCGTCGAAGTCGCGCGCGTCGGCGCCGTCGATGGTCACCAGCGGCAGCGAGCGCAGATCCACCCTGCCCTCGCGCTCGGCGGCGGTCACCTGCGGCTCGACCTGGGCGGCCTCGCGCGTCACTTCCGGCGGCCATTCGCGCGGCAGGTCGTAGCTGGCGATCGCCATCTCCACCAGCAGCGAAGGCTCCAGCCGCTCGCCCAGCACGGCCAGGATGTTGCCCATCGGGCCGCGGTGCGGCGTCGGCGGGTCGGTGATTTCCACCACCACGATCTGGCCGTTGCGCGCGCCCTGGTTCTGGCCGGGCTTGATCATGATGTCCTGGTGCACGCGGCGGTCGTCCGGCGCCACCATGGTCACGCCGTTCTCCATCACCACGCGGCCGACCAGCCGCGGCGAGCGGCGCTGCAGCACTTCGACGATGGCGCCCTGCTTGCGGCCGCGCCGGTCCAGGCCGACCACGCTGGCCAGCACGCGGTCGCCGTGCAGCACCTGGCGCATCTGCTGCGGCGACAGATAGAGGTCTTCGGTGCCGTCGTCCGGGCGCAGGAAACCGTAGCCCTCGGCATTGGCCAGCACCTGGCCGGCGATCAGGTCGAGCTTGTTGCTGGGCGCATAGCCGCCGCGGCGGCCGAGCAGCAGCTGGCCGTCGCGCACCATCGCGCCCAGGCGCTTGCGCAGCGCGTGCAGGTCGTATTCGTCGTGCAGCTGCAGTGCTTCGGCGATGCGCGCCTCGCTCAGCAGCTCGCCGCGCTCGGTGAGCAGGGCGAGGATCGCCTCGCGGCTGGGTATCGGGCGCTCGTAGCGCTGGGCCTCGCGCTCGGCGTGCGGGTCGGACGCGCCGCGCGCTGCGTCGGCGCGCTTGCGCGGCGCGGGCGCCGCCTTGCCGGCCTGCGCCGGGCGGTTGGCGGTCTTCGGTTTGCCGGGGCTAGCCGGCTGGTCCTGTTTTTTTCGGGTCACTTATCAGCCTTGATGAAAGGCGCTGCGTCGGTCCGACGAAGCGCGATGAAGAATCGGTAAAAGAATAGTTGACAACCCACAGCTCCATCCCTAATCTACGCGGCTCACGCAGCTCGCTTAGCGCGGCGCGGGACACCTGCCCAGGTGGCGGAATTGGTAGACGCACTAGTTTCAGGTACTAGCGGGTAAAACCGTGGAGGTTCGAGTCCTCTCCTGGGCACCAACACATCGCATAGCTGCTTGGTTTATTCGGCATCTGGCGTAATTTTGACGGGATGGGCGCCTAACAGGGCGCCCTTTCTGTTTGGGCGGTCGCCAGAGATTGTAGCCTCAAGCCTGAGGAATCGTCTCCCAATGCGCCCCAGCCCACCTCAGGGCATGCCGCTCCGCCCTCTCCCTGGTCCCGTAGTAGTGATACGTCTCGGGCTTGTAGATGCTGATGCCTTGCGGGCAGAAGTGCAGCACCCAGCCGTGGTCGATGCGCTTGCTGATCTTGAGGAATGGCACGGTACGGACAGGGCTGACCAGCCTGCCCGTCCACAGGTCGAGAAGATCAAGGCCGCAGCTGACGCGCTCCCATTCGATGAGGATGTCGGGCATCGGCGCAGGCTACGCCGGGGCGGTCTCAGGGGGTGCGAAGCGTCATGCGACCGCTGGCTTGGCTTCCCTAGTGGCAATCCGCTTACCCCAGTCCATGCCGGGCTGCTCGATGAGCCTGAAAGTCACGGTCGCGATAGCCGCAATGATCGCCAGCGAGAACAGCAGGCAGATGAAGTAAGCGATGGCCTGGTGCTCTGGAAGCTTGGCATAGACCCAGTTGTAGGCGCCTGCCTTGCCTAGCTTGTAGAGCACGGTGGGATGGACAAGGTAGAGGCTGAAACTGACCTTGCCGAGGTATCGCGTGACTGGATTGGACAGGAGCCGCGAGGGATGCAGGGCCATGGCGAGGCAGAGGATTCCGAAGGGAAGCCCCCACAGCATGTCCCAGGTTGGCCGAAGGCCGCGGGTCCAGAAGAACATGTAGAGGCCACTGCTGGCGTACATGGTATAGATACCGGCGATACCGGCAACACAGAGCGCCCAGCAGATCATGCGGGCATGGCGAGCATCGACCGCCGAGGCGATAGCCCGATGAATGTGGAAGAACAGCATGCCCCATATGAAATACGGGAGCTGGGCAACCACGTTGTGATAGACGAAGCTCGCTTGGTAGTTCTCAAGCGGCTTGAGGTCGATGGTCGTCGCCGTGGAGACAAGGATCGACAGGGCCAAGATGAAGGCTGTTCGCGTGAGGCTTTTGCATGCCATCAGGCATAGCGGGAAGATCACGTAGAACAGCATCTCAACGCCAATCGTCCACGAGGCCGGGACAATGCCTTCCGTCAGATGTGGGACGAGATTGAAGGCGAACAAGGCGTTCATAGCCACATCCAGTGGCGCGAACGTCACTCCATCCTCAAGCCATACATTGATGAGCTGGAAGACCAGCACCGCATAGAACAGTGGGGCAATGCGGGCGAAGCGCCGCAGGAAGTACGGACCAAGCTGTGACTCGTTCGACAGCTTGCCCCAATATCCGTACGCAAGGCTAAATCCGCTGACGACGAAGAACAGAGGGACCCCGAATCCAAAATGGGTCTTAATGAAGCTGAGACTATCCGGCACGGTGGCGCCACCCGAGCCGATGAGGTGGAAGAAGATAATCGAGACGGCCGCGTAGGCTCGCAGTGATTCGATGCCATCCAGGCGAGTAGTAGCCTTCATCCCCTGATCCATTCCAAGCGTCAGGGGATGATTTTAGCTTAAGCGACGATCCATAGCGTGCCCGTGATAGCCACAAGGCGGGCCTTCGTGGATGTGGCGACGGATAGCGAGCCAGAGCCACCAATGGTATCGCCAGGCCACGGGTACACCAGAATGGTATTGCCAGACTGATTCCAGATAATCCACTCCTCGCCAGCACGGTTGCCGGTGTTCTGAGGCAGCATGACGCCGGAGTTCGCAGCGCCACCATTCACGTAGTTGAAGGGCTTGGTCAGCTGGAGCGCCGTACCAGAAGTCGTGCCAGTGGCGGTGATGGCATAGGAAACGCCAGGCTGGAACGCTTGGGCACGGATGGGCTGAGGGGTGTCCCATCGACCACCCGAGACTGTGGTGTTCTGATCCAGCTGCAAGGCGGCCGACGTAGCGCCACCTCCAGGGTTCTGGTTGACGAGATAGGTGGTAGCGCCCGCCATGAGGTTGGGGCCGACGACCGAAGTAGGGTCGTTGACCGCAATGCCTACACCACCCGTGGCCGTCGAATTCAGCGCGCGGTTGTTCCAGACCTTGGAATTGGCGCCGTAGCATTGGATATAGAAGCCACTGGAGCCAAGCGTTGAATTGTTGACCGTGTTGTCCACGATCAACGTCTGCTGGCTTGCTCCGCCTGCATCGGTCGTAACGATGATCGGCGCTGCGCCCGAACCGATCCTGTTCATGGTATTGCCGCGGATATCGATCACGCTGGATCGCTGCACAGTAATGCCATTCCAGACACGACCACCACCACCCGTTCCCGTGGCCGTGTTGGCTTGGTCGATGAAGTTGTCCAGGATCTTGATATTGGTGCAGAACGAGGTGTTGCCGAGCGGCGCGACATAAACGGCTGACGTAGCGGAGCTATAGAAACGACATCCCTGGACGAGAAGCGTATCGGCTGTGAAGGGGCCGTTGTTGTAGGTGTCTACTGCGTTGAAGTTGACGCCACCGTTGGCATTGATGGTGGTGCAGTTAACCACCGTGATGCGTGCCGGTCCTTCCCAAAAGTCATACGCACAGTTAGAGATGTTATTGCACCATCCGTCTTTAACCAGGACATCGACACACGACATGCTGGACACGACATCAGCCATGTTCGTGCAATAGGATCCGATAACCTGCAAGTTGCTGAGTTTGCGTGAACCGATGAAGTGACCGTTCCAAGCCGACGACGGCGAGCATCGAGGATTGATGAAGGTCACATTGCTGTCGGTGACCGAGGACGCTTGCCAGTTCACGTTCATGAAAATGGCATAGCCCCAGTCAACACCATTGAGAGTGAGCTTCTGGAAGCTTGCCAGCGCCACCGGAACGACTGATGCGCCCTGATCGAACTCGATGATGATGTTGCTAGGGTAGTATAGCGGCTTTGACACTAGAGCCGTACCAAGGAACTTGACGCGGCTTGCACCCGAAGCAAGAGCGCTATTGATGGCTACGGAGTCGTCATGGACGCCATCGCAAACGGCGCCAAAATCCTTGATGCTCACGGTGTCGCCAAGCTTGGACTGCACCGTGCGAACCTGGGCGCCTGTACCAACCTGGGTGAAATTGAGCTTGGAAGCCTGCACGCCAGCGGTATTGGATACATTGGCGTCGATGATACTTCCGGCGCCAACTCCGCTACCACCCGTGTTGACGAGCGACAGACCATCCTGCGCCCAGCCGAGCAGGCTACCTGGCAGTGGAATAGGAAGCTTGCTAGTGGGTGACGGGAAAAGGCCATCAGGCATCGTCAACGCTAGGCTGATCGAATGAGCCAACTGCTGAATCTGCATCACGATGCGGTCGGCCATGTCCTCATGCATCGTCGGGAAGAACGAACCTTGATTCGTGAAATCCGTAGGCTGATCGATGGGAATCGACCGAGACACGAGAAGGTTCGTTCCAGTCGGAACTACATTCGTGGTCGATAGGGTGAATCCACCCTGATCTCCAGCGCCTACGATGGTGTAGTCCGAATTAAGAACCAGCGTCGTAGAAGTTCCGGTCGTCGTATTGATGAGCGATACGGTTGGATCGGAATCGCTGAAAATGCGGAAGTTGCACGGAAATGGACCATTCGTCCCGGTGCCGACGAACGTGTTTGACGAAGTGTAGGTCGAGATGGTCACGGCATTCCCCAAAAGAAAAGGCCGCCCGGAGGCGGCCTATGGATGTGCGATGCGGAGGGTTCAGCGAGCTGCGGAGCTTAGGTCTGGAGCCCGGTTGGGCGTGCCTTGGTCAGGCTCCCACCAGTTCGTGCGCTTCTGCTGCCTTGCCTTGGCTTTCATGCGGTTGAGATAGCCAGGCGAAAGTTGGTCGGAAAGCTGGTTGAAGATGAGGTGATCCATCGCGGCCTTGGTGTACCAAAGCGATGCGCCGGGAACGTAGGCTTTCAGAGCATTGACGGTACTTGGCCCAGTGGGACGGATCTGCTTCATCAGGTCAGCATTGGGGTCCGTGGTGCTAGCCACGGCCTGCTGTCCAACGTTGAGCAACGTCGAAGCATCGGCCACCAAGGGGCCGGCTACCTGTTCGGCGAGGGTGGACCCGTGCGAGCCGTAGGTGTTGACCAGGAAGTCCCCGTAGAGACCAAGGCCGCCGCCCGTTGTGAGAGCAGCTACCCAGTTCTTCCAGCCGTCCTTGTTGCTGAGGTTGAGCGTCCGTGGATCACGTCCTGACACGATATCTTTGATGCCATTGGCGACGGCGCCAAGGATGGTCGTTGACGCAATGAGTGCGGCCAAGTAAGCAGCCGATCCTCGCTTGGTCTCGAAGGCATGGAGCGCTCGGTTCAAGTGCTGCTCGGTCAGCTCGAAACTGAACGACTTGAACAGTGCAAAGCTCTTCGAGATGAAGCCGGCAATGCCATCCGCAGGCTTGTCCGCGCCGAGTCGAACGCGGGTACGCACGCCAGGCTCGATCACCGCCCTATCCTGCTCGCCGATCACGAAACCCATCAGGTTAGAGGCCGCACGATCCTTGGCGATGCGCGGATCTTCGTTTGTCACCTTGGCGACATCGGCATCAGGAATCCGATAGATGCTGTCCGGCGTCAGCATGGTGTGGTTGCCACCCCAGTCATCGGCCTGTGCTAGACGCATGACATCCCAATCGTCCTGGGTGATGCCCGACCGCTTCAAGAAACGTTGGTCGGCATCATTGAGCTTGTCCAGCGTATCGAAGTCACGAACCGCCTTGCCTACCTGGTCCATCATCCCGTAGCTAAAGGCGCGGCGCCTTGCCTCCGTGGCATAGGGCAGAAGCGTGACCTTGAGGAAGGTGTTGGACAGTTTCTGAGACCATCCATGCGATCCAATATCGCCACCGTAGCGGGCGAGCTGCTGGGAGTATTCGCGGACCATTAGGCCGGCGGATTCAGCAATGGCTCGCTCGGATTTATCGGCTGGATTGAGCGCGCGAAGCTCATTCAGGAACATCTTGTAGGACGGAATGCCGTTGACGTGGGCCGTCAGGTGCATCGTTCCATAGTCGGCGATGGACGAGATCAGCGTGCTGCCAAGCTTGAGCACGTTGAGGTCACGCCAGACCTGGAGAGCTTTACCGTGCCAGCTCTCCGGCGGCGGCGCACCGTTGCCAGCCTGGAAGTTGTAGAGGCGTTCGGCGAACTTGGCCTGTTTGTCCGCGACTCCCTTTCGGCCCGGATTGTCGATCTTGGCTTTAGCCGTCTCCTGATCCAGGAAATGGGCGAACTGTCGGTCAGCGTTGGGGCCGAACTGTTCTACGAGAGCGATATCGCGCGATAGGCGACTGATATGACCCATCATCGCGTCCATGACACCACGCTCGGAGAACTTGCCCATAGCCGCCATGTAGGCTTCGGCGTCCTTGAGGTGGATTTGACGCTCGGCCCGGTTACGGTTGGCCTTGATGCCGCCACCGGGAGCGCGTTCGCCGCCAATGACCTTGTTGGCGCCACCAGTAGCGACTGACGTCCACGCTTCGTCCAAAAGGCCACGCATCTCGGCATCGGTGTACGGCCTGCCGTCCTCATGGGTATACCGAGACCGATCCATCAGCGGCAGCATGAAATCGGTCCAGGCCTGCCGGCCTGCCTTGATAACCCTTGCATCGCTCCACGAATGCGGCATGCCCCAGTTATCTAGGCGGCCGATGTCACCGCCGGCCGCATTGAAGCGCTGGCGGAGCGATTCGGCGGCATCGTGGAAATCGGCGGCGGCGTCCTGAAATGCTTTTGGAGTCGTCTTGTCGCCATGGAGTGCACGAACAAGCGTGGCCTCGGATAGCTTGTCCCTCAGAAGATGCAGGAACTTACCGCCGGCCACATTCCAGCTCTTGGACATGAGGCGAGACGCGTTGGCCTCGATACCGCGACGCGATGCCTCTACCGAGATGACGTTGTTCTTGCCATCGGCCTTGCTGGCGAGCATGCGCTCCAGCGCTTCAATGCCATTCTTGTCGTACCCGGAAGCCACCTGTGCGTCGATGTAGTTGCGCATGCGGTCATGAGCAAGGATAGCTTGGGCCGTGCGTAGACGCTTCACCGCGGCCTCGTGGCTGATACTCTGTGCCGCGTCCACGGCGGCGCGCTGTAGCTGCTCCGGCGCGCTCAATTGCCGCCAGCCCACAGGATCGGCGCCGGCAAGCTTGCGCATACTGAGGCGGATACGGTTCTCGATGTCTCGCGTTTCACCCACCGTCGCGGATCGTCCAAGCGCCAGATTGACCGCCTGGATGCACTCCTGCCTCATAGGTCACTCCCGAAACGCAGGAAGCAGGCTACGGCCGCCTGGATGGCGGAACCTGTCTGCTCGGCTTGGCGTACTTCGTCGTCAGCGGCGCGCATCGCGTCAGCCGCCGTGGTGCCGTCATCTAGCTGGACGTCGGGGGATTGCTCGGCGATGGTGCGGGCGCGTTCAACGTCTGCAACTCGCGCCGGATCGAGGCCAGCTTGCGACTTAGCCGCCGCATCTCCGTTAGCGTCTGCGCGCCCTGCTTCTCCAGCTCGGCGATTCGTTCCTGCTTCTCCAGCAGTTGTCGTCTGGTCAGCGCCACGGGCTGGATTTACTTCTGAGCTTCGCGGGCGAGCTTGAGTATTTCCAGCGGCGGTGTCGCCAGCCATTCCTCCGGCGTTTTTCTCGCCCTGACTTCCGGCGGCAGCATTGCCAGGTCGTTCTCGTGCTCCTGGAGAACCTTGCGGTTCAGATTCTCCCCGTAGGCCTGCGCCCACGGACTCACGGCCGGCTGCTCGGAACCCTGCGCGAGTCTGGTCGGAGATTCGACCTGCGCGGTGTTCTTCTTCCAAGGCAGCGTTAAGCCTTTCATGGAGGCCATTTTCATCGATCCTTGGGATGTCTTCAAGTGCCGCAAGCCGGCCATTTCCCCTGCCGTGGCTGTTGTCGTAGACCTCAATCTGAACGCGGTCATCGTCCTTGTACTTGGCGGCCAGCGCATCTATCACCCCGCGCACCCCCGTGTGCGTCTTGGCGTGCTCAGCCACGGGTACCGTGCGGCCTGATCCGAATGTGCCGGACTGCCTTTCAGCGCGCGGCAGAGCGCCATTCACGAGCGCATCGACTGGCTCTCGGTAGGTGTAGAGGATCTTCACCTTGCGGCCAGCATCAAGCGCCTGCTGGACCTTCTGCTCGGCGGACCCCAGCGTGTTCATGTTGGTGTCGTAGATGATTTCAGGGTTCTCGCCGCTCTTGGCGAGTGCTTCGCCCAGGCCCGTGGTCTTGCCCGCACCCGTACCACCGGCCGTGAACTGAACTATCGGGTCCATGCCTTCGGGGGTCGGCTGGGCCAGCTTTTCAGCGTAAAGCCGCTTCACGAAGTCGGAGGCCGGCTCGTGGACCGGTGCAGATCGGGTCCGGTCAGCCAGGTAGTCCGGGGACAACTCGCGGGCGATGTCGGTGTTGAGCACGCGGCCACCCATGGAGTCGGGCAGATTGACGTATTCGGATACCGCTGCCGGATGATCTTCCAGCTTCCGATTGAACTTTGCCGTTACCTGGTCATCCGTAGGCTTGGCGGCGGCATCAATCTCGGCGGCAGGTATCCCGGCCTCTTGAAGCCCGGATCGCATGATGTCCGATGCGCGAGCCTCTGCCGTGCTCGATGGGGCAATACTTTCAGCGATGCCGCGAAGCTCGGGGTCAGAGTCAGTCTTAGCCAGCTTTTCTCGTAAGCGGGCGGCATTGTTCCGGGCGGCAATCGCCTGCCTGTGGGACTCCATTTGTGCCCGGATTTCAGCAAGCCTATTCTCTGCGAAGGAAAGCTCGTCGGGCGTTAGCTGGTTCTCCGGAGCCTGGGTGATGTTGTTGTCTCGGGCATGGTACTGCTGCCTAAGAAGGTCTTCTAGGTCGGCCGCCTCGCTACCAAGGTCAGACAAATCGCCTTTCGATCGCACCCCTTGCGCCACTTCATCTAGGGCCGCAAGACGGTTATCTATAACGGTGCCAACCTCCGCCATCGTCCTTGGCGCCGGCTCCGGCCGCGGCACGAAATTGGCATCCCTAACCACCGGGCCGACATCGACCGGCTGACCATCCGTAAGCTGGTCATGGGCCAAGTCCATGGCATCCACATGCGCGCCGGCTGCGGCAGGGTCAGCAGGAACGCCAGGGGCGGCGTCAATCACGTTCTGGTTGTTCTTGGTCGCAAGGGCTGAATCGATCTCGTCGGCCGAGGGCTTGGGCGTTTCCCGAGCGTGCGGTAGCAGATGGAAGGCGCCGCCAATCACCGCATCGGCAACGAGAGACGACGAATCGTTCCACTCCTGCTGCGCGGCCTGGGCCTCGTAGCCATGGGCGCGGAGGACGGCAGAATCCAGGCCGCGAGCACTTGCACCAAAAGCTACGTTGAGGCCAGCGCCTGACAGGACGCGAGAAATGGTCGACGTGCCGAACGAGGACAGGCCGCCCGAGGCAAGGAGCGAGGCGCCAGTAATGCCGCCAGATTCAGCCGCCGTAGCGGGGTCTACGCCCTGGGACTCCAGATCCTTGGCACGCTCAAAGCCGGACGTGCCAGCAGCGATGGGCAGGCCAGCCCCTGGAGCGATGACGTTGCCCACGGCCACGCGGGTAAGCACATCGCCTACGCCATAGAGCGTGTTTCCTACCCAGCCCGTCGTCTGCGGATCCGGGCGGTAATAGTCCGCAGCGGACTGCCGAATCTGCTCAATGCTGGGATGGATGATCGGGTTGAGGATGTCCTTGGGTGAGAACAGGCCGTCATCGGGATTGACCTGGCCTTCGGTGGCGGCGCTGCCGATACCAAGTACCGCACCCGTCGCACCCCCAGGAATGCCCGCCGCACCCTTGTACCAGCCAGTGAAGACACCCGGCTTGATCGACTCCTGGATGGGTTCGGGATTGTCCCCATAGAGCCGGTCGTAAGCCGCCTGCTGGGATGGCGTCAGATCACTCATCGGTGTAACCCGAGTTCACCAGAGGGATGTTCTGGACTGCGCCTTGAACGGCATTCGCCGCGGATCCCGCCTTGGCGCCCACGCGGCTCAGGAAGCCCGGACCCTTAGGTGCCGGCTTGAAGTCAGGGTCGATGTGGATCGTGACCGGACGGCCTTGCTTATCCTTGAGCGGTGAGGTTCCGTTGCTCAGGAAATAGACGTTATCGCCAGCCGGATCGATGTTGTAGCCCCACACATCGTTTCCAGATGCACCAGGCACGTTGTCCTTGATCTTTTCCCACTGCGCCTGTGCAGCATCCTGGAAGTGGTTATAGTCCATGCCATATGGCGGGATGACCTGGTGTCCGTTCCACGTCCCGATGTTGCCGATAGCCGCGCGCGCGGCCTGCTGGGCAATGCCGTCGTCGTAGGTACCATCAGAGATGCCCTTCTTGGCCGCCAGACCGGCGTACATCGCACGGTAAGCCTGGTAGGTCTGCACTTCCGTCTCGGGGTTGCCACGGAACGCATCGCCAATCAAAGCGCCCCAGGTGGCACGCAAGCCCGTTGCTCCACCATCCGGCGGCATGGCGAACTTAGTAGCCCCATTCTCGTCCTTATCGGCCTTGCTCGGATGCAGGAGCGCTTCGCCATCCAACATGGTCTGCGAGATGGTCGGAGCATCCATCGAGACGGCAGAGTGGAAAACGCCATCCGGCTGGATCGTGGCCGCCCTACCCGCCCCCATGATCTGTCCGGCAATCGCCGTAGTCGGCGAATCCTTCTGAAGATCGCTCACCACAAGGCGATAGTTGGCCGGGTCCATCGAGGTGGACAGCGAGCCTAGGAAAGACGCTTTGTTGCGCGACGACATGCCTCCAACTGCCGCAGACAAGGCCGCATTCTCGTTCTTGGAGAGCAGTGCATAGGGCGTCAGGTAGGTCTGCGACAGCGTGTTGGCCGCCCCAACCCGGTTGGCGATGGACGACGCCAGTGCCTGCGGGCTACTCATATCCAAATCCTGCACGCCGGCCATATTCGCGGTGCGCGCCCAGCCCATCGGGTCAGTGTTGCGTCGCTGGTTGACGGTCTCGATGGCCTTAGTCAGGGCATCGTAGTTCGACTGTTTGACCGCGAAATTCTCCTCGCCAGCCGTTGGCTGGTTGGCGGCAAGAAAGTCGGCCTGCTGGGACACAGGCAGCGTGTTGACCTTCTGATAGGCCGCGGCGAACTGCTGATCGGCTTGGTACGCGCCGTAGCGGTACATGCCCTGGACATCGCCATAGGCACGAGTGAAGTCGCCTTGCGTGAGCGGATTACTGACCTCCTGCCCCGTCCTAAAGGTCGCAGTGTCATCGTTCACGCGTTGCTGGATGACCGCGCGGTTCTCTACCTGGACCTTATTCACTTCCTCACGGGCGCGGTTATAGAGCTGGACGACATCGGCGGTCTTGAGCTGGTCGACAGTGAAGTTGCCGGACTTACCTAGCTGGCCGACCTCACCGGAGGCGGGCGCGTTCGGCACGACCAGTCCACCGCCGGCCATACTCACTGGAGGGTGCGTATCGGGAATCTTGCCCTGCCCTAGTGCGGCATTCACACCGGTCGCGATTTGCGCCTGCGAGTACGGATTGCTTCCGTTCTCATGGGTGATGATTGCGTTCGTCAGCGACGTAAGCTGCGCCGGATTGTTCAGGTTGAGCTTATCGGTAGGCGACACGCCCATAGCGGCCGAGACAGCCGTGATGTAAGCCTGCGTGTTGTTCTCGTTTGGAGGTGCCCACTCAGAAATGAGCGACTGAACGGTGTTCGTGCCGCGATTGGCCTTGGTGACCGCGTTCAAGGCGGTGGCGCGAATGCCTGCCTCGGGCGTTGAGAAGGCTTCGTACTGCGTGTCCGGCGAGTCAACCTTGCCCTGCCACTGGATATCGGAGGTACGGATGTTGCCCGGGTTGTTGTTGCGGATGCCGCGCGGAAGACTGGCATCCTGCTGTAGGCCCGCGTTCGCACTGCTGTACCGGCCAATGCCAAGGCGCGCAGACAGGTCATTCAATGCCTGCTGCGGGTTTTGCGCGATGTACGCCTCGGTATTGGCCTTGTAGGCCGCATCCGTCGCCACCAGCACGGACTTATTGAACTTGTCGATGGTGGCTGTGGTGTACTCGTCAGGCCATCCCTGCGCAGTGGCGTACTGCTTGATCGATCGCACGCCATCAGCAGCAGCCAGATTGGCGCCGTTGATGTCCCCATCCGTCGCCTTGGTCGTCGCCGAACTCAGGGCTGAGCCAACCGCCCCTTCGTACGCCTGCTTCTGGTAGTCATTGTTCTCGGTCAGGGCGTATTTGTTCGTACGGTCCATGACCTGAAGGAGATGGTTCGCAAAGAGCTGATCGAACTGGAGCTGCTGTTTAGCACTGGGCAGCTTGTTGCGATAGTCCTGGTAGAACGTATCAAGATGTTGATTGACCGACCCGATCGCCTGGAGGGCATTCGCGCCCTTGTAGCTGTAGACGCCATTGGTGTTGTTGGGATCGAACAGGCTTGCCTCTTGGTTCGCCAGGTCGATACGTGCCTGGTTGGCCTGGGCAGCATCCGCCTTGTCCTGTTCCCGTTGGGCGATGGAGGCCAGCTGGTCGCCTGCGCCACCGATGGCAGAAGCCACGCTGTTAAGTGCTGGCTGGACGTTGAATGCCTGCGTCTGCGGCACGCCAGCCTGGACCGGCGCGATGCTGGCCTGGGATACGCGGGGTACGGTCGGCATGCGTTATCGTCCAAGCCAGTTGATACGCCCGCTGCTTCCGGGCCACTTGGTGGAGAGGCTTTGCGGCCCGGTGTAGGTTCCGCCGTTGAGGATGGTCGTGTTCGAGGCGTTGGAAAGGCTCGGGGAAGACGCTGCACCCATGCCACCGTAGATATCGCCAGCGATGCCTGAAACACCCTTGATGAGCGCGGCGGTGTTGCTGGTCTTGGCATTCCACTGGGCGAAGTCGCCAGCGCCTTTCTGATTGAGCGCGTCGATGTTGTAGCCGCGAGCCTTCATGGCGGCGTTGATCTGCGCCTGCTGCTTATCCTGCTCGGTGAACATCGCCGTGTCGCCGAGGATGTCGGAAGCGCTACCCGTGGTCACATCGACGTTGTTGGCGGCCAAGGCAGCGACCTGTTGACCGCGCTGGAGGTTGCCACGGATGCGGGCCTGGTCAGCTTCATAGCTGCCCTCGGCAAGTGCGTTAGATGCCTGCTGCTTGTCCAGAGCGGCGTTCTGATCTGCAACGCCCTGCTGGTATTTGGCGGCCTGATTGTTGGCGTGAATCTGATAAGCCGTAGCCGCCGCCGTTCCTACGGCAGCAATGATGTAGGGAATGGCCGCTACCGCGCACATAGGGTGAACCTCGCGTGGATGCCTTCGATATCGAACGTGGCGCCAAGCCAGCGAAGCCAGCGCATGCTAAGTCGGTTGTCAGCGTGGGTGACGTTGGTCATGACTGGGTACTCGGCCTTAAGCCTGTCCATGACGACACGGGAAGCCTTGGCGAACGCTCGCCAATGGGTCTCAAGCAATGGCGTTCCGAGTAGCCACGGGATACCCACAGCAGCCATCAGTGACGGGTGAACAACACCGAAGATCGCCGCCGGCTCACCATCGAACAGGGCCGTATAGCTGACGCCCGGGTGCGACAGGCTCGTCTCAAGCGCCTCGAACGGACTGAATCCAGCCAGCTCCATCACCTCTTTGGCGTCTTCCTGGCGCATGTTTGCTGCCACTGCATCGACGTGCCATGGCTCGACGGAAACGATGTGGATGTGCATCAGTTACCGCCGACGCTCGTATCCACGATGATCCCCAGGATGCCTAGCGGCAAAGGATCGTCCTGCCTGATGAACACGCGACCCTGCTTCGACCACACATTGGTGATATAGGCGTCGATCAGATCGTTTTGCAGACTGTTCGGGTTGTAGTACCCATCATCGACCTGACGGCTGGGAACCTCGGTCAGATCGTTCACATCGCGGCCAAACTTCGCGCCGCGGGTGTTCTCAACGATCAGCGTGATTTGGTTGATCGACTTGTTCTTGGCGCGGATGCTTTCGCCGCCTGGAACGTTGACCTCCAGCGTCTCGAAATCCGACTGAATGGGCAGTCCGATGTGGACAACGGAGGCCGGGTAATCGATGGTCACCTGGCCGCCCGTCACTGTGGAGCGCGGCTTCACGTTGCCATCGGCAAGGATAGCCACCTTCTGCCCTTCCAGATGGGATAGGCCCGAGAAGGTCTTGGGGCAGTAGTCCCATGATCCGATAGCGACGTTACGGAAAGGCACGGGAACCATTCCGATGGGATGCACAGACACCACGGAGCTAGAGGTGAAGGCCGACACCTGGACAACGCACAGGGTCTGCACCTGGACCGGATTTCCGAACTCGTCGGTGACGACATTGCCGTCATCATCGAGCTGGGTGGTGTAGACGTAGAGCTTGACCCAGTTGCCCACGCTGGATCCGGTGAACGGCGCATAGCCGGTGCACGTCAGCGTCAACGTCTCGGTAGATACCCAGGACGTACCGCCCGTCAAAGTCATAGTGGCTGTGGGCGCCGTGGTGGAGTTTCGGCCGTCGTAGCTCAGGCCGGCGTCAACAAAGAAATAGTCGCGCTGATCCGAAAAGAACCGATCCGACATACGCTCGATGTAGCGCACCGTGGACCCGTTGATGATCCGCCGAATCGACAGATACACGACATCCTTGCCGGCCTCCGTGACGCAACAGACCGATTCCACAAAACCGTTCACCCAGTCGCAATGGAACCAGCCAGAGACCTGCTGCTCCTTGAAGTAGGCCATGCCGAGCAGAACACCATCATTGCGAACCGCCCAAATCACCGACCACGGAGTCTGCTGGTAGGCCCAGTCAACAATGGTGAATCCCTGCACCAGGTGCGAGGCGAAGATGGTTAGGTCGTTGCCGGTGTAGTTGTCCACCGAGAACTGGTAGCCGATGTCGCGGACGTAGCTTCCCCTGCCCTGCACGAAGATCCCGCTGTCACCGATGACCAGCGCCGGAAGGTTAGATGAGCCGTAGTTGGTCGTGGGAACGAAGCTGATCGTGGATGGGGTGAGGACGTTGTTCTGTCCACCGCCGGACTTCCATTCCGCACCCACGGTCAGGACGATCATGTCCTTGAGCGGGATGAGGTCAGAAATCGCATTGACCTGTCGCGCCGCAATCGTCGCCGTAATAGCGTCATCGTCGGCAGTTGGTACCGATTTACCGAAGTTCGTGTAGTTGCTGGTCTTGCTGGCCCACAAGGTCTGCGGGCTATTGGCCGTGCTGGCAAAGAACAGGCGCTGGCCGAAGAATTCGACCACGCCGGGATAGCCGACTGACGGACCCCAGGCGCCAAAGGCCCAGTAGTCCGTGGAGTTAACCGCGCCCTGGGCATATTCCTTCACGGCGATGGCCGCTCCATTGGCCGGCGGCTGAAAGAACGTGATGGTGTGCGCCGTGTTGTTGATCGTCCAACCCTGCGTAGCCATCAGCCCTTCACCATGATGACGTTGTGGGTGGAGATGTAGCGGCCACGTTCACCGCCTGCGGCGTAGTTGCGGTCTCCCGTGTCGACATGTGCGACCAGAAGGTCACCAGCTTCACGCACGGATTCGACCGTGTCCCACTGGAAATCCAAGTCATCGCCACCCATGGGCAGGGACAGACCTTCAAGCTCATCACCGTAGACGAAACCTAGCTCCAGCGTCTCGCACCGCGTGCACTTGGAGATGATGAGCCATGCCCCGGAAGCGGTCGTGATCTTCCAGCAAGGCTGAACAGAGGTGCGGAACAGCTTGGCCGGAGCCATCGATACCGAAAGATCAGCATGGTCGACCACTACCACATCGCGCCCGTCGCACTCCAAGGCTGTGAAGCCGCCAGGGAAGAAGCTGTCCACATGGACGCAGTCGGATACCGGACCCGTAGGATTCGGCGGGTTGTTCGGGTTATCGGGGATCGGGACGCCGGCAATCGTCACCGAGTAGAGGCTCGGGATGTTCGACGTGTTGCCAGGGATCAAGAAGGTAAGCGTGGTGCCGTCGCCAGTGAACGACCAGGATCCGCCGGGGCTTCCAGTGCCGCCCACGACACCGGCAGGAAGCTGCTTCATCACCAGGGCAGAAACCGACGTGCCCGAGGTGTACCCGGTGATCTGGACGATGCCATAGCCTGAATCGACGTACTGCCACAGGATGCCAACTGTGTAATTGGCGGTCCCATCGGTGCGCGTGTCGCCAGGCCCATCCCACTGCGACCCTTGATCGTGGCTTGGACCGTTCCCGCCCGTCAGGGTGTAACCGCCAGACGGGACGCCTGCATTTTGAATGGCCTGGTAGGTCTTGCCCGCATTACGGCGGAACTGCCCGATGGCGACATTCTTCTCGCCAGCCGTCCACGGTTTCAGCGTGGAGAGGTTCTTGTTCTCCATGTACAGCATCATGCCGACCATCGTGGCGTTAAAGACGGACGAGTTGCAGGTGACCGTTACGTTGCCAGAGACCGCGGAGGCGGCCATCTGGATCGCCTGATTTGAGTTGATCGGCTGGAACGGTCCCTCAAGCGCCGCGTACGGCGCCAAGGTGAACGACGTGGACGACGTGCGGGTCAGCGTTTGCTGCGGATAACTTTGATGCGCGAAGTACATCACATCGGCGGACTGGGTGTAGTTCAGATCCCACACATCAGACAAATGCCATGGAGTGACTAGTTCGACTGGCACACCGCCAGACAATACGTACGCCCCATTGGCGATGAAGCGCATGTACAGCTCGCCAAGCTCAATCACATAGTTTTGCGTGATGTTGAACTGGAATGGGATAAGGCGGTTCTGCGACTTTGCCGTCGTGATGTATTGCGTACCGGGGCGATTGAAGACGCCGCCGTAGGCAGAGACGATCAGGTTTCGGCATGTCTTGAGACTGGATTGATAGCGGGCAAGGTCAACGCGCGCATGCAGCGTCGGGCTAAGCTCGCCACCCGTAAACGAAGGCTGGATGAGATCGGTCATGCGCGTGCCGCGATGGCCTTTGGGTCGGGCTTATAGTCCTGGCCCGATTCGTTGAGTGCCTGAGCACGGGCCGTGAGGAGAGCGTTTCGGTACTGGTTGCCGAGCGTGATGGCGAGCTGTGCGCCCTGAGGAACACCAACGAACGTGGTGACGACTTCCATGGCAATACGCCAGGAAAGAGCATCAATGAAACCTTGATCGAACTGATTGGGGTCTGTGATGCGACGGGTGTAAAGCAGGTAGGCCTGATCCAAGTCCGTCACAATCACCTTGGCATCCGAGCCGTTAGCGTTGGCGGTCATGACCTTCCAAGGCACGGGGCATGCGGGCGGCTGGAAGACGCGATAGGCGTCGCTCCAGCAATCGCGAAGGTAGGAGATGTAGACCGTTCGCGCTCCCATCGCATCGGTAACCTGACGAACAGCCAGGCCATCGATCGGATAGGCGTACTGGAACTGCCATCCTGCCGGCGAATCACCAGATACCATGGCGGCCGGGACAATGGTCGTTGCGAAGCCCCATGGGAAATCCGACAGACACTGATCCACGCAATAGTCATAAAACAGTCGGTACAGGTTGCCCTGCTTACTCGTCGCCTGCGGATCGGAAATGAACTGATCCACCCCGATTCGGGCTAAGGCTCGGTTGTAGATATCGATCTTCGAAGTCATGGCCGGCCCTGAAAAAGAGAGAGGCCCACTAGGGGCCTCTCAAGTCACTGCCTCGGGGATATGCGTTACTCGCCAGCGCCTTCCTTGATGCTGGGATCGGCCTTGACCGATTCGACAAACCACGTCGAACCGTCTTTCAGGCGCTTGGCGTCCACCTCGAACTCCTCGCCGGCATTGCGGTACTGCACGCCATCGTGGCCGTTCTCGATGGCGACAACCTTGACGTTTGCCATGGCGAACCCTCCTTACTGGACCGTGAAGCCAGAGGCGTAGATGCGGTTGATGTTGGTGGCCGGCGTCAGGAAGGCATCGAAGGCGCCTGCCGTCAGCGGACCGCTGGCAACGGTGTAGCGGATACCGACATAGCGGCGGTACAGGCCAGCCGGAAGACGGATCGCCACCAGCGTGGTGCCGGCGGTGGCGAAGCTGGCGAAGGCGATGGCCGGCGTGGAGAAGTGAACCTGGGCATTGGTGCTCAGAGCGGCGTCATCGGCCGATTCCAGCGTGATCGTCAGGGTTGCATCGCTGCCGGTATCGGTGGCCGTGACCGCGGTCGAAACCATCAGGTACAGGTCGCCAGGGCCGGAGCCGATGTCGATGCGGGCGTTGGGCGAAATGCCCGCCGCGTTGGTGGTGCCACCGGCAAGGGTGGAGAAGATGTCCAGGACGTTCGTGGAGATCGCAGTAGCGGTGACCGCCTGCGAATCCGAGAACTCGGTCTGCTTGTCGACGTACATGTGAGATTCCTCGTATCGAAGGTGGGATTAGGTCAGTGCGCTCTCGGTCTCGAGAATGCGATCCACGGTGCGGACCGGCACGCCGAGCACATTGACGGTGCCGCCCTGTGCCACGAAGCCGGGTTCGACCTTGCCGTACTGCTGGAAGGCATCCTGGATCGACAGCACGTTCTGCGACTTGTCCAACGCGCCGACAGCCAGCATCTCCTTCACGGAGCGCGAGGCGTAGAACACCGCACGGCCCATGCCGCGATGCGGAATGCGCGCCAGTGCCTTGACCATCAGCTTCGGCAACCACGTCGAGGCCGTATTGGCCTGGGTGCCAGACTGGCCGAGAAGATCGGTCATCGAGATGTTCGCGATGCGGACGGCATAGCGCCAATCCTTGACGTGCAGGCCGCACTTCCACTTGTAGATGTCGGCCATGGCGCGGAAGCGACCGTTGTTGGCGTCGAACGCGTCGATTTCGCCGAGATCCTGGTGCTGCAAGCCAGCCTGGGAACCCTTGGGGAAGATGCCGGTGATGGTTTCGGCGCCCCACAGGATCAGCCACACCGAGGTGCAGTTGCCAGAACCGCCAGCACCGATGACGTTCTTCGCGATCTGCGAGTTCGCCACCGTGATGGTGTTGTATCGCTGTGCCAGGCCGTTGAACTGCTCAGGATTCAGCGTGGAGTCGCCGTAGAACAGGGCCTGCGCCATGCCCTGATTCATCGCCTCCATGAAGGCCTGGCCCTCGGACAGACGAAACTCCGAAGTGTTGCCATTGAGATCGGCCAAGTCCTTATCGACCTCGGAGCGACCTTCCAGGATGCCGCAAGCATCTTCCACGGTCGCGCGAAGCGACTTGGACGGCGGAACGCCCTGGTACAGCTTGCGCCAGATCGCGGTGGGCAGGCCGGTGCGGATGGAGGCGCGATGGCCGGTGGGCAGATTGCCCTCGATGAACGGCATATCGAGCAGGATTTCGTTGGACTGCGAGAGCAGTTCAGCGACCTTTGCGACCTTGCCATCCGGATCGATGGACTTGGCCCAATCGAGCAGCGTCACAGCGCCCGAAGGAACGGTGAGAGTAGCCATGAGTTGTTACCTCTGAGGATTGGAAGACGGGTGGTCGAACAGCACCTGGGCGGCTGACTTGCGCTCGCTGCCACCTGCGGAAGCGGCATTCACCAACTTGTCGTCGGCGATGGACGTGCCGATGCGGTGGAACAGGCGCAGTACCTCGGGGTGGTTGCCGAGCCGGGTCTGTTCGAGAAGGGTTCGGAGTTCAGGCGTCGCGTAGGTGGCGAGCGCCTTACGTGCGACGGAGACACTGGCATCGAATTTCTCGCCGCCGATCTCCTTGTCAGTGCGTGAGGCTTCGGCCCACTGATCGGACTGCTGGGTAAGAGCGGTCTCGAACGCCTTTTGCTGGGCCTGTGCCATCTCGCCGCCGAGCGCGTACAGCTTGTTTGCCTGCTCCTGAGTCAGGTTCAGCTCGCGGGCAACGCCCTCGAACTTCGTCTGATAAGCGGCATCAACCTGCGTGCCCTCAGGCGGGGTGAATTCGTACTTCTCCGGCGCGCCTGCGGGCTTGTCGGTCACCTCATCGGCCTTTCCGGAGTTGGCCTGTGTGGTGTCCGGCGCAGTCTGCGTACTGGCGTCGGTCTTGGTGGCCGCGGCGTCGGTGACCAACGTCGCGGTAGTCGACTCTGCATTGGCGGCGGCCGCATCCGTGGTTGGTGTAGCGGCGGCGGTGGACTGCTCGGTCATGGGAACCTCGGGCAATAAAAAAGCCGCCCGGAGGCGGCTTTGGTTGGTCGTTACGGGGAATCCCGCAACGGAATGGAATCAATCGCTTAATCTTGATCTGTCGGGTCTAACTGCTTTGGTGCCCTGGCAAGCACGGGCTTTTCCGGATACTGAATGCGTTCGTCACCCACCGGATACCCAAGGCGATCATGCTCAGCGCGGCAAAGGGCATAGCCGACCTCATAGGCAACGTGCTCAGAATCAAACTCACCCTGGATGGATGAACTTCCTGCGCCATCGCCTTCCGACATGTACCGAGTCACCAGATACCGAGTCACCGGACGCACTTTGTATTCAACGAACATACCTCCTCCTCGCAGGCCTCAGCCTGCTGTCTATGAAGCTTGATGTCAGTCGTCCTGCTCGACGTCTGGCGGGAACAGATCGGCGTTGGTGCGCTCGCGCATCATCACCAGGTACTTGTCGTCAGCGACTGACATCAGCTCGCCGAACATGGTTGTTCCCACAGAGCGCTGACCCTCCTTGAAGAAGGTCTCGCTGGAACCCGTGAAGGTGGTCTTGAAGACGCTGGTCATCTCCAGATACCGACGGATGTACCGACGGAACTCCGGGTGATCCATCAGCGACTTGATGTCCTTGAGGTCGGCATTTCGGATGTTTTCAATGCGCTTCTTGTCGGCTTCCTGCTGACTTGGCGATCGGCGTCCGCTCATCAGCCCGCGCCCTGGTTAACCGCAGCGCCAGCCGCCCCAAGCAGCGATCCAGGCGATGCCACTGCCTGCCCTGCGTCCTTCGCCGCCTTCGCGTACTGAGCGACCGCCGGCGCCTGCGCAGCAAGCATGGCCTGCTGCTGTTGCTGCTGTTTCTGCTGACGAATGGCGGCGATATCGTCGTCACTACGGATGATCGACGGAGGCACACCAAGATCGTTGCCCACCTGCTGAGCGGCTTGATCGAAGTCCACCACGTCAAGAATCTGCGCATCGAGCGGAGCGAGAGATCCGATGAACTGCATGAACTGCGTGATCGAACCCACCTCAAGCAGCTTGAGGGCCGTCGCCAGTACCGAGGTGTACTCGACCTTGAGCGGCTGCCCTTCCAGCTCCGGCGGAGCCGGCGGGATAAGCCAAGTTGCCGGGTCCATGCCTTGAGACTGCATCAGCATCGTCTCGAAGGTCATGTCGATGATCTGATCCAGCATCTCGCTGTTGAGACGCTGTAACACCGGGCCAAGCATCAACAGGCGTTCCTGATTGATCTGGCTGATTTCGTAGGCGGTCTTGCTAGGATCGTCGACCTGGCCGGAGATAGCGAGGAACAGGCTGGTGTAGTAGCAGTCACGGATGCGATGGATGATGTCGCCCTTATCCGCCAGAGCGCCCTGGAAGTCGGGCTGAGTCTGGTAGATGGTCCGGATACCCCCCGAGTTCTGGCCCATGTTGATGGCCGTGAACTGTCCGGGGATGAAGCTTGCCGTGCGGTTGTCCAGCTCAGCCGGGCCATACGTCGGCGGATCCAGGTGCTTGTCATACGCTTCCGAAAGCTGGCGTTCGCGCACCTGTAGCGACTTCGTGTCAGCCAGCGCATCCATGCCAGGACTCGACCCGTAAGTGTCCTCGCCGATCAGATCCCATCGCGGCGCCATGAATGGCTTGGAGTCATACCCCGACTCGCGCAGGAACTTGTCCGAGTTGCCGATCTCCCAATAGCAGCTCGACCATGGTTTGTTCTTGGCGTCCAGCTTGTAGCTGTCACGGTCGACGTTCGGCTGGATGAGGTGTTCGATCTCTCGTTCTTCCTCCAGGTTGCCGTTCGTCCAGGACGACTGCACCGAAAGAGAGCAGTTCTCATACCCGAACTTCTCGACCATCTGACGGACGGTCATCTTCAGCTTGCGGCGCAGCGTGTCGACATCCCGCCTCGCGTCGGTACCAAGCCAATAGGTGCCGATCGTCATCGGATAGAACCGGATGACATCCTTATCATCGGGCTCGCAGTACACAGCCGCCGTGCCGTAATCGCCAAGCTCGCGGAAGACGCTTGGCAGCACGTAGTAAAGGTTCGAGCGGGCCAGGACGGACCGCATGCGCTCCTCAACGATGTACAGCCAGTTCTTGACCGCCGTCACCTCCATGAGGTTGGGGTCAGTGGTGAACAAGCGGAACCACGGCCTGGCCGGGTTCGTCATCCCCGAGAACATGCCAGCGCCAAGCGTTTTGGACGCCATGGTCGCAGCGGAGTTGAGGACGTACTGATCTTTCTTGTGGCCGCGGTTCTGTTCCGCCAAGCACCAGCGACCGGAGCGCGGCGAGATGAATCGCTGGATGTCGCGCCAATGCGGCTCGAATGTCTGGCGGTCGCGGTCAAGGGCAAGTGCGCGCTTCTTGTAACGCTGCAACTTGGTCTCGCCGACTCCAGGGGACGGCGGAGACTTCACCTTTGCATCCATATCAGGAGCCGATCAGCGTCTTCGAGCCGCCCGTGGGGGTCGCCGCGCCGCTGCCTCCCGTGACGATGGTTGACTGCTGGCCTGCGATCGACTGGAGGCGACGGCGCTCAGCCGCAGCGGCGGCGTCAGCGGTATCTGACACGGCCTGGCTAGGCTGCACGACGGGCGTTACCGCAGCCGTCTGCTGCACCTTGGGTGCGGAGGTTCCACCGAAGCACATTAGTTTCGAAGCCTCGCGAAGGGGTCGTATTCCTGCCTCTGCTGGCCGTAGTTCGGCAGCTTGAGGCCACGGGGAGTGACTGGGTAAGCGAATGTCAGCGCCAGGGCGTCGGCCAGGTCAGGCGACCGGCCTAGGCGCTTCTTGATGTCTTCTTTGGGTTCGATCAGGAGCTTGTCGCCCTTGAACGAGTACGTCGGCGTGGTCAGTTCAGCGATGAGGTTGGGAACCTTGGGAATCGCCCCGCCGTTCTTGATCCATTCCGCCATCTTGAACCACATCTCGGCACGCTTATTGGCGTACCGACCATCGTCTGCCGCCGAGGCGAAATGCACTCCGATAGGTCGCCGACCAAGCATCTGGAGGTTGTCGATCCAGCCTCCACCGAAGCCGCCCGTGTTGTCGATGAAAGTGGCGTCGCAGCTCCATTCCTGCTCCTTGCGAGCCACGATGCCGGCACCATCCGTAGTGCGCAGGTTGCGCATGACCTTAGGCTCGAAGGCCACGACGCCCTGCCGGGGAAACATCACGCTTGCATCGTCACCCTCGCGGGCCACGTCGACACCGAGAATCTTGGCTGACGACTCGTAGTCCGCTTCCCTGTAGTGCCGGTTCATCGCGGCATTCACATCCTCGATACCCAGCAGCGACCGAAAGCCGGCTGGCGGGAACAGCCCGAGGATCGTCGCCATCACCCACGGGTTGTCACGCCCGTAGCTGTCGATCATCTCCTGAGCGTGCTCTACGCTGACGCGTGGAGTTCGACTCGGGTTATCGGGATCGGCCGTGATCGTGATGATCTTCCACGACGCCGCACCGGTGACACAGGACTCGTACAGCAACCCATCCGTGCTGGTCGGGTTACCAGCCTGGATAACCGCGGCGTCTCTCGGGCCACCCGTGAAGATCTGCTGCGCCGCCTTGCCCACTGCCACCGGCATGTCACCCGTCTCATCCAGCAGGACAAACGGGAACTGGCTATGCAGGCCGGATAGCGCTCGACCGATCGCCTCCGTGTTGGCGTCCTTCGCAAACGACCGCGCCGAGAGAAACCAGGTCTCCGGGTGATCGTTGGCGTAGATCTTCTCCTTGGTCCAGGTGAAGGCGGATTGCAGGAACTTCGAACGCCCCTGCCACTTAGCCAGTTCGGACCAGAGGTTGTCCTTAAGATTGTCACCTGTGATCGACAGAGCCGCGCCCTTGGGATGCTCTCCCTTAGCCGCGAAGCAAGCCAGTCGATGCCACCCAGCCCAGGCCAGCGTGGCCGACTTGCCCGGACCCGTGCATGCCTTGAGACACAGCTTGCGCTTCGGGCTGGTCTCGCCACCCAGCGCCATCAGCGCATCCAATTGCCACGCGTCAGGCTCGATGTCGAAGTTGTCGCGCACGAACTTGACTGGATCGACCCGCCACTGACGGATGCGATCCTGTGCCGCGGCGAGCTGGCTCACTTGCTGTCTTCGTCGCCGGCGATCAGGTCTTCAAGGGAGACGCCGAGCTTGATCTGCTTGGGATCAGCGATGCTGTATGCCTCGCGCTCAAGCGTGATTAGCTTGTGAAGCGTGTCGCCCAAGTCCTTCATGGTCTTGGTTCGCCCTGGCAGACTGGTAACAGCGTGGTAGATCGCCATCATCTTGTCCGACAGCCCATCCTGTTCCTTGGATCCGCTAAGAAGTTCACCCAGCTCTTCCATCAACTCCCTGTTGCTGGTCTGTCCTTCCAACTCCTCAAGGAGGGCCATGGCTAGGACGCGTGCCCTTCCAATGTCCTTGCGATGGGCCAGTCTGACGTTGGCGATAACCTCAGCATTGGCCTCGATGATCGACCTGTCTGTTTCTGACCTCTCCGTGGAAACCTGACTGGAAACCTCGCGCTTGGAAACCAGCGCGTCTGCCTTTGCCTTGATCTTGGCCGACAGGTCACGGTCCCATCCATCGGTCCTGGCGCGCTTGTTGATGGCCGTATGGGAGATGCCATGGGTAGCGGCAATCTCTCGCACGGACAGCAGTCCGGCTCGGTAGTCGGATTCGATCCGCTCCCAGTCGGTCGGCTTCTTACCTTCGGTCATGGCGAACTCGTTTCTCGTTCCGCCCGAAGAATCCCCTGCAACGCCACTACCTGCTGGCCGAGTTGGCGTTCCCGCTGGTCGGCTTCGTCACCGGCTCGAACAGCAGCGATTGCAGCTTGGACGCGGTCTGCAAGGGCTTGGGTGGCGGCTGCATCAGCGGCGCGGGAACGGGCGGTAGCGGCATCGACGGTGCCGGAATGTACCGGACATTCGACTTCTCCCCGCAGCCCGAGAGTGCCGTTGCGTACACCAGCAGACACGGAATCAGCCACAGCCGGCATCGGGTCATGGGTCATTTCCTCGTACTTCGCGCTGAGCTGGTTGAACTGGCTGGTGAGGCTGTTGAAGCGGGCGACGGAGGCGGCAGAGGCTTTGCCTACTGCCTCATCCTGGGCGCTCTTATCGATGTCCCACTTGGCCTGAACTGATGCAGCTCCGGCCTCGTAACGGGTGTGGCCGTACCAGATGAACCCGCCAGCGAGCGCAGCCAGAACCAGCCCAATGGCAATGAGCTTGGCTTCCAGCGAGGCGAGCATGTCAGGCGATCTCGTCGGGTTTCTTCTGCCGAACAATCCGCGCTGCACCTGCCGCCATAACGGTCGACAGGCTTCCGATGCCAAGTGCGAGCCGAACCCAATGCGGGAATGCAGCTATCCATTCACTCGGAAGCATGGGCCACGCTTGCTGCGCCGCGCCAAGGGCAGCGGATACCAATATCCACCGCATCGACCACCAGCGTTTCCACTCCTGCCAGTCGTCGACGAGATGGTCGCGCAGGCTCACGACTGTGGCGCCTCGACTTCGTCGGACTTCTGGCTTTCCAGGAACGCAGCCGCTTCCGCCAGATTGGCGAAGTGATAGGCATGCGGCCCAATGATGATGATGATCGGGGGAGTGCTCATTTCTTGAGGGTCCGGTAGATTTCGTTCAGGTAGGCTTGCTGGGTCTCCGCTTGGCTGCGGAGTTCCTTGATATCGCCCTCAAGGCGCTGGATTTCCTCGCGCCGCTGAGACTTGATATCGGATTTCTCGGCGTTCCAGTCCGACCGGGCAACGACATACATGGTCGTGCTGACGAAAGAGCAGGCGAAGCAGATCGCCATGAACAGCGTGTTGATCCAGCTGCCGCCGTTGATGTTGACGTTATGGGCGTTGGTTTGACCGTTGATGCCGCGCCGCGGGAAATCTTTGAGGATCTGCCTCAGATCATCCAGCTGTCGATCGAGCTTATCCCCCTGTTCCTCGCTCACTGCCCTGATCTCCCTTTCAGCTCGTAGAGCGTCTTGAGGATCTCATCGACCTGGCTCTCAAGCTTCTGGAGGGCTTGAGAGGTCTTGGTGTCGAAGAAGGCCATGGCGTCCTTGTGGACGTACTCCTCAGCGACCTTGACCTCGTGCGCAGCAAGGCGACGCGTCAGCCAAGAGATCCAGCCGATCTGCATCAAGATCAGCGATCCGCCAAGACCTAGCGCCCAGGTAGTGAATTCCTGGCTCATGCGGCTTTCTCGAATAGCGCCTTTTCGGCGGCTCGACGCTTGATGAGGCCAGGCATAGCCTTTCCGCCAGCCATCACCCAAAACTTGAACTGGACTGCGGCGCCGGAGTAGTCCTTCTTGTTCAGAACCCGGAGCAGCGTGGAGCTGGCGAGATTCGCCGCCCCGAGATTGAACACGAAGTCGCACAGGGCGTCGAACTGGCCCTGTGTCAGAGGAACCATGACCAGCCGACTCACCTCTGCTGCGGCAATCGACAAGTCCTCGCCAAGAAGATCATTGGCCTTGTCCTCGGTGATCGAGTCGCCCTTCCTGACGCCAGCTGTGTGGCCGTACCCAATTGTCCAGGGTGCGCCACCGCTAGCCGGATCGGGATAGGCATCCAGTCGCAACCCTTCGGACGCCTTGACCAAGTTGTAGGCGTCTTGGCTCGGTTGCATGTTGGCTCCAGAAAAGAAAAAGCCCCGCGCTTGGCGGGGCCTGGATTAGGAGCCGGTCTTTCCCGGCCGTCATCGGTTTCCCGAAGAACACGCCATGAGCTAAAAGCCCACAGACATGTCCTGGCAGTACTTGTCGGTGGTCGGCACTGAACTCCGGCTTACATTCCGCTTGGTAGCGTCCTGACCCGGCGAGAGCGTACTAGACCGGCTATTTGCGAACTCAATCTCCAGCATTAAGGCTGCGCGTTCAGCTCTCACCTACACGTTCGAAATGTGCGAATGGCGTTAGGTAGCCATCACCACGCTGCGTACCAGCCTACGCATTCACCGACAAATCTAGGTTACTACAACTACGCGCGAGTCTATGGGGTTTTATGGTGGACCTAACACCCACCAATCGCCTCAACGAACTGACGGTGTGCACGGAGCAGGCTTTGGGCGCAAAGCTCGGCGGTCCATTCGTACACCCTCTGCCAGTCGCTATGGAAGGTCTTCCACTCGATCCCACAGGCTTCCGCCCGTGCACGACTACTTACGGATTGGTGGCCACTGCCGAGGCAGGCCATGCACATCCTGACGGGACCTGTTGCGTCAATCGTGATCGTTCGGCCATTGCAGATAGGGCACAGCCCTGCCCCCTGCATCTCCCGAATAACCGCCTTTCGTACCTTGAAGTAGCCTGGCGCAGCAAACGGCAGCTCGGTCTTCACATGGATCAGCCGCGGCCATCGATTGGCGTGAGCCGATGCGTAGATTCCGCGGGCACGGTCGCCACGCTGGGCAACGGCCAGCACAGCATTCAGCATGTCGTCTTCCCGCCTCTGCCATTCTTGGCGCTGGGCGTCAGCTAGCACTTCGAGAAGGTGTGCCTCGGTCAGTTTGGCTCCATCCGGCCACCAGACCTGGCAGAGCATTTCCCGGCCGATGCCATCTTCCACCATGCCGAGGGCAGCGGCGATGTCCTGCGGAGTAAGCTCGGGGATGCCTCCCGATCCGACATCGAACCGGACGTTCTTCGGGTTGAGCCTAGCCATCATTCGGCCAATGTGCATATCACTCTCCCCTCTTTCTATGTTTGAGTTCTCTATCCACCCACACCAGCGACCGCTGGAAGGCTTGGGCTTGTCGTACGGAATCCGGCACCAACCGCTTGCGCAGGTCGCTCTGGATCAGCTTGAGCGCTGCAGTAGGCAGACCCTTGACCTGTTTAGGCGTTAGCTCGTTCATTTGATGCCTATGTCGCCTTTCTGGCGCTCCCATTCTGCGAATGCTTCCACCATCGATTCTCCAGCTACTGACAGGTAGTAGCCTCCGCAATAGACACCGCACCTCCACTGTCCAAACACCAGCCTAATTCGTGGCTTGCGTTTCACGCCCTTCTCCAGTTCTGCACCACTGCGATCACCTCATCCTCAGATGAGACGGTGAAGATACGTTCGCCACGCCAGTCCCGTGCGAAGGCGGTTTGGTTGTCGTTGAGACCGCGGCGACCGTAGGCGGTCTTGGGGTTCTTGGCCTCCACGAGATGATTCCGACCTACACAACCGACAACCAGGTCAGGGAAGCCAGAGATCCCCGTACTGACCGTATCCATGACCGTACATCCGAGGTCTCGAAAGCACTTGGCTAGAACATCATGGTTGGCGTCTTTCTTGGAGCGCATGTCAGCAGGTCGACTTCATCTGAATTGGGCATCGACCGTTAGGACACACATATCCTTCGATGCGATGAATTGACCTTCCGCATTCACCACAGACTGCCACTACGTCATGGTTTGTCTGCGTCCATGGACCTGGAAGCTTGGGAATGAGCGGAACGCCCAAATCCCTGGCCTTCTCAAACGGAGTTTTATCTTTTTCGCCGCTATTCACGCCACTTCCCCTTGAATCAACGCCTGAGTCCGAAGACACCCCTCCGCATGCGCAAGTCGGACGGTCTCGCGCGTGTAGCCTTCGGGGATGGGTGAGCGACCATCGACCACTGAATGGCAGCTCATACAACCGAAAGCGCCCATGCAGTCCGGTGGCTTGAGACCAGTTCCGGAATAGCCGGACAATCTGTAGTGACACAAAACCGTGTCATCGCCGCCTCCCGTACAGTGCGGAAGCCTGATGAGACAAGGCTGGCCCTTTGCCATGCGGCGGGTGCGGGTGGATCTCATGGCGACAACTCCACCATCGTCAGCTCGCGCCCGTAGACAGCGCCGGTGTCGATGTAGTGCACGTTCGCCAACCAGGTATCAACCTTCATTGGCGTGTGCCCGACGATAAGCTGCGCAAGGTCGCGGATGGGTGCCATTGCATAGCCGCCTTGGAACGCCTGCACACGCGAGCGCGACCAGAGGCAAACCTCGCTGATGCGACGACGCTTGTTGTTCGAATCAGCGCCAGTGATTTCGGTCACGAACTCATCCCATGAGTCACCTCCGATATCGGCATGCACGATGCCGACGCGACCGACAGCGCTATCGATCTCGATGGCATATGGAAGGATATCGAACACTTCGGCGAACTGCTTCTGGCGATCTTCGCTGATTTCGAGGAACCAAGCTCCGCCATTGCCGACGTAGTTCATTAGGTCATGGCGACCAGACGCCACGCCTATTGCCATCTGCTCATGATTGCCACGCACTGCATGGAACCACGGTTTCGCGATCCAATCGATTGCTTCCTCACTGGAAGGTCCGCGGTCAACCAAATCGCCAACACTAAACAGGCGATCCTTAGCCTCATCGAATGAGACCTTGACCATGGCATCACGAAGCTTGTCGAAACATCCATGGATATCGCCAACCACGAAATCCCGGCCATTCTTATTCCTGGAGAATCGACGCACCGGAGAGGCGGTAAAGCTCATACCCCAAACCTCAAATGCTCAGGCTTCCATACGCACTGGTCCCAGGTGGATTTGTCGTAGGAATCGGTGATGGGTTCGAGGCATGCTGACGGGCACATGCCAATAACGCCATTCTCTAGGCGAATACTCGTGTCGAACGCGCCTCTTTCTCGAAATCCGGCGTTAGGACTTGATACAGTTCCGACAACGGTGGCCTCTGTGCCTAGCATTCCATCCAGAACAATTGATCTACCTTTCACCGGACCATATGGCCGCGTGCTTCGCGCGACTCTCACCCTCTGCCCCACATAGAACCGGCTCATACCCCGCCCTCCCGATGCTCAACATGACGCCTAACGCCAGGACGCTCCACACCTATCCTGCCCCCGTAGACGCGTGAGTTTTCCCGGGCATCCAGGAGCCGTTCCCGCTGCCGTTCAATGCGTACGGGATCGTCGTCGTAGGGGATTCCCAAGACATCCACGGCGATTCTCAAGTATCGATACGCACAGGCGCGGGAACATCCGTAGCGGTCCGATACCCCTTCAACCATGTCGCCCATCAGGAAGTGTGGATCGCGCGCTTGGCGTTCCTGCACATTCAGAGTGATGCGTGCCGCCAGTTCGGTCGGGCGGTAGCTGTGGTACTTCTTCATGTCGCCTCCTTAGGCGTGATGCCACAGGTGCATGAATCCCACTCAAGCATTGATGGCCCGACCAGTAATCCGTCCCAATCGCGGTGGCAGAAATGCCATCCGGCATCCATTTCTTCTTGGGTGAGATATACGGAAGCATCATTCATCAATGCTTCCCAGCGGGCGTTGGAAATGTGGACGGTCATGGATTAGCTCCCCACAACTTGACCGGATAGCGATTGGCTCTCCCGATGCCGCGGTGCGAGATCACCTTCATGCGATGAAGCTCCTCGACATAGTGGCGAATGCTATGCACGTTGGCCGACAGGACCGAGGACAGCTGGCCGATGGACATGGGCGATAGCTGTAGGGCGCCGATGACGCGGCAACGCAGAGGCAGCGGCTTCATGTGGAAGCTTCCTTCCAGAACTGCGTCACCGGACCATGATCGGCCAATGCCTCAGCGCGGCACTCGTCGCATACCGGCTGCTCCTTCGTGCCCTTCTCGCAGCAGCGCGGGAAGTCGTCAGTCTGACGGATCTGCGGCGGCTTGTTCTGCCTCGGCTCCTTGACCCGAAGCATTTCGCCAAGCTCGTCCATCGCCTTCCTGGCGCGGGCCTTGGATTCCTCGGATTCAAGCCGCGGAAGCTCGCGAGGCTCCTGAAACGACGGCATCGACTCCAGAAAATCCTGCGGCGTCGGCCAGTGCTTCATGCGGCCAGCAAGGTCGATGAATGCAGCTCGGAACCGCGGCCGATCACGTTCCTCATGGAACACTCGGCGGTGCGTGATCGACTCGAACCAGGTCGCGACCGTGCCCGGAATTACCTCACCCGCCGGCTGTCGTTCCAAGCCGAGCGTGAGCAGTTTCTGGAAGCCCGTCAGCAGTTCGTGTTTGATCCAGTCCATTTTTCATACCCTCAAGTGCCATGATCGCGGTCATCGTCTTGCCCTGAACCGGCTGTGGGCCAGCCCTTGGCAGCGGAGCGATCACGGTGGTTGCGGTTTTGGCGTGGTTGGTGCGGGCGATACCAATGGCGTAGGCGAACAGCCCGGCGCCATTGATGCCGCGACTCCTGGCATCGCCAACAGCGTCAGAAAGTTCTTTGGCCGTAACACCCTCATCGCGGGCAGCCAGAAAATCGACGTTGCTTTGGTTGATCGTGTGACAACCAGCGTCGCGCATGGCTCGACCTGCCTCCCCTTCCCACGTCACGCCCGCGGGCTTTTCTATCTCGCTTTTAGTTATGGGGTATGGGGATTGGGGAGCTTTCGCCCTGGGTTTTTCTGAGAAACCCAGTGGGTTATTTGAATTAAACCCATTGGGTTCTTCGTGAGTTACTGATGGGTTTTGATTCCTCGGCCTCCCACCCTTCGCTCCGTTGGCCTTGGCAGCTGCGATCTTGGGTGCCGCCTTGGCGATCTCGTCCTCGATGCGTGAGTTAGCCCAGCTGTCGTCACGCTGCTCGAAGAAATCGGCCAGCACCTCGTCAACTGCCTTGCGTTCCGCTGATGACTGGCACCGCGCAATGGCGTACCGCTGGGCATGCGGCACCGGACGCTCATTGGTGTAGTACCAGTCAATGAGGCGCGTGTAGGCGCCGTCCTGCAGCATCGTCAGGTGCAGCGTCTTGGCCAGGTAGTGGGCCGGGTAGCGCGGGTAGTAGTTCATGCCGCAGCAGCCTTCACGGCATCACCGAGGCTCAGCCCTCGGGATTCACAGTACGCAGCAATGAAGTCTGCTGCGGGTCGGGGATCGATCGCGTTCCCGAGGGCGCGCAGCTTAGCCACTCTGGCGGGTATCCCATTTCCCAGCCAGCGAACTCCGGGTGGAGGGAGAGGCCGCCAGACCGGTTCCTTTCCGTCGGTGCATTCGATGTACTGGCGACCCTCCAGGCCGATGACGGAAGCGGTAATCCCCCGGCTCCGAAGGTCATGTTCGGTCCACCCTTCTCCCCATCCGAAGCCCGGGCGGTTGGCCAAAGCGCGAGCACGATTCGTCGTATCGCTACCTGGCCGGCCGAGTTTCCCGCTTCGTTGTTCCCGTTCCGTGCCGGCGTATTGCTCGTAACGGTCGGCCACAATCCAATAGCGATCCCGAAAGTGGTCCGCACCTGCGCTCGCGGCTTCGATAGGTTTGGCTGCCATGGCGTAGTCCATCGCTTCCATGTCACCGAACACGAGGCCGAGCCAGTCAGTCGCGCTCGCAACCTGCTCTCCAAAGATGACTGGAGGCAGGCGCTGCGCGATGAGGTGCTGCCATGACGGCCAGAGATGCCGCTGGTCTGCAAACCCAGCTCTCTTACCTGCCGCGCTGAAAGGCTGGCAAGGGCAGCTGCCAGTCCACACGGGTCGATCCACCGGCCATCCGGCAAGCGCAAGGGCAAAGGGCCACCCGCCGAGACCGGCAAAGAAATGACATTGCGTGTATCCGGCAAGTTCGTAGGGTAGAACTTCATCGATGCTCCTGGTGTCGATGTCGCCGGTAGGGATGTGGCCGGCGTCCATGAGGTTGCGCAGCCAGGCGGCGCAATACGGGTCTATCTCGTTGTAGTAGTGAGCCGCGCTCACGCCGCATTCCCTCCAAACACCATCGACCGATACCGCGGGCACATCGACGCATGCCGATTCGGGTTCTTGCCCAAGCCGACCATGGTCATCACGCCTTCGCGAATGGCCTTGCGGAAGATGCTTCCCCAGGCGCGATCCGTGGTCGGAGCGCCATACCCCATCCGCTCAGCAGCCTGGGTGACGTGCCAGGCCTCGAACTCCTGGTGGCGCTGTGCGTAGCGATACAGAAAGCCATAGGCCAGCTCAGGCCATTCGTCGTCCTGGCGCTCGGCAGCGCTCAGGGCTTGTTCCATGGCGGCGTCACGCTTGGCGACAGCCTCGGCGAAGCTTCGGATCACCATGGGTCGCCCTCCGCGTCAGCGCCATAGCCATAGGCGTGGCGAAACCATGCAGCATCAAGCCACGCATCAGATGCAGCCTTGCGTGGGCTGGGGGATATCCGATAGGACACGCCGGAACGTGATTCGGGCGTCAGTTTGCGGGCGACTACGACATGCACGGTCTTGCGCCCGTCATAGTCAGTTTCGACATGGTCGCCAGCGCGAAGATTGAAGGGCGTCTTTCTCATGCATCCCCCATCGAAAGGATGCGATAGCCCTTGTAGTTCACATCAGCGAGAGTCCGCTTGTTCTCGGACTGCTTGCGGATCGAGGCGTCGATGTCGATGTAGTCCGCCTTCTTAAGGCGCATGTATGGCGGCTTCTTGTTCGCCAGCGCCTGATAGCGCTCCAGCTCATCGAAGAACCCCAGCAGCCTGAGCTGCGGTTTCGTCAGCTGGTAGTGCTGGATGTTGGGGCTATCGACAATGCCGATCTGTGGTTTCTTGGCATGTGCACTCATCAGCGAACCCTCACGATCTGGAACAGCTCGCCACCGTTGGCGCGGACAGCCTCACGCGCGGAACGGCGATTGCGAAAAACCCGCCAGCGCAGACCGGCGGGAGCCTTAGGATTGAGGACGCACCACGCGTAGATAGATCGCTTCATCACGCGGCTTCCAGCAGACGGGCCAGACGCTTGATCTGCGAACGTTCGGTTTCGAATTCGTTGAGCGCGGCCTGTAGCTCGATGAACTGGAGCAGCAGATTGCTGCCCGTGGCGGCGCACAGGGGACCGACCAGCTTCTCGGGGATCGGGCGCTCGCCGTTCTGCATGCGCGAGACGTAGCCGCGGGACTTGCCGATGCGGGCGGCGATGTAATCGAGTTTGTGCGTGCTGGCTTGGATAGAGATAGCGAGAGCCTGGGCTTCCGTTTCCACTTGCCGGAGAACCCTCTGAGGCGCGTCCTTTGGACGGTTGCCGGCGGTTGTCAGCAATTGCCTATCGTTGCCAACCTGATTCAGGCAAATTTTTTTGCCATGAACATTCGCGATTTCCATTTAGGCGGCTTTCCCGCGTTTGCGATCCATCGGTTCGCCAAGGCCAAAGATGTCGGGCCTCAATTCTTCGCGCGTCATTCCGGTTATTTGAGTGACGCGTGCAACACGTTCCACCGGAACCTGTCCGCGCTTGAGCCATTCGGAGATCGATGGCTGTTTGATGCCCAACGCTGCGGCCAAACGGCGCTGCCCGCCCGCGAGGGAGATGGCTTTCTTGAGGGAGTCTTTGTTGGTCATGGCGCCCTGAGCATAGGGCCAACCAATGTTCCAAAGCAAGGGGCAGCCTATGCATTGGGCAAATAGAATATTGGATATGCCTATACGACACGCGAAGACAACCTTCCCCGAACGCCTGAACATGTGTATGGATCGGCTCGGATTGGCAACCCGTGGCCGGCAGGCTTACCTAAAGGGCAAGTTCGGCGTCTCTCAGCCCACCGCCAAAGATTGGCTTGATGGGAAGTTCATGCCCGCCAACGACAAGCTCCTACGCATGCAAAAGGAGTTTGGCGTCAACCTTCTCTGGCTGATGAGTGGCGAAGGCGAGATGCTCCCAGGCGAGGCAAGGCCCGTGGAGGGTTCTGTCCTTGTCCATGGCTCCCCAGATATGCGAGATGTTCCCCTCATCTCATTTGTTGAGGCTGGCGTCTGGTCGGATAGCAACGATCCATATCCGCGGGGGCAAGGCATGGAGTCCATTGGTATCGATCCGGAGCTGGCGTCCCACCTATCGCGGGTGGCGTTCGCCCTCAAGATCGAGGGGCATAGCATGGAGCCAGAGTTCCAACCTGGCGACGTGATCGTGGTAGATCCGAACATCCAGCCTCGGCCTGGAGACCTTGTTGTCGCCAAGCTGGATGGTGAGGAAAAGGCAACCTTCAAGAAGTATCGGGACCGCGGGCTAGATGCCAACGGTGAGCGGCTGATTGAGCTGGTCCCACTTAACCCCGACTACCCCACCCTGCGCATCGACGCAAACACGCCCGGCAAGGTCATCGCAACGATGGTCGAACACCGCCGCAGAAGGCGCTTTGGCTGAAACATAGTCAGAAACTATGGATCATCCATTTCCCATAGGAACAAAGTTAGGTCTGACCTATTGAACGATTCATAGGACAGGACTATATTTTGCCCATGCCGCCAATCCATGGCGCAGGGGCAAGACATGATCAGCAACAGCAAGCAGCTATGGGAAGTTGGTCAGGCTGTAAAGGTTGGCTTCCTTACCCTGATCGTATGCGCAAAGGTCGCCACGCCTGGTGACTTCATGCCGGATGCTTACGCCCTCAGCAACAAGGGCGGCACGGCCTTTTATCGCTTTGTACCTCACAACGGCCTGACTCGTTACGAGTCGCTGGCTGAAGCGATGGATGGCTGAGCCATGACGCATCGCTCCTCCATCACCAACGCCGAGTTCATCGCTCGCCGTGCCCGACTCCGCGGCGACATGTGCGCTCACCGCACGGCCCGCTCCGAATTCCGCGCTAACGCCAAGGTCGTGAAGTTCGAGTGCCCTCCCGGCACTCCGGGTAGCGACAAGCAGCCCGCTTCGTGGGCCGATTCGTATCCGTTCCTGATCGCGATGGCCGCATTCGCCGGCTTCGTGTGGGTGCTTCGTGTAAAGGGGTGCATCTGATGAACACCGACAAGACCCGCACCCACTACGAGACGCTGGCGAAGCAGGCGGCTGGCGAGAAGGTCGATGTGCTGGCTTTGATGCAGCTTGCCGCTGACATGCTCGATACGGGCGAGTTCGAAGTTGATCGCGAAACGGGGCGTCAGCAAGCGACCATTCCCTTGGTTGCCGAGCTGATCAACGCTTCAGATCGTTTGCAGCGCAAAGCGATTCAGCAAGCACGCCTTACTTCGTCAGTGTTCACCTCTGAAGTTGAAAGTCTGCGCGCCGCCCTGGCTCGCATCGGAGGTGCGCCATGAGGCCGGTAGCGGAAGTGGCAGACATCAATCATGCCGCAATGTGCGCAGTGGTTGATATCCAGACGCCGAACATACTCGTCGTTGGAGACAAGCTCTATCTCGGTGCACTGAACCCCAAGCAGCGCTTGGAATCGGCGCTGCCTGATGCCAAAGACATCTATAGCTGCCCAAATACCGAGTTCGCAGAAGGTTGGAACGCGTTCCGCGAAGCCATGCTGCACGCCATCGAGGTGCAGTCATGAGCGCCCTACCCGACTGGTCCGATGTGGTCGATGCCCAAGACGCTCGCGAGCAAAGCTCCGTCGAGGCTACAGCGCAGTTCGAGCTTGACTGCCTCGAAGAAATGCGCGGAGACGTTCGGTTCGTGCGGGAGTTCATTGAGGACGAAGGTCCGGATGATGCCTGCCTGATGTCGATGCTCATCGACCGTGGCCTTCCGCTCAAGGACCGCAGTCAGCGCGATGACCGCTACTGCGACTTGCTGGACGAGCAGATCGAGAAGTTACGCGATGCGTTCGATGCGTGGGCGTTGACGAGTCAGTTCCGTGCGCCATCTCCGCTCACCCGATACATCGGTCTCGTGAAGGATCAGCGCTGATGTGCCTCACCGACCTGATCGACTACTCACCCGACCAGCGCGAATCCATCGCCCGTGTCGAATCGCTCCGCATGATGCGCGAAATCCGCATGTCGTATCGGGCGAACCTTTCCATGCCGGCCAATGCGGGGGATGCGAACCCCTGCGCTGAACTCGCTGCGGCCGGCGCCTATTTGGAGGATGTGGCGTGAGTGTGACGCTCAATCGCTCAGAGCTAGAGCCGCATTTGGTGAAACTCATCGCAGGCCTTCGGCTGGATCAAGTCACCGAAGCGGTTGGACTCATCCTTGATTACATCGATGCGTCTAAAGCTACCACGGATGGCGAGGTTCGGCTGTGGGATTCGCAGTGGATGAACATCGTCAACCACGACAACCGTTATCTGGAATGGAGCAAGGAAGACGCTATCGCTCACGCGGTGAAGATGACGGAAGAGGCCATTGCGCGGAACGTTGCGGATAGAAAGCTTCCGCCATTTCGTATTCCTTCCAACTCGGTGCTATCCGAGAAGGAAGGTGCACCATGACCATCCACCCCATCACCCGCACGCGTCCTAACAGTCTCGCTGGATGCGACGCACCAACAAACGATCAGCGCCTAGCCGAGTGGTACTTCAAGTTCTACAGCGCAGGTCATCACCGGAACCGCAAACCTCGCATGCGAGTGAAGCCGCGGATTCGGGTTGTTAACGACTGAATTCCCAACACCGCGCACGCCGGGTTGTAGCGTGCGGAGATTTCGATGAACGAGATGGCTCCATATCAGACAGCAATCCAGAAGTCGAAGGATCGGTTCACGAAGATAGCCGCTACCCATGTCGTCAACTATGACAAGGAGAGCATCTTCGCCATGCAGATGCTGATGAAGACGGATTACGCCATGCAGACGGCGAACAATAATCCGTACAGCGTGCAGCTGGCGATGATCAACGTGGCATCGACCGGACTAACGCTGAATCCGGCGAATGGATATGCCTACCTGGTTCCCCGGGACGGCCAGATCGTTCTGGACATCAGTTACAAGGGCCTGATCAAGATCGCCACGGACTCCGGCTCGATCCTTTGGGCACGCGCGGACATCGTCTATCAGGACGATTCGTTCGCCTATAACGGCCCTGCGGCTATGCCTGAGCATCGCGCGGATGCATTCAAGGCTGATCGCGGTCCCATCGTGGGCGCCTATTGCGTCGCGAAGACCAAGGATGGAGACATCCTGTGCGAAACGATGCCTATTGCTGAGCTGGAAAAGATCCGCCAGAAGTCATCAGCCTATGCCAAGAAGAAAGCCGGTCCCTGGGTCGAATGGTTCGAGCAGATGGCAAAGAAGGCCGTCATCAAGCGCGCCTCCAAGACATGGCCGTATACCGATGACCGGCTCGCCCAGGCCATTGAGGTCGCCAACACCTCCGAAGGCGGCTATGAGCTGATGAGCGATGAGGAGAAGGAGGCTCAAGCGCTTCTCCACCATCAGGCTGCGGTTGGACGCAATTGGCGATCGGTCTATGCCATCAAAGAATACCTGTTGGCTGAAGAGCCGGACGCTTATGCCATCGCTGAGCTTTGGTACGAGCTTCCTCAGGAGGAGCAGCGGCTTTTGTGGCGCGCTCCTAGCAAAGGAGGGTGCTTCACCACCGATGAGCGCTCATTCCTCAAGGAACAGCTTCCAAAGCAGGCCGAGGCCATTGCTCAGGAGAAGGCTGCGTGAAGTCCTCACCCATCACCAATCCCATCCAGAAGTTCGCTCAGGCGCCGACTAGGGCGAGGGCCATACGGGCCAAGTGCGCCGAGTGCATGGGCTGCACGGCTACGAATGCTGAGCCTGGGTTCCGGGCGCTCATACGCGAATGCTCGGCAACGAGCTGTCCGTTGTGGCAGTTCAGGCCATATCAGGAGAAGGCGGCATGAAATCCGTAAAGCTCCACGACTGGCAACTCTCCGGCGAAGAACCCATGAGCCGGGCGCAGCAGAACCTGTTCAACGCTGCGTGCGAATGCCTTTCGGCCATGCAGTGGCATGGCGGCTACCTAAGCCATGACGACGTGCGGCACATCCTCACGGCCATGGTGCTGAGCTGGCGAATCATCCCGGGCCTGGACATGGGCGATGGGAAGCCTTCGGTGATCGTGCTGCCGCGCTCGTCTAAAGAGCTTTCTAAGTCGAAGGCTACGGAAGCGATCCAGATGGCGTTCTGCCTAGGCGATGACCCGTCTCAGTTCGGTCTTTCCTGCAACCCCGTCCAATGGTCCCAAGTGGTCAGGCTGGCTCGGGGGATCAGTGATTCGGATGAAGAACTTTCGCGGCGGTTTGCCGCTTAAATCGGAGGTAGTCATGTTGCTCGCAAACAGTTCCATGAAGTCAAGTGCCAAAGTTACCTATGACAAGGATGAGGCCTTTTCCCAGGAGCGACCCATTGATGAAGCGCTCAGCAGGCTGGATAGAAGCCTCGATGCTATCGATATCGTTCTTTCTGAACTGGCTGACCGTCTCAATCCGGTCTCCCGTGAGCGATGCCCGAAGGAAGACGCAAACAAGCCCGGCCGACCGCCATGCGGATATCCGGTGGGCTCTGCAATCCATCGCGCCGCAGACCTGATTGACGCCTACATCGAACGCATCCGAGATATGACGGATCGACTTGGCGTGTAAGCGAGATGCAGGAATAAGGCAGTCCGGTATAGCCGCTTCTAAGCTCCTAACCAGTGGGAGTCTGCCGAATAGATTGGACGTGCCGCCCTCCACGGCTTGAGGGCATTACAGATCGCATCGCAACCCGGAGGCATCCGGTAGTTGGATTAACGCTGTGGAGCCGAGTTAGCGTGCGGCCGGTGCGATCTCTAATCGATTTATGGCAATGAATGCGCAGGCTGATGCGCTACTGATGGTTGATATGCTTCGCGAGTAGGTAGCGCCAAAGCGAGGCATACATCAGAGGATCGTGGTAGCTCAGATTGGGAGAGCGGCGCCTTGCTAAGGCCCACAGGTCGCCGGTTCGATTCCGGCTCACGAATGCGGAGATCAGCGCCCGCCATTGCCGCCTACAAAGGAGAGCGTGATGAGTAAGAAAGACCTTGTGCAGTTGATCCGAGACAACCCTGGCGCGCGTTTCATCGTGGACAACGATTGCTGGTGGATGGAGCTTCCCTATCCGGCTGATTTCGATTCTTGGAGTGAGACTCGTCAGGACGAATGGCGAGATGAGGCGCAGCTTGCTAAGGATGGCGAAGTTAAGCAGCTCGGCGACGGTGGCTATGGCTCCGGCAATTGCTATGGCGGCGACATCCTCCAGGCGCTAGCCGTGATCGTCGGCGTGTCCATCGAATCGGTCTGAGGAAGCACTGATGACCGACACCGCCATCAACGCCGGCCTGCGCATCGCGCTGGAACAGATCAACGCCGCGCTCAGGCGCCACGGCATCGAGCCGTCTGGCGACTATGGGGCGGATATCGAGAGGCTTGCTTTAGATGCCGCCCGCTATCGGCAACTTCGAGAAAACTCAGAAGACCGTGATGTTCTAAACACTGGAGTGCCATGGGTCGTGTGTGTCTCACCCATTAATGGCGTTCCATCTATCAGTGCCCTGTATGGACAAGAGCTTGACTTCGCTCTAGATCGCGGCAAAGCCAAAGGTCACTCCCTATGACGAGTTACACGGATGAACAGGTGCCGAAGGTTGTGCTCACGGCTCCAGAGCGGATTTATCTCCAGGTGTCCGATCAGGAATGGGATAGCGATAAGCCGTTCCCCGGCGACTGTGATGGTGTGAGCTGGTGGAAAGAGTCAGTGCTTGACGTAGAAGTCCAGTATGTCCGGGCCGATCTTTTCGAAGCCCTCGAGGCCGACCGCACCCGCCTGCAAGCGGAGGTGAGAGCTTTACGTCTGTGCGCCATCCAGTATCTGACGTGGCATCACGTCGTGAATCCGGTGGAAGGCTTGGATAGTGACCTGCGCGACCCCGATATGTGCGGTGACGCTGCGCTCAAGAGCGAATCCATCGACTCCGCCCGAGCCAAGAAGGGGGACGCATGACCACCAGCCACGAACATCTGCGCGACGTGGCGGAGAAGGCGACGCCCGGTCCGTGGTCGCGACTTAGCGGCAAGCTTCGCCCTCAGTTCTCGCTTCGCATAAACGAAATCCATGGACCCGACCATGAATGTCTAATTCGATGGAATGGCTTCGATGGCATTGACACAAACAAGCGTCAAGCAGACGCAAATGCGAAGTTCATCGCCGCCTTCAACCCCGCCACAGCCATAGCCCTGCTTGACGAACTCGCCGCGCTACGTAAGGAGAACGAGGCGCTTAGGGCGTGTCTAAGCGATGTAACGGAATGCCTTGATCAACATGGTGGAGCGTATTGCGGCTTACGCGATGAAGGCGATGATCACTACATAGGCGAAGCGCGAAAGCTTCTCGCCGCCCGCGCAGCCATCGGAGACAGCCATGAAGCCTGATTGGAAGGATGCACCAGAATGGGCTAAGTGGCTCGCTCAGGACGATAACGGAAAATGGTTTTGGTACGAAGTTCAGCCAGATCAACGTATCTGCTCATGGGGTGACATGGGTGGCCGATATCAAGAAGCCCTTTCTGGTGATGGCGGATGGCGTGCAACATTGGAGAAGCGGCCATGAGTGAGATGACGCTTGAGCAGGAGCTTCGCGAGGCATTTGCGGCGGCAGTAACAGCAGCCGGATGTCATGGTTATGCCACCAGTAGGAACGAGCGAGCTAGCCACAAAGAGGCAGTACATCAAGCCAAGCTTCGCTTTAATAGAGCCCTCGACGCCCACCTCACCCGCGATCCGGTGCAGATGACGGATGGCATGGTCTACGCCTCCGATGTCATGGCCGCACTTCGACAGGTAGCAGACTTCGTATTCGTGCATCAGGGCTGGGAACTGTCGAACATCCATCTCTGGATCGAAGAGTCATTCGGCGAATCCCTCTCCGCGCGTATGGCGCAGCCTATGGCGGCGAAGGTGCCGGAGGAACTGCCACGCAACGGGGTGACTGTTCGTGAGCATGAATACAACGCCGGCTGGAATGACTGCCGCGAAGTGATGCTGTCTCACATGAACGAATCCCAACCCCACTCGCAAGCCGCGCAAGCCGCGCAAGGCGGTGAGGCGCAGGGGAAGGTGGTGGAGTGCGGAGGATGTGCGCCGCCCATCATCGCGATGCACAGCGCCGAGCGCGCGGCCGTGCCGGATGGGAAGTTCGACTATGACGCCGTGTGGGCGACGATTCGTGGCTTTGGATACACCACCAAAGGCCAGACTGACGAGATTACGGACGAACTGGAAAAGCTTCTCTGCGCCGCCCCGACGCTCGCCAGGAAGGAGAAGGGATGATGATCGCTGCCTGCAAACGCCACAAGTGGAAGTGGTTAAAGAACGTCATCGTTAGAACCGAGCGCGGGTTCATGGTCCATATCATGAAACGCGGACGCTATGAATGCGAAAAGTGCGGCAAGCGTCGCATTGGCGTAGTCAAGCCGGAGGTGCAGCCATGACCGACGAGCAGAAGGTGCAAGAGGCGTTCGAGGCGTGGCTTGAAAGTTGCTACGGGCGAATTGCCATCGGCATGGATCGCGAAGGCAGATATGTGCATGATTGGGTCAATGACCTATTGACCGGATGGAAAGCACGGGACGACCTATCCCACGCCAGCGCAACTGCCGAGGAATGCTCTGTGGTTGGGGAGGCGGTGTCTCACCTTATCTCCAACCAGAAAGCGATGAGTGCAGAAGATGGAGCACTTATCGCTGAGAACTTGGAGTCACTTCTCCTCACTAACGGTCCGCCGCGAGCTGCGGAGGATTCGAGGGATGCGGAGCGTTATCGAGAGCTGTTCGAAGGTCCGTATCCGTTCTGCTTTCAGGGCGACACCTACGACACCAAGGAAGAGGCGGACCAAGCCATCGACCGAGCCATCGCGGCCAAGAGGGGGGAGAAATGAAGTGGAGGCCGATTAGTGAGGCGCCGAGGGATGGGACGCATATCCTTGGATGGAGTGCTGATTTTGGCCAGCGTGAAACGTATATGGCCAAGTATCAACCGGGATCGCCAGGATACGCGCTATGGGAAAAGGGCGATGGTCTAAGGAATATCGGGTGGGAATGGGACGAGCCTTACGCCAACAGTTCGCACAAATGGAAGCCGACCCACTGGATGCCGCTGCCTGAGCCGCCGGAGGTGTGTGATGGATCTTGAGGAATGCCTAACTGATCTGTATCGCTACGGCTTCCCGCGAGTTCATTCTAGCAAGGATGGATGGTATGTATGCGTTGAAATGCACGTCAATGCCACCGGAGCGAAGTTCAATGTGTCTAGCGAATTCGGGCATCAGTCGCCATCTTCTGCCGCAAGTGAGTGTTTGACACGCGTTGATGCGATCTTGAAAGGGTTTCGCGATGGGACAAATAGGCTAGAGGTAGATCATGAGCGCCGCTGAGAAGATCGACATCCCCTTCGAGTACCGCTCACTGAGCGCAGCCCAGGCCGGCGAACTACTAGGCTATAGCGCCACCTATGTCCGCGATCACCTGGCCTGCAAGCCTGGCTTCCCCAAGCGGGTGGACAGCGACGGCCATCCACGGTGGATCGCCAAAGAGCTGATGGAATGGCGCGAAGCTATCCAAGCTGATCGGCTAGCTCGTCAGCGGAGGTCGCGTAGTAAATCATGAGACTGCGAAGGTCTCGGTGGCCGATCATGCGGGCTAGCTCCATGACGTCTAGTTTCTTGGATAGGCGCCATATAGCCTCGGCCCGCGAGTCGTGAAAGTGAAGGTCTGCAATCTGGCAACGGTCGCGGACCTTCCGGAACAACGCATCACGGACCTGCGACTCCACATTGAAGACAGGTCCAATGTCACCCGGCAGAGCATCTAGGATCGCCCTAGCCCGCTTGGATAGTGGAACCTCCCGCGAATCCCCATTCTTGGTCTTCGGCAGGATCACGAACTTGGGCCGCACATCGCGCCATTGAAGGCCAAGGATCTCCCCGGCCCTCATGGCTGTCTCCAGGGCGAACAGGAAGGCCAAGCCGGTACGCTGAGTTGCCGTATCCGCGGCATCGCCTTCGCTCAGGCCAAAGGCCGCGGTAAGCCGGCGAATCTCGTCCTCAGTGATGCGGCGCTTGCGACTTGGCGGGGATGCCGGACGCTTAACGTCTACCAATGGATTGGTCCTTAGCCACCCCCATTCCTTCCGCGCCACCTCGAACAGTGACTTGAGCAGGTTCATCTCCCGGGCCACAGAGGCTCCTGAGACGACTTTGAGGCGTCGATCCCGCCATGCCGCCAGGTCGGATGCCTTGAGCCTATCCATGCGAAGCAGAGCGATGGGATCGCGCTCCATCAGGCCAAGCCGGGCAATCTCCCACTGCTCACCCTTATGGGTTGGTGATACCTCTCGGGCATAGCGCCGGAGAGCTTGCTTGACCGTGCTTTCGGGCAGCTGGCCACCGATCAGTTCTTGCTCGCGCTGGGTTGCCCAGGCGACGGCCTCTGCTTTCGTGGGGAAGCTCGCGGACTCCCTCTGCCCGTCCCGGTAGAGTTCCGCCCGCCAGATTTTGCCGCGTTTCCGATAGCTCGCCATGGGACAAATCTTGGCGAAAAATCTGGCGTAATCATAGTTAGGGATATTGTGGTATTTCGTGGGATTATTGCCGCGTAAGACTGGACTAGATGGCTGTTACGTGTGGAGTTTTTGCGGTTAAGCGAGCATTACCAAGGCTTACGAAAACTGGCCTAGACACCTCTCCTGGGCACCAATTGTAAACGAAGCCCGCCGAAAGGCGGGCTTCGTCGTTTCGGGCCTTTCGATCAAGGAGCTGGCGCGCTGGTCGCCCTGCTCTTCCGCGGCATGCACAAGCGCGGCAGTCGCTCGCGCGTCCACGTCGAGAGCGGTGCCTCGACATAGCGGAACAAGGTCCAAGCGCGGATCGCAGATCGAACAGATCGATATGCACCGTGCGATGCCTTTCACACGCTAAACCTCCGGCAAGGCTTGGTGCCGCCGGCGCCGGTAGGCCTGGTGAAAACCCGCGGTGTGATGCAGCTGGGCGGCTTCCTCGCGGTCCTCGCTGCTGATGGTGCGCGCAAGGAAGAAGGTGTGCGAACCGATGATCTGGCTGTGCACGATCGCCAGCTCCTGGATGCGCAGCGCCCCGGCCACCACCGGAATGCCGAATTCCCTGGACGGCCGCAGGGGCAGCGGCAAGCCGTTCCAATCCTGCGGCGGCTGCCGGTGATGCGCGGCGAGCTTGTAGACCATGCCCTTCATGGCGGCCGGAACATGCGACAGCGCCACCTTGCGCACGTCGCGCAGCACCGGTTCCGACACATTGGTGCTGCGCAGCGCCAGCGAGTACAAGCCGCTGCGCTCCAGCGGCCCGATCAGGTCCATGGGAAAGATATTGCGGTGCTCCTCCGCCGCCACCGAAACCAGCACCACCGGCCTCGGACACAGATACGCGATCATCAACTGCTGCGCGGCGGCCGGCGGCATGTTCAGGTGATTCGACGCCGCATGCTTTGCCATGCCGCGGTTCTGCAGCCACGCATTCCACGGACGCAGCGGCCAGGCGAGGCAACGATGCTCACCGGCTTCGACGCGATAGAACGCCAACGGCGCCACCCCGGCGGCCAGCGAACTGTCGCGAACCAGCTGCAGCCTGCCGAGCAGGCGCCCGCTCGCGCCGTCGCGGTATTCGAGAACGGGACGCGCGCCGCCGTCGACGCTGCTGGCGATGGTCAGCGGATGCAGCGACGCCACGGTGTGATCCGCCGTCACGTCCACCGCCTGTCCATCCCAGCGCAGCGCCGCCGTCACCAGCGGCGCTGCCGGCACCACGGCCACCGCCGACCACTGCGGCAAGGGGCGTACGAATGGCCTGACCCAGTCCTTCCACATCTCAGACGCGCCGGAACAGCAAAAACATATAAAGCGTCACCAGCATCCCCGGACCGCGCGGCGCGAGCCGTTCCAGCCGGAAATACGGCGCCGCCGCGCGCACCACCACGCCCGGCGCAAACCGGTGCACGCCGCTGGCGGTATCGAAGGTATAGCGGCCATGGCGCAACAGCTTCGGCAGATTCCGGCGCCACCAGCCGTAGCGCGCGTCGCCCAGGTAATAAGGATTGAGCATGCTCGCCAGCACGAAGCCGCCTTCGCCCAGCACGCCCGACAACTGCGCGAACAGCGCCGTGTGATCGGCGAAATGATTGAACACGGCAAAGTTGGCGGTGACCGCCCGTACCTTGCAGCCCAGCGATGAGCCGAGTTCGATCACGCTTCCGCCGGCGAGCTCGTCGCGGCAATGGATCTGCAGATACTCACGCATCGGCTCCGCGGGTTCGTAGACGAAGGTCCGGTGCCCGCGCGCGGCGTAGGCTTTCGCGTCGATACCGGTACCGGCGCCGAAATCCAGGATGTCGTCACCCGTGGCCAGCAGGCCCAGCGCCATCCGCTGAAACCTCTCGCGCACCGCCAGGTCGCGCGGGGAAGACATGAACCGCTGGTGGTACTGCGCTCCGGTATGCACGTGATCGATGGCCTCGCGGCGGCGACCCATGGACGTCGGCTGGCTGTGGGTACCGTGGCGGCCGGGAAAGGTTGCCTGGGCGGCATCAGCCTTCGGCGAAGGCGTCCATGCCGTCGACCAGCCGCTTTGCCAGCCGCGGCTGCGCGAACTGCTCCAGCCACCAGGCCAGGGCGCGGCCTTCGTGGTCGCCGCGCCAGGCAACGTAGAGCGTGTTCGGCTCGCGCGGGTCGGCGGTGCGCCGGGCCACCAGCTCGCCGCGCCGGAGCAGCGAAGCCACGCGCTGCTTCGGCAGCCAGCCCACGCCCAGCCCGTCGCGCTGGGCCAGGATCTTGGCCTGCATGCTGGGCACGGCCAGCACCGGCTGGCCGCCCTGCAGGCCGTAGGCGCGCCCGGCCGACTGGCGCGAGGTGTCGGCCACCACCACGGCGCGGTGGGCCTGGATCGCTTCGCGTGCCAAGGGTTCCTTCGCCTTCGCCAGCGGGTGCCGCGGCGACACGGCGAACACCCATTCCAGCGCACCGAGTTCGCGCCATTGCAGGTTCGGCATCGACGGCGGCTCGTTGGTGGCGCCGACCACCACGTCGGCGCGGCCGTCGCGCAGGGCTTCCCAGGTGCCGCCCAGCACTTCGTGGGTGACACGCAGGCTCACGCCCGAGGCCAGCGCATCGAAGGCGCGGATCACCGGCAGCAGGGTGGCGAATTCCAGCAGCTCGTCGGTGACGATCCACAGCCGGTCTTCCCAGCCGCTGGCCACCTGCTTCACGCGCCGGCCCAGGCGCGCGCTTTCCAGCGCCAGCCGAGCCGCTTCCTGCGCCAGCAACTGGCCGGCAACCGTCAGCTGCAGGCGGTAGCGGCGGCGGTCGAACAGCAGCGCGTCGAAGCGCGCTTCCAGCTGGCGTGCCGCATGCGACACGGTGGAAGGCGCCTTGCCCAGCCGCGCCGCCGCACGCGACAGGCTGCCGCTTTCGCGGATGGCTTCCAGCAGGGCCAGTTCGTCGTCCGACAGCATGGCGTCTCCCCTTGCGGTGCGCAGCGATGCTACGGCAAAACGTTCGATGCCGTCGAACGTTTCCGTCGAAGCGCCGGCACGGCACCGGCGGGCCGCAGGCGCAGCATCTGTTCCAGTTGAACACCCACTCACTGGAGACACGCCATGAATCGTTTCGCCCACCAGACCGTTCTCGTCACCGGCGGCAGCAGCGGCATCGGCCTCGCCGCCGCGAAAGCCTTCGCCGCCGAAGGCGCGCGCGTGGTCATCACCGGCCGCGACGCGGCCGCGCTGGAACGGGCCGCCGCCGAGATCGGCGATGGCACCTTGGCCGTGCGCAACGACGCGGGCAACGTCGCCGCCGCGCGCCAGCTCGCCGCTACGCTGGCCGGGCAAGCCGTCCGCCTGGATGCGGTCTTCATCAACGCCGGCATCGCGCGTTTCGCTGCGTTTGCCGAGGTGCAGGAAAGCTTCTGGGACGAGATGTTCGACATCAACGTCAAGGGCGCCTATTTCCAGGTCCAGGCGCTGCTGCCGCTGCTGAACCGCGGCGCATCCATCGTGCTGAACGGCTCGATCAATGCGCATATCGGCATGCCGGCATCGTCGGTCTATGCCGCCAGCAAGGCCGCGCTGATCTCGCTGGCGAAGACGCTGTCCGGCGAACTGCTGGCGCAGGGCATCCGCGTCAATGTGATCAGCCCCGGCCCGATCGGCACGCCGCTGTACGGCAAGCTGGGCCTGGATGCCGCCACGCTGGAGAGCACCGCTGCGCAGATCCAGAACCAGGTGCCGCTGGGCCGCTTCGGCACCTCGGAGGAACTGGCTTCGACCGTGCTGCATCTGGCCGCGCCGGAATCGGCCTTTATCGTCGGCACCGAGATCGTGGTCGACGGCGGCATGAGCCAGCTGTAAAGCGCAGCGTTACGGCGATTCGCCCAGCGTCTTCACGATCAGGTTGATCGCCTCGTCGTTGCGGTATACGCGATGCCCCGAGGTCACCGTGGTGGTGGACACCGCACCGGGCAGGAAGCTGCTTTCCAGCGGCACCACGCCATCGCCCGGCACCGCCTCGCCGGGCAGGCTGCCGGCGATGGTGTAGTAGCGCACGCCCGCCACCGGCAGCAGCGACCAGGCGGCGCGGCTCACGGGTTGATCCGGCCGCAGCGAGCTGATGCTGCTGAGGCCGCGTTCGCGGTAGGCGCGCAGCAGGTCGGGCTGGATCCCCTCGGGGTTGGCCTTGACCAGCCGCGCGATCGCATCCAGCTCCGGCCCGCCCGGCTTCACCAGATGCTGGGCGAGACGGCCGAAGAAATCCTCGGTGGCCGGACTGCCGTGATGCGGCGTGGCGAGAAAGAACGCCGTATCGACGCCCGGATACGGCGTGAAGCGCAGCACGCGCCGCATGGTGTCGATGTCGTCCGCATTGCCGTGCAGCTGCTGCTCCGGCACCAGGAAGGCGGCGCGCCACAGCACGTCGCCGCTGTCGGCGCTGAGCAGGCGCGCGATGATGCCGCCCATGCTGTGGCCGACCAGCACCATGTGCGCGCGCGCCGCGTCGTGCGCGGCCGGGTCCACCGCGGCCCAGGTGCGATCGAGAAAACCCTGCACGCGCAGGCGCGACAGCAGCACCGGCGCATTGGTCTGGTACACCACGTGCCACACCTGGTAGCGCGAGCGCAGCGCCGGCGTGCCCTGGATGCGGTTGGTCAGGCGCGCCCACACCAGCGGGCTGCCGCCCAGGCCGTGCAGCATCACCACCGGGATCTTGCCGGGGTCGTAGTCCTCCAGCAGGTACACGCCCTGGCGCACGCCGATGTCGCGGCCGTTGACCAGCAGGTTGCGGATCGCCAGCTGCTTGAGCTGGGAGGCATCGGCCAGCATCGCGTAGGGCGCGGTGGTGTCCATCGACAGCACGTACTCGCGCGGGCCGATCGCCAGGCTGCCCCGCTTCAGCGGATCGGCAAAGACCAGGCGCGGCGTGCCGCCCTGCGCATCCGCCTCGACCCAGGCCACCGCCGTGCGGGTCACGCCTTCCGGCGGGAACAGGCGGCAGCGCGGCGTGCCCTCGCAGCGCCGGGTGGCCGCGACCAGGGCCACGCCGAAGCCGTTGGTGGCGAAGCGCTGGCCGAACATCAGGCTGGAGATCTGGATGCGCTCGGCGCGCACGAACATGGGGGCGCCGGCGAGGTCCGGCGACAGCCCGTCCAGCTGCACCGCCAGCGGATCGCCGCCGACGTCCAGCGTGCGCGCCTTCCAGCGTTCGTCTTCGGTGGCCAGCAGGAAGTCGAGCAGATGGCCGGTGCATTGCGTATCGAGCGCCACGGCTTCGTCCGCCACCGCGCCGCCGGCCAGCGCCGCGCGATACGCACCCGCGGCGCAGCGCAGCCAGCCGCGCGCCGCGCGTTCCGGCGAGGCCTGGCGCATGGCGTCCATGGCCGCGGCCTTGGCCACGCTCAGGGCTGCGTCGGGCGCGGGCGGCGCCAGCCGGCGTACCGATGGCGCGCAGGCAGCCAGGATGCCGGCCAGCGCCAGCAGTCCGCACACCCGTCCGCACCACCGATGCACCACGCCACGCATGAAGCCCCCTTCGATGCGCCGCCTCTCGCCCCGCTCAGGCCTGCGCCGGCGGCCCTTTCAGCTCGATCATGTTGCCCTGCGGATCGTACAGATACAGCGAGGGGCCCTCGCCCTCCGCGCCGTAGCGCAAGCCGCTCTCGCCGACGCGCACGCCGTGCGCTTCGAGATGGGCGCGGATGGCCGCCTCGTCGTAGCCCTCCACCGCCAGGCAGATATGGTCCACGTTGTGGCCTTCCGCGCCGGGCGCCGCGCCGCCGAGGCGGCCCAGCTTGCCGTCGATGCCGACCAGGTCGATCAGCGAGGCGCCGGCGCGCAGCTGCACCAGGCCGATCGCCTCCTGCCGCCGCTCCACCGTGCAGCCGAGCACGCGGCAGTAGAAGTCTTCGAGCGCCGCGGGGTCGATGGCGCGCAGCACGATGTGGTCGAGCTGGCGCAGGCGGAACGGGGGATGGGGCATGGATGCACCTGAATGAGGGGATCCGGCAAACGCTACTCCGTCGCGCCGGGGGAACGCGCAAGTTTTCGTTAAAACCACCACGGCGCCAAGCTTCTGCCCCCTCTCCCCTGCGGGGAGAGGGCTGGGGTGAGGGGGGCCTACGGAGCGGTGAAGCGAGAGCACAAAAGCAAGCGACGCTTCGTCGATCTTCTTCCGCGAGCACCCGCCCCTCATCCGGCTGCCGCCACCTTCTCCCCGGAGGGGAGAAGGGACCACAGGTTGGGTATAATCGCCCCCTTAAGGCGCGGTGGGAGAAGCGGACAGGTCCGCTGCCGAAGGCGCAACGCCCGTAATCGCTCAGGCTCCCATACCACCGCCGCCGCGGAACAACTCTGGAGAGACCGGTTAGATCCGGCGCCGAAGGGGCACGAAGCGCGAGCTTCCAAACTCTCAGGCAAAAGGACAGAGGGGCGCCTGACGTGCGGCACGCACGTCCTGCCTGTATTCAGGCACTCCGGACGCCCCTGTCATGACCAAGCCCGCTTCCCCCTCCCTGCGCGACCTCGAGCACCACGAGGCTTTCATCGAGCGCCATATCGGCCCCAACGACGCCGAGATCGCGCACATGCTGCGCGCGATCGGCCACGACTCGCTGGAGTCGATGACCGACGCCATCGTGCCGGGCCAGATCAAGTCCGCCGCGCCGCTGGCCCTGCCGCCGGCCATGACCGAAGTGGAAGCGCTGGCGAAGATCCGCGCCATCGCCGGCAAGAACAAGGTGTTCCGCAGCTTCATCGGCCAGGGCTACTACGGCACGCACACGCCGAACGTCATCCTGCGCAACATCCTGGAGAACCCGGCGTGGTACACGGCGTATACGCCGTACCAGGCGGAGATCTCGCAGGGCCGCATGGAAGCGCTCATCAACTTCCAGACCATGGTGGCCGACCTCACCGGGATGGACATCTCCAACGCCTCGCTGCTGGACGAAGCCACCGCGGCGGGCGAGGCGATGACGCTGGCCAAGCGCTCGGCCAAATCCAAGAGCAACGTATTCTTCGTCGCCGACGACGTGCACCCGCAGACGCTGGAAGTGCTGCGCACCCGCGCCGACGGCGTGGACATCGCGCTGCACGTCGGCCCGGCCGCGGACGCCGCCACCGTCGACAGCTTCGGCGTGCTGCTGCAGTACCCCAACACCTACGGCACCATCAACGACTACCGTGCTGCCGCCGAGGCCATGCACGCGCGCGGCGCGCTGGTGGCGGTGGCCACCGACCTGCTCGCGCTCACCCTCATTGCCTCGCCCGGCAGCTGGGGCGCGGACATCGTCATCGGCAACAGCCAGCGCTTCGGCGTGCCGTTCGGCTTCGGCGGCCCGCACGCCGCGTACCTGGCCTGCCGCGACGCCTACAAGCGCTCCATGCCGGGCCGCCTGATCGGCGTGTCGGTGGACGCCGAAGGCAAGCCGGCCTACCGCCTGACCCTGCAGACCCGCGAGCAGCACATCCGCCGCGAGAAGGCCACTTCCAACATCTGTACCGCGCAGGTGCTGCTCGCGGTGATGGCCAGCATGTACGCCGTGTACCACGGCCCCGACGGCCTGCAGCGCATCGCGCGCCGCACGCATCGCCTGGCGGCCATCCTGGCGGCGACGCTGCGCAAGGCCGGCCTCGACGTGGGCGGCGATTTCTTCGACACGCTGCGCATCACCGGCGTCGACGCCGACGCCATCCACGCCAAGGCCGCCAGCAAGGGCCTCAACCTGCGCCAGATCCACGGCCAGTGCGTGGGCATCAGCCTGGACGAGACCACCACCCGCGCCGACGTGCAGGCGCTGGCCGCGCTGTTCGGTGCGGAGCTTGGCGACATCGACGAAGCCGACACCGCCACCGCCGACGCGCTGCCCGCCGCCCTGCTGCGCCAGGACGCCTTCCTGCAGCACCCGGTGTTCAACACCCACCACAGCGAGCACGAACTGCTGCGCTACATGCGCTCGCTGGCCGACAAGGACCTGGCGATGGATCGCACCATGATCCCGCTCGGCTCCTGCACCATGAAGCTCAACGCCACCGCCGAGATGATCCCGGTGACCTGGCCGGAATTCGGCAACATCCACCCGCTGGCGCCGGCCGAGCAGACCCAGGGCTACAAGCAGCTGATCGACGAGCTGGAAGCCATGCTGGTGGAGTGCACCGGCTACGACGCGGTGAGCCTGCAGCCGAACTCCGGCGCGCAGGGCGAATACGCCGGCCTGCTGGCGATCCGCGCCTATCACCGCTCGCGCGGCGACGACCACCGCGACGTGTGCCTGATCCCCGAATCCGCGCATGGCACCAACCCGGCTTCCGCGCAGATGTGCGGCATGACCGTGGTGGTCACCAAGTGCGACGCCAACGGCAACGTGGACCTGGAAGACATCCGCGCCAAGGCCGAGAAGTACAGCGAGCGCCTGGCCGCGCTGATGATCACCTACCCGTCCACGCACGGCGTGTTCGAGGAAGACGTGGTCGCCATCTGCGAGATCGTGCACAAGCACGGCGGCCAGGTGTACACCGACGGCGCCAACATGAATGCGCTGGTCGGCCTGGCCAAGCCGGGCAAGTGGGGTTCGGACGTCTCGCACCTCAACCTGCACAAGACCTTCTGCATCCCGCACGGCGGCGGTGGCCCGGGCGTGGGCCCCTGCGCGGTGAAGTCGCACCTGGCGCCGTTCCTGCCGCGCACGCTCGGCGGCGAAGGCACGGTGGGCATGGTCTCGGCGGCCAGCTTCGGCTCGGCCTCGATCCTGCCGATCAGCTGGATGTACATCGCCATGATGGGCCAGCAGGGCCTGCGCAAGGCGACCCAGGTGGCGCTGCTCAATGCCAACTACATCGCCAAGCGCCTGGCCGCGCACTACGAGACGCTGTACACCGGCCGCAACGGCCTGGTGGCGCATGAGTGCATCCTGGACCTGCGCCCGCTCAAGGACGCCACCGGCATCAGCGCCGAGGACGTGGCCAAGCGCCTGATCGACTTCGGCTTCCACGCGCCGACGCTGAGCTTCCCGGTGGCCGGCACGCTGATGGTGGAGCCGACCGAGAGCGAATCGCAGCACGAGCTGGACCGCTTCATCGACGCCATGATCCAGATCCGCGAAGAGATCCGCGCGATCGAGGACGGCCGCCTGGACCGCGAGGACAACCCGCTCAAGCACGCCCCGCACACCGCCGACGCGGTGGCCGGCAGCGAGTGGGCGCACGCCTACCCGCGCGAGCTGGCGGTGTTCCCGCTGCCCAGCCTGCGCCTGCAGAAGTACTGGCCGCCGGTGGCGCGCGTGGACAACGTCTACGGCGACAAGAACGTGATGTGCGCGTGCATCCCGGTGGATGCCTACAAGGAAGAAGCCGAGGCGTAAGCCGCCGGTTTCACCCCTGCGTGCCGCGACAGGCCCCGCCATGGCGGGGCCTGTTTCGTTTCGGGGGAATGACTTTCGGGCTCTTGCCATCGGCGGGGGCGGCTGCTCTGATCGCCCACGTCCTTCGCAGGTCGGGATGAGCGCCAGCGAGCCCCCACATCGCGAACCGGATACGCCAGCGTCGGGGTTCGCTCACGCTCACCCCGACCTACGCCGATCGTATCGACCGCGCCGTAGCCAAGGGAGCCGACATGCCGCATCCATTCGCTCGTTCGCTCGCCCTCGCCGTCCTTTTCTCTCTCTTGTCAGCGCACGCCGCGGCGCAGACCCCGCCCGCCGCCGAGCAGGGCAGCTTCGTGCTGCACAAGTTCGCGCAGGCGATCGGCAAGGAGAGTTACACGATCTCCAACGATCAGGGGCGCCTGCTGCTGCGTTCGGATTTCAGCTTCAAGGACCGCGGCACCGAGGTGCCGCTGAAGACCGAGTTCACCGCGGCCGACGCCACGCATCCGTTGACGCTGAAGAGCGATGGACAGTCTTCGCGCGAATCGCCGATGCACGACAGCTTCACCCTGGACGCCAAGAGCGGCAAGGTGACCCTGCTGCGCGCCGGCAAGACCACGCAGCATCCGGTCACCGACAACACCTTCCTGGTGGACGGCTATTCACCGGTGGCGATGCAGCAGATGCTGCTGCGCTACTGGCTGGCGAAGGGCAAGCCCGCGCGTATCGCCGTACCGCCGGACGGACAGGTCAGCATCCAGCCGGCCGGCGCGCTGGAGATCCAGGCCCACGGCAAGCCGGTGAAGCTGCAGGGCTATGTGATCAGCGGCCTCGTCTGGGGCAACGAGACCGCCTGGCTGGACGAGCAGCAGAAGCTCGCCGCGGTGGTCACCACCGACAGCGAGTTCGATCACTTCGAGGCCGTGCGCGAAGGCTACGAGGACTCCCTGCCCGCCTTCATTCAGCACGCCGCCGACAACAACCTGCAGGCGCTGGCCGGACTCACCGAGAAGGCAAAGCGCCCCGCCTCGAAGAAACTGGTCGTCACCCACGTCACCCTGATCGACGGCACCGGCGCGGCGGCGCGGCGCAACGCCTCCGTCTATGTGGAAGACGGGCGCATCGCGCGCATCGACACCAGCGGCGCCGCGCCACCGGCGGAGCCTGGCCTGGACGTGCTCGATGGCAGCGGCAAGTTCCTGATCCCCGGCCTGTGGGACATGCACGCGCACTACGAACAGGTGGAATGGGGTCCGATCTACCTGGCCGCCGGCGTCACCACCGTGCGCGACTGCGGCAACGAATTCGACTTCATCACTACCGTGCGCGACGCGATCCAGTCCGGCCGCGGCATCGGCCCGCGCCTGCTGATCGCCGGCATCGTCGACGGCAGCGGCCCGATCGCATTGGGGGCGATCACCGCCGACACGCCCGAGCAGGCGCGCGCGGTGGTGCGGCGCTACAAGGAGGCCGGCGCGATCCAAATCAAGATCTACAGCAGCATGAAACCCGAACTGGTGCCGGTGATCGCCGCCGAAGCGCACAAGCTCGGCCTTACCGTGACCGGCCACGTGCCCCAGGGCATGACCAGCGCGCAGGCCGTGGAAGCCGGCTACGACAGCATCAACCACATTCATTTCGTGATGCGCGATCTGCTCGGCGTCCAGCGCGGGCAGCCGCTGCCGCCGCTGGATTTCAAGACGCCCGGCGCACGCCGGCAGCTGGCGCTGTTCAAGCAGCATCACACCGTGTTCGACGACACCATCGCCCTGTTCGAACTGTTCGACCGCCCCAGCACCATGCCGCTGCGCTCGATCGAGCCCGGCATCGACCACGTCGCCGCGCCGCTGGCCGCCGCCTTGAATGCGACGGGCGCGGCGCCGGAGCACACCGAGGATTCGATCAAGCGGTATCAGTACATGCTCGCCACCTTGCGCGAACTGCACCGCCAGGGCCTGACCATCGTGGCCGGCACCGACCAGGGCATCCCCGGCTATTCGCTGCACCGCGAGCTGGAGATCTACGTGCAGGCCGGCTTCACTCCGATGGAAGCGCTGCAGGCGGCGACCAGCGTGCCGGCGAAGGTGCTTGGCCTGGATAAGGAGGTCGGCACCCTGCAGGTCGGCAAACGCGCCGACATGCTGCTGCTCGACGCCGATCCGCTGGCGGACATCCACAATACGCGGCGCATTGCCAAGACTATCGCCAATGGCAGCGTGTACGACCCCGCGCCGCTGTGGGAGTCGGTGGGCTTCAAGCCCTGAACTTGGGGTTCCGGCGTAGGGCGGGGTTCTTTTGCGGTGTCGCCTGGTTTTCGCGGTGCGGCGACTTGGCCGCTTATGCAGCGGGCATTTCGGACGCCTGCCGGCGCCCGAGTCACTTTCTCTTTGCTGGCCCAAAGAGAAAGTAACCAAAGAGA